>JASGMB010000003.1 GCA_030156665.1 Clostridiales bacterium
CCAAACATTATAACAGAAAACCGATTGGTCTTTCTATTTATAGGCATTGCCTTTTCTATTCTCACCCGCATAGCGGGTGGTTTTTTACCATTAATAAAATGCCCCATTGTGCAATAGGGCATTTTTATTTGTAATTCACCAAAATGGGAATATAGTATTAGATATTTCTGCTACCTGGTTTTACAACTGGTATACCCTGCTTGCAAAGTAAACACTGGTCTGGTTCATAAGATTCTACGTTTAATGAAATTACTGATTCAAACTTTGTGCCGAAATTAATTTTTCCACCGGTTCTATCTACTATTGCTCCTACGCCGATTACTTTTCCTCCTAAATCCTCTACTACTTTCATAACTTCTTTGACTGAGCCACCAGTAGTAACTACATCTTCTACCACTAATACATTTTGTCCTTTCGCAATGGTGAAATTTCTTCTAAGTGTCATAACTCCATTTTCTCGTTCAGCAAAAATATTTTTTACTCTCAACCACCGGCTTACTTCGTAAGATATTAGAATAGCACCTATTGCAGGACCTATGACGACATCTACATTTTCATCTTTGAATTTTTCAGCTAAAGCCTTACACAACTCCTCACTATATTTAGTATGCTGAAATATTTTTGCACACTGAAGATATTTACTACTGTGGCGCCCCGATGTCAACAAAAAATGTCCTTCTAACAATACGCCAGCTTCTTTTAAAATCTCCAGCACTCTTTTTTCTGTAATCATTTACATTTATCCCCTTTCTTTATTATAAAAATACAGGTGTTATCGGTATCTTATCTATTCACTTTTGCATAGTTCTAAATCTTAGTCTAAATCTAAATCCTACTTCCTCCACCAGTCCTGTTTTGCAAAAGTACTTAGCTCACCTAAATGAGCATTATCCCCCTCGATAATAACTGTATAATTATTATCATTAAAATTGACTACAGTAATAGATGCATTATCATGCCATCTAATGCTTGTAAATTCTTCTAAGGGTTTACCGTAAAAATAACAAAGTACTGCTTTTATCACCGTTCCATGTGTAACTACACAAATATTTTTTCCTTTATTATCCCTGGTAATTTTTGTAATTTCTTCTACTACTCTATTTTGAAATTCCACCATAGATTCTCCATTAGGCATTTGAAGTAAATGGGGTTTATTTTCCCAATGATCATAAGCTTCAGGCCATCTATTGGGTAATTCAGCCCATGGCACATCTTCCCAATCTCCTCCATTGATTTCTCTTAAACCTCGCATTACATGTATATCTAAATTTTTTTTATCTGCTATATATTTTGCAGTTTCATAGGCCCTTGTAAGGTCGCTGGAATACAATATATCAATATTTTCTTCAGATAATCGCTGTGTTAACTTTTGAACCTGCAAATA
Organism: Clostridiales bacterium; assembly: GCA_030156665.1. Classification (GTDB taxonomy): domain Bacteria; phylum Bacillota; class Clostridia; order SK-Y3; family SK-Y3; genus JASGMB01. The sequence goes on from JASGMB010000003.1 coordinate 1,385, forward strand.
CCCATTTGAAGTTAAGTGCGAATCGTAATGGCCGTGAAACTTTCTATGAAGATTTCCTTCAGCTTCACCATGTCGAACTAAAAATAGACGTGTCATAAGTAATACCTCCACTCTGAAATCCAACCTAGTTTATTTCTACTTTTCCTATTATCTCCTTAATATCTTTGATATTATTCCTGTACATATAGTTTTCTAATCCTTCTAACACCTTCATACATGCTGTCGGATCTATTAAATTTGCAGTTCCCACTGCAACGGCTGAAGCTCCGGCCAATAGGAATTCTACCGCATCTTCTCCAGTCATAATACCTCCCATACCAATAATCGGTATATTCACGACAGATGCTACCTGCCATACCATTCTGACTGCTACAGGTTTTATGGCAGGTCCCGATAGTCCTCCTACGTTATTGGCAAGTATAGGTCTACGTGTGTTGATATCTATCACCATACCCAGCAGCGTATTAATAAGTGATAAAGCATCTGCGCCCCCATCTTCTGCTGCCTTTGCAATTTCTTTAATATCTGTAACATTAGGAGAAAGTTTTACCATCAGAGCTTTTTTGCAATGTTTTTTAACTTCTCGGGTAATACTGTTTACAGTTCTAGCATTTGTACCAAAAGCAACACCGCCTTCTTTTATGTTCGGACAGGAAATATTCATTTCTATTAAATCAACATCACTATCACTTAATAATTCTGCCATACTACAATATTCTTCAACGGTGTTTCCTGAAATGTTCGCAATTATTTTGGATGTATATTTTTTTAAAAAAGGAATCTCATGCTCTACAAAATATTTTACTCCTGGATTTTGCAGCCCTACGCTGTTTAAAATTCCTGCAGGCGTTTCTGCAATTCGCGGCGGTTGATTACCTTGACGTGGTGCAAGCGTTAATCCTTTTACACATATGGCGCCCAGTTTATTAAGGTCAATATATTCTCCATATTCCCTTCCGAAACCGAACGTCCCCGAGGCGGTAACAACTGGATTATTCCACTCAACTCCAGCAATATTGATTTTCATATTAATCTCAGTCATCAAAAATCACCTCATTTCCCCAAAACACAGGACCATCCTTACAAACATGCTTGTATTCCCAATCTTGTGTTGTTTTAATTTTACAAGCACATACCAAACAGGCTCCTATGCCGCACCCCATTCTCTGTTCCAAAGAGATCTGACAGGGAATGTTATATTTTTTACATGTGTTATTAACAAGCCTAAGCATTGGTTCCGGTCCACAAGCGTAAACAATATCTACAGGATCTTTCTGTAATTTCTTCTCCATCAATTGCGTCACATATCCTTTATGGCCGTAGCTTCCATCATCGGTAGCAATTTGTAGATTAGAACATACTTTATGAAAATCCTTCTCTAAAACTACCATTTCTTTATTTTTAAAGCCCAAATACACTGTTGAATTTTGAGATGAAATTGATTTTATAAGCATCAGGAGCGGAAAAACACCAATACCTCCACCTACAAGTAAAGGGTTAGTATATTGGTCATTTATATAATAACCATTTCCCAGAGGGCCTAAAATATCGATATTATCGCCAACTTTTTTTAGAGCTAGTAATTTAGTACCGTTTCCTTTTACTTGAAAAATAAATCTTATTTCTTGATTTTTAGTATCAATATCACATATACTAATGGGTCTTCGTAATATCGCAGTCAAACCTTCACAACATTTGATATTTAAAAACTGTCCCGGTTTTGCCTGTTGAGCAATTTCTTTACATACTACTCTCATGTCAAAAATGCCCGGTACTATTTCTTTTTTATAACTAATCTTACTGAGGTAATTTTGCTTATACACCTTTATTCCTCCCAATTGGATTATTAGGCTTATTGTTCGTATATTAAACTAAGGATGCAGGTTTTTACCCCTGCAATCCTGTCTGTCTTTTATATTTTTGTAATATCTATTACTTCTAAGTCTTTTTCTGCTTTATTTAATTTAAGTGTTTTAACTACTGCATTTGCAGTGTCTAAAGAGGTTAAACAAGGAATAGATTGTTCCACCGATTTTCTTCTGATTTGAAAACCATCTCTTTTTGGCTGTCGTCCACGGGTAGGTGTATTAATTACCAAATGAATTTTGCCCGATTGGATTAGTTCCAAAATATCCGGTATCCCCTGACCAATTTTTTTAACAATACTGGTGGCAATATAATTTTTATTGAGCCTATGTGCAGTATTTCCCGTTGCATATAATTTAAATCCTAGTTTTTCCAAGTCTTGCGCTATCGGAATAATTTCCTGTTTATCAGTATCTCTTACAGTTATTAAAACATTACCCTCTCGAGGAATCTTGAATCCTGCACCTATTAAGCCTTTATATAATGCTTCGGTAAAATCTTCAGAAATACCCAAAACTTCTCCTGTAGATTTCATCTCTGGTCCCAGACTTATATCCACATCGTGCAGTTTTTCAAATGAGAAAACGGGAACTTTAACCGCAACATATTTTCCTTCAGGGTGCAGTCCTATACCATATCCCAAATCTTTTAATTTTTGCCCTAAAACTACCTTGGTTGCAAGGTTTACCATTGGTATGTTGGTCACTTTACTGATATACGGTACTGTTCTACTGGAGCGGGGATTCACCTCGATTACATATACCTCATCATTATATAAAACAAATTGTATATTGATTAGTCCTTTTACATTCATTGCCTTTGCAAGTTGATATGTGTACTCTACAATCATATCTTTATATTTTTGCTCAATGGTCTGGGTCGGGTATACAGATATGCTATCTCCGGAGTGTACACCCGCTCTTTCGAGATGTTCCATAATGCCCGGGATTAATATATCTTCTCCATCACATATGGCATCTACTTCTATTTCTTTGCCCATCATATATTTATCAATAAGTATGGGATGCTCTTGTTTAACACGATTAATAATTTCCATAAATTCTATTATATCATTTTCATTAAAAGCAATTTCCATTCCCTGACCACCCAACACATAAGATGGTCTGACAAGGACCGGATACCCCAATTGCCGTGCTGCATTTAAAGCTTCTTCAAGTGTAAAAACAGTTTTTCCTTCGGGTCTTGGTATCCCGCATTGTTCAAGTATCTTATCAAACTTTTCTCTATCTTCTGCCGCATCAATATCTTCTGCTGAAGTACCAAGTATATTTACCCCCAAATCTTTTAAAGTTTTGGTAAGTTTTATTGCGGTTTGACCACCAAATTGGACAATAGCACCATCAGGTTCTTCTATTTCAATAATATGCTCAATATCTTCCGGAGTCAGTGGCTCAAAATATAATTTGTCGGCTGTGTCAAAATCGGTACTCACAGTTTCCGGATTGTTATTTGCAATGATGGTTTCATATCCGGCTTCTTTTAAAGCCCACACACAATGTACTGAACAATAGTCAAATTCTATTCCCTGACCAATTCGAATAGGTCCTGAACCGATAACAAGAACTTTTTTCTTTTTTGACTGTTTTATTTCCGAAAATTCATCAAACGTAGAATAATAGTATGGTGTAGCTGCCTCAAACTCTGCTGCACAGGTATCTACCATTTTATATGAAGGATGAATCCCAAAAGATTTTCTTAAATTTCGCACGTGTTGTTTTGTACTTCCGATAAAAGATGCAATAACTTCATCGATGTAACCCATCTTTTTAGCTTTTAGTAATAAGTCTTTATCTAACTCATTTATTGTTGTCAACTTTAATCTATTTTCCATCTGCACCAGTTGAAAAATCTTATTTAAGAAAAATCGGTCAATTTTTGTTATATCGCTGATTTCTTCAACTGTAATACCACGTCTTAACGCCTCTGCTACCACAAAAATTCTTTCATCATCTATATTTTTTATTTTAGAACGAATTTTTTCAGTGGAAAGCTTTTTTAAATGCTTCAACTCAATGTTAAAGATGCCAAGTTCCAGGGAACGTATTGCTTTCATTAACGCCGCCTCAAAAGAAGAACTGATTGCCATTACCTCTCCGGTAGCTTTCATTTGCGTTCCCAGAGTTCTTTTTGCTTTAACAAATTTATCAAACGGCCATTTTGGTATTTTAACCACTACATAGTCAAGTGCAGGTTCAAAACATGCAAAGGTTTTTTCGGTAACAGCATTTTTTATCTCATCTAATCCATATCCAATTGCAATCTTTGTTGCAACTTTTGCGATTGGATAGCCTGTAGCTTTTGATGCTAAAGCACTGGAACGGCTTACTCTTGGGTTAACTTCTATCACTGCATATTCAAAACTATGTGGATTTAAAGCGAATTGAACGTTGCAGCCGCCTTCTATTCCCAGTTCGGTTATAATATTTAAGGCCGCACTTCTCAGCATTTGATACTCTTTATCGCTAAGTGTTTGAGAAGGGGCAACTACGATACTGTCTCCCGTATGCACACCTACCGGATCAATATTCTCCATATTACATACGGTAATGCAATTTCCTTTGCCATCCCTCATGACTTCATATTCAATTTCTTTCCACCCGGCAATACATTTTTCAATCAAAACCTGATGGACTCTACTAAGTCTAAGACCATGAGGAGCTATTTCCGATAATTCTTTCTCATTATGCGCAATTCCTCCACCAGTGCCACCTAAAGTATAGGCAGGACGTACAATAACCGGAAAACCGATTTCTTTTGAAAAGCTTAAAGCATCTTCATAGGTACTTACTACTTTGCTTGCAATTACCGGTTCTCCTATTTTTTCCATGGTATCTTTAAATTCCTGGCGGTCTTCTGCCATCTTGATTGCTTCTACTGCTGTTCCAAGTAATTTTACACCTTGCTGCTGTAAGAAACCTTCTTCTGCCAATTCCATCGCAAGATTAAGTCCTGTTTGACCACCCAACGTTGGAAGAACACTATCTGGTTTTTCTTTAATAAGAATTTTTTTAATAATTTCAGTCGTCAATGGTTCAATATAAACTTTGTTAGCAATATTTTTATCAGTCATGATAGTTGCAGGATTACTGTTTACCAGTACGACTTCAATATTTTCTTCTCTTAATGCCTGACAGGCCTGAGTGCCTGCATAATCAAATTCTGCCGCTTGTCCTATAATGATTGGACCCGATCCAATTACCAGCACTTTTTTTACATCTTTTTTCAGTGGCATTAAATTTTCTCCTCTCTATTCCTTTTTATCAATTCAATAAATTCATCAAATAGATAGGCCGTATCTTGGGGCCCAGGGGATGCTTCAGGATGAAACTGAACAGTAAAAACCGGTTTATTCTTATAACGTACTCCTTCAATCGTCCCATCATTCATATTTATATGACTTATTTCAGCAATATCTTTATCAAGAGATGATTCAACAATGGTGTATCCATGATTTTGAGATGTAATATAGGTAGCATCCTTTTTGATGTCTTTTACCGGATGATTGCACCCTCTGTGTCCATATTTGAGTTTTTCTGTATCCGCATCATTTGCCAGTGCAGTTAATTGATGTCCGAGGCATATTCCAAAAATGGGTTTTCCCGATGCTATAAGTTTTTTGATATTTTTGATGACTTCAACGCAATCTTTTGGGTCACCAGGTCCATTAGAGAGCATAATTCCATCTGGACCAGTGTTCAATATTTCATCAGCAGTACTTCTTGCAGAAAATACAGTCACTTCACAACCCCTATTTACAAGAGAGCGTATAATATTTGCTTTTGCTCCAAGATCAATAACGGCAACTTTGCAATCTGTACCGTGATATCTTTTTGTTTCTTTGGTAGTCACTGTATCTACAGGATTAACGATACGATAAAGCTTGATTTTATCTATTTTTTTGTCGATATCAAAATTAGGGTCGGTAGATATTATTCCATTCATTGTCCCTTTGTCTCTTAATATTCTAGTCAATGCTCTAGTATCAATGCCTTCTATTCCGATAATATTATGTCTTTTAAGATATTCGTTCAGTGTTTCTTTAGAACGCCAATTGCTCGGAACTTTACATAATTCTCTTACGATAAACCCTTTTACTTGAGGTTTAGTTGATTCAAAGTCATCTATATTAATGCCATAGTTGCCGATAAGCGGATATGTCATTGTTACCATTTGTCCACAATAAGAAGGATCAGTAAGTATTTCCTGGTATCCGGTCATACCGGTATTAAATACAACCTCACCAATTACCTCACCTTCTACACCAAAACTATTACCTTTAAATATTGTTCCATCTTCCAAAGCCAAAATTGCTTGCATTTTGTAATTCCTACCTTTCAAATAATTGTTAATGCTAGGCCTTTCCATTTTGAGTTCTTAATAAGTTATTTATCAGTGAATAGATAACTGTTTTTCGCTTCTTACTTTAAACTATCTAATATATCATTTTTCATCTGAATTGCTGCTTCTCTTGCAGCATGTGCAAATTCTTTTTCTGGATACCTTTTATTGATATAAGCACATATAATACCGCGAGATGAATTTATAATTGCGCCTAAGCCATCGTTATTAAAGCAGCTTGCAACATCATTTGCCGTACCACCCTGTGCCCCATATCCCGGTACAAGAAAGTAAGTATTAGGCATGGTTTTTCGCAGTTTCACAGCCTGATCAGGATAAGTCGCACCTACTACAGCACCAATATTGCTATATCCTTTTTGTCCTATACTTGTCCTTCCCCATTGCTTTACAAGCTCAGCTACTTTTTGATATATTGTTTTATTTTCTACCATCAAATCTTGTATCTCACCGGACGATGGATTAGATGTTTTCACTAAAACAAATATACTTTTATTATATTGATTGCAGTCATTAATGAAAGGTTTAACGCCATCCGTCCCTAAATATGGATTAACAGTTATACTATCTGAATTAAAAGTATTTACATTAAGTTCATTATCAATTTTAGTGTTTCCTAAATATGCACTGGAATAAGCTTCTGCTGTTGAACCAATATCATTTCTTTTTACGTCAGCAATAACATATAACCCTTTTTTCTTTGCATAGTTTATTGTTTCGTGAAATACTTTAATTCCTTCTATACCATACATTTCATAGTAGGCTGATTGAGGTTTGACAGCAGGAATAATATCACAAAGCTCGTCTATTAGTTTTTTATTAAAAGTTAATATGGCTTGTGCTACACCTGTAAGATTCTTTCCATATTGTTCATAACATGCTGTTTTAATAAACGCAGGTACATATTCAATTCTTGGATCCAGACCAATCACTGAAGGATTATTTTTTTCTATTATTTTATCAATAAGCATATCAATTGACATTTACAATCCCTCCAATATTTGTACTTTGCAATCGGAACTATAAGAGTAAACTGTATTTCTCACTTCCCAGTCATCCTCTACTATAATAACACTTTTTGCCTTACAATCACTTTACCTCCTACAATCGTAAAATGCACTGTGCCTTTCAAGCTGTAACCATGGTAAGGTGAATTTTTACTCTTTGATTGAAACTTATTTACATCGACTACATATTCTTCGTTCTTATCAATCACAACGATATCTGCAGGTTTATTAATGCCTAACGACCCTTTATTCAAACCTAAAATATTGGCAGGATTAACACACATCTTTTGCAGTAACTGTTGCATGGTTAAAATACCTTTGTCAACAAGGTACGTTATTCCTAACGCAAGCGCCGTTTCAAATCCTACAATTCCATTTGCCGCTTTATTAAACTCTACATTTTTTTCATCGATATGATGTGGAGCATGGTCAGTTGCAATAACATCAATGGTTCCATCTTTTAATCCTTTTTTAATAGCCTCTACGTCCTTTTCTGTCCGGAGAGGGGGATTTATTTTTGCATTCGTATTGTACCCATCAACCACCTTATCTGTAAGGGTGAAATAATGCGGACAGGTTTCACATGTTACTTTAACTCCTCTTGCCTTTGCATGACGAATGATTGCAACTGCCCCTTCAGTACTCACATGAGCAATATGAATGGGTGCGCCTGTTACTTCGGATAAGATTACATCCCTTGCTACCATTACTTCTTCAGCAGCTCTGGTGATACCTTTCAACCCCAGATAGGTTGACATATACCCTTCGTTCATTACTCCTTCATCAACCAGTGTTATATCTTCACAGTGGGCTATTACAGGTGTATCAAACATATGCGCATATTGCAATGCTCTTCTCATAAGTGCGGAATTCATCACTGATTTTCCATCATCTGAAATACCTACAACTCCTGCAAATTTCAGCTCTCCTATTTCTGCCAATTCTTCTCCTTTTAATCCTTTAGTAATTGCACCAATAGGATACACATTGACTACCCCTACTTTTTTTGCTTTAACTTTTATATATTCTACTATTGCTTGATTGTCTATTACCGGATTTGTGTTGGGCATACATGCAATAGAGGTAAACCCTCCAACAGCCGCACTTCTTGTTCCGCTTTCAATATCTTCTTTATATTCGTATCCGGGCTCTCGAAGATGACAGTGCATATCAATGAGTCCGGGCACAACCAGCTTATCTTTAGCGTCAATAACTTCAATTTCCCCGCCACTATAGTCAAGATTTTTTTCAATTTCCACAATCATGCCATTTTCGACATAAATATCTAATATGTCATCCCTATTATTTTGAGGGTCTATTACATGTCCATTTTTAATTAAAATTCTCATTACTACCACCCTTTCTTGCAAATAGATATAAAATCGCCATCCTTACGGCAACTCCATTGGCAACTTGTTCATCAATTAAAGATTTATCACCGTCAATAACATCAGATGATAATTCAACACCACGGTTTACAGGACCAGGATGAAGTAAAAGGGCATCCTCTTTGGCAAACATAAGTCTTTTATTGTCAATTCCAAAAAATCTTGTATATTCTCGTATAGTCGGAAACAGACCTCGCTTTTGTCTCTCTAATTGTATTCTAAGACCCATCACCACATCAGCATCTAATAAAGCTTCTTGTACGCTGTTAAAAACTTTCACGCCTGTTTTTTCTAATTCCGGCGGTATTAATGTAGTAGGCCCTGCTACACAAACTTCAGCGCCCAATTTAGTTAATCCCCAAATATTACTACGTGCAACTCTACTATGAGCAATATCACCGATAATCGCTACTTTTAAGCCCCTTATTTCTCCCTTTTTTTCTTTTATTGTCATCATATCAAGAAGTGCTTGTGTAGGATGTTCATTCATGCCATCCCCTGCATTAATTACAGATGCTTTGACATTTCTGGCCAAAAGATGCGGAGCACCTGACATAGGATGTCGAATGATAATAATATCCGTCCCCATCATATTAATGGTTCTTCCTGTGTCTATCAAAGTTTCACCCTTTTGAACACTGCTTGCAGATGCAGAAATATTAGCTGCACTAGCACTCATGTACTTAGCAGCTAATTCAAATGATAATCTCGTTCGTGTACTATTTTCATAAAAGAGAGTAATAATCGATTTGCCTTGTAAATGAGGAGTTTTTTTGTTTTTTTGTGCAAGTATATACTTCATTGTTTCTGCCGTATTTAAAATATATTTAATCTCTTCTTCCGACAGATCTTTTAGCCCAAGCAGGTCTTTTCGATTTCTTAACATAGTTTTTATCACCTCATATGGATAATATATATTTTGAAAAAGAGTAGTAAGGAAATCCTTACTACTCTCTTTTATACATTTTCAGGAAGTAATTTATTGGATATAATTCCTACCAGCGCAGCCAAGAATAATCCGGATATTTTGAATGTCTCAGTAATTGCAATATCTCCCACTCCTAATCCTACCACAAGTATCAGGGACACAATAATTAAATTTCTACTGTGAGTGAAATCCAGATCTGCTTCCGAAATAGTTCTCATACCGATACTTGCTATCATACCAAACAATACCAAGCTCACTCCCCCCATAACAGGTACAGGGATTGTTTGTAAAATTGCACCCAACTTACCCACTAAACTAAGGATAATGGCATAAACTGCTGCAATTCTAAGAATTTTAGAATCATATACTTTGGTAACAGCTAATACCCCGGTATTTTCACTATAAGTAGTATTAGCAGGACCTCCAACCAACCCTGCAAAAAATGTTGCTAATCCATCACCAAGCAACGTTCTGTGTAGTCCAGGATCTTTAAAATAATCTCTTCCAACAACCGCACCATTTGTTGTAATATCACCAATATGTTCCATGAATGTAACAATGGCTATAGGAGCAATTAAAGAGATGGCTGTGATATTAAAAGATGGAAGTGTAAAAAATTCACCTCTAAATATAGGCATAATATTTAGCCAATCCGCTTCAATAATTTTCTGCGTATTGACAAGTGGTTGTGTACCGGAAAATCCGCTATAATCCATAATCAAAGATACAATATAACCTGAAGCAATACCAATTAGAATCGGAACCAATTTAAAGAATCCTTTATCGAATACCGTGATGATTATAACCACTAATAGAACAAATATTGCAATCCACCAGTTTCCTGACGCCATATCCACTGCAACAGGACTTAACGTTAAACCAATTACCATAATAATGGGTCCTGTTACGATAGGCGGCAAAAAACTTTTTATTTTATCTGCACCTACTAATGATACCAATACGGATAACAGGACGTATATCAAACCAGCAGTTATAATACCACCTTGTGCAGCTTGAATACCATATTTTTCTATTACTAACTTAATTGCTCCAATATATGCAAAACTTGATCCAAGGAAAACAGGTACTTTTTTACCGGTTATATAATGAAATATAAAGGTACCCACTCCTGCAGTAAATAATGCAACCCCCGGATGTAAACCAGTCAATGCGGGAACTAAAACCGTTGCTCCAAACATTGCAAATAAATGCTGTAGCCCAAGAATATAAGACTTCGTACTATTTGACATTTTATATTCCCCTTTCATTTGTATCTGTTAATTAGCCGTCATCTAAAAATTTTCTTGACTGCTTATAATAACTTCATTAATACCGTCTATTTCTTCAACTTTAACATGAATAATCTCATCTTTGGATGTAGGAACATTTTTTCCTACATAATCGGCTCTAATAGGTAATTCTCTGTGTCCCCTGTCAATTAAAATAGCTAATTGAATCATTTGAGGTCTTCCCAAATCCATAATTGCATCAATTGCAGCTCTTACGGTACGTCCGGTATAAAGGACATCATCTATCAAAACAATCTTTTTACCTGTAATATTAAAGTTGATCTCTGTACCATTAATTACCGGATGTTCCGCAAGTAAGCTCAAATCATCTCTATAAAGTGTAATATCAAGGATACCTACTGGTACATCCGTACCTTCAACTTCCTTAATTTTTAAAGCTATTTTTCGGGATAATGGCACTCCTCGTCTTTGAATTCCAATTAATACTACGTCATCTACCCCTTTATTTTTTTCAATGATTTCGTGAGATATTCTGGTAATAGCTCTTTGCATGGCCTGTTCATCCATAATTTTAGCTTTTTCAATCATCTTTAATTTTCACTCTCCTCTTTTGCATAAATTCAATCAAATAAAAAACTTCTTACCAGCCAGTAAGAAGTTAACATGCCCAAAATAACCAAAATACATTCAGCAATTGAATATACTCAATGTATATATAAGCATCCGTTCACTTAACCTTACCAGCCTCACAGGACTAATTTAAAGGTTAACTATCCTTATTCATTTGTCGACTCTATTCTACACTAAAAGTTTTATTTTGTCTACTGTTATTTTTAATATTTTTAAAAATTAGTTTATTGTTCATTATAGGAACTTTTATAAAACAAAATAGTACTGGTGATACAATTTTCAAAAATGAATTTTAAAAAATATAACTATTTTCGTTATTCATTTTTCGCAGTAAATTTAATATTTTTTCAAAATAAGGTGGAGGAGATACTTCAAATTCCATATATTCTTGCGTAGTAGGATGGATAAAACCTAATAATTTTGCATGTAGTGCCTGTCCATTTAAATTAAACTTGTCTTTCTTAGGCCCATAAACAGGATCTCCAACAATAGGATGCCCTATATAACTCATATGAACTCTTATTTGGTGTGTTCTTCCGGTTTCTAGCTTACATTCTATATACGTAAAATGAGCTAATTTCTCTATCACATTAAAATGTGTGATAGCATTCCTGCTGTTTTTAGTAGTCACACACATCTTTTTTCTATCTATTGGGTGTCTCCCTATCGGTGCATCAATGGTTCCAACATTGTTTTTTATATTTCCGTAAACAATTGCTACATACCTTCTAGTAAGAGAGTGGTTTTTAATTTGTTTTGCTAGTTTGAGATGGGCCTGATTATTTTTAGCAACCAACAATAAACCGGAAGTATCTTTATCAATTCTATGTACAATGCCAGGACGAATAACTCCGTTAATAGCGGAAAGATTATTACCACAATGCTTCATAAGCGCATTAACAAGTGTACCAGTATAATTGCCTGCTGCCGGATGGACAACCATGCCTTGTGGTTTATTCACTACCAATAAATCGGTATCTTCATATATAATATCTAAATGAATATCCTCAGCCTTGACTTCAAGTTTTTCTGGTTTAGGAATTTTAATATCAATAATGTCGTTACCCTTTACTTTATAATTTGATTTCACGTTTTTTCCATTGACCTGTACTAGTCCGTCCTGTATAATTTTTTGAACATATGAGCGTGATAAATCATTTATTCTATCGCTTAAATATTTATCAATTCTAATATTATGTTCTTCGGCTTTCACCTTCAATTGCCTAGTGGTCATCTATACTTCATCCTTTTTTTCCTCGTATTTAAATAAAAGATAATAGGATAACAAAATGGTTCCTACTACTACAAATGAGTCGGCTACATTAAATACAGGCCAATTAATTAAGTTAAAATCAAAAAAGTCTATCACATAACTGTATCTTATTCTATCAATAAGATTGCCAACGGCACCACCTAATATCATGGACAAACTTATCATTAGCAGTTTACTTTTTGGTTTATTTTTTATAATATAATATACAATTCCAGCCATAATCACGATAGTAACGATAATAAAAAACCACTTTTGGTTTTGGAGTATGCCAAAGGCTGCGCCTCTATTTTTAACAAAAGTAAGATGAAAAACATTTTTTATTAAAGGAATAGTATCATAGTTTATAAGTGTTGTTGCGGCTAAATATTTAGTATATTGATCTATTGCTAAAATAGCCGTTATCATTATAATCCAAAGCATATATTTCAACTCCTTGCAAATTTTTAGTACTACTAAAAAATACATAACATAAAGTAGTACTAGTAGATTATAGCATTCATAAGGAGCATTGACAATATATTTGATAAGAATGGAAATGAATAATCTAGCATCATTTTTTGCACAATTTGCCTATTTTTTATTCATTGTATAAAGTAACCCTAATCGCATCTCATTGAAATTTTTAATCATTACTGTAACATTTGGCTGGAACGTTTCTCATTTCAATCAGGTAATTGTGATTTATATTCCTCATTGCTTATCTGGTCCATATGATCTACTATACCTTGTTTATCAATCTCATTTGTATAATAATCTTCATAATCATGATAACCACCCATATCTTGTGGTGTACTTGCTGAACCGTACTTTATTACATCATTTAGTTGATCTATACCCTCATATTCATCATCTTCTTGACGATTTAAATATTTTCTTCCAAAAGGTGCATCCACCACCTTTTCTTCAATCGGACGATTGTATTTTAATAATTCCATATCAATTTCTTTTTCTTTTTCACAATCAATACAAAAACGTGCATAAGGTATAACTTCTAACCGTTCTTCATCAATCTCTTTACCACAAAATGCACATTTTCCATAACTTCCATCTTCAATTCTTTGGAGAGCATCATTTATTTCCTGAATATTATACTCTTCATTAACTTGTAGAGCCATATTTTGCTCTAATTCAAACACTTGAGTTCCCAATTCACCGGGATGATTATCATAATTGGAAAGTTCATCAGCGGAATATTTGTCATTTTCTCCCATATCAAATTTTTTCATATCATGTATTACATGAGCATGTTGTTCTTTTTGCTTAAGTAATAAGTTTTTATAATGATTTATTTTATCATTATCCATTGTAATACCTCCAACAGCATACTTATTTTCTTATAAAAATAATTTTCCCTAAAAAGAATACAGTTATTATGAATAACAAATCATTTTATAAGTAATTTTTTGGCATACTATCTTTGAGCCGTATTCATTATTTTAGCCAAATTCACAATTTTGATTTAATTAAAAGGTATAATTTTGCTTTTAATTATTGAAAAATAATGTTAATACTATATAATTGAAATAGTAAAATAATTTAATACTTTATCTAAATTAATAAAGTAATATATTAAATATGACGTATAAAAATATGAAGGAGGATTGTATATGGAAAAAAAAGCAGATATCGGTGTATTTGGTGGTTCCGGATTCTATTCCTTCTTAGATAATGTAGAAGAAATAGAAATTGAAACTCCATATGGTAACCCCAGTGATAAAATAGCACTTGCCACAATCGGAAATAAAAAGGTAGCTTTTTTACCCAGGCATGGGAAAAACCATCAATATCCACCCCATCTCGTTCCGTATAGAGCAAATATTTATGCCATGAAAATGCTTGGAGTTAGCAAAATTATAGCACCAAATGCTTGTGGAAGTCTTCAACCGCATATTAAACCAGGAGAGTTTGTTATCTGTGATCAATTTGTCGATAGAACAAGTGGCAGAATTGACACTTTTTTTGAAGGTCCCGAGGTAAAGCATGTGAGTCCTGCTGACCCATATGATGCGGCGTTAAGAAATTTAGCAATTGAAACAGCAAAAGAACTTAATATCCCTGTCCATGAGACTGGCACAGTTGTGGTTATTCAAGGACCAAGATTTTCAACACGAGCCGAAAGCCGTTGGTTTAATAAAATGGGTTGGGAAGTTATCAATATGACACAATATCCGGAATGTTATTTGGCACTGGAAATGGAAATACCTTACGTAAATATTTCGCTTATTACTGATTATGATGCAGGACTAGAAGGTCGTGACGATATAAAACCCGTTACGCACGAAGCTGTTTTAAAAGTATTTAATGAAAAATTAATAGATCAAACAAAATTACCAACGCAATTTGTTATTAATGAATATGCTGATTACATAGGGGTGGCAGAAGCCATTAAAAACATGGTTGTTAGAGGTGCTCCTGCCATAGGCGTAACAGCGGCATACGGTATTGTATTAGGAGTAAAAGAAATTGTACATCTTGAAAAAAAAGATTTTTTACAAAAAATTTCTGAAATATGTAAAGTACTGCGCAGCACAAGACCAACTGCAGTAAATCTTTTTTGGGCTATCGATAGAATGTATAAAATCGTTGAAAATAATAAAGATAGAGAAAACAATGAAATATTCCTTCTTTTACAAAAAGAGGCCGATATTATTTTCAATGAAGATGTTCAAATTAATAGATCCATTGGACAATTTGGCAATGAATTAATCAATCAGGGTGATACAATTCTCACTCATTGTAACACAGGAGCGTTAGCTACTGCGGATTTCGGTACGGCATTAGGAGTCATTAGAACCGCTCATGAATCCAATAAGAACATTTCAGTTTTTGCTGATGAAACAAGGCCGTTTTTACAAGGTGCTAGGTTGACAGCCTTTGAATTATATCATGAAGGTATTCCAGTCACTTTGATTACAGATAATATGGCAGGACATTTTATGAAACAGGGAAAGATTGATTGCGTGATTGTAGGTGCTGATAGAATAGCAAATAACGGAGACGTCGCAAATAAAATTGGTACATACAGTGTTGCAGTATTGGCAAAAGAAAATAATATACCTTTTTATGTTGCTGCACCAATTTCAACAATTGATTTTTCTTTAGACGACGGAGAAAAAATCCCTATAGAAGAGAGAAATCCGAAAGAAGTAACCCATATTGGAGGAATTCAAATAGCGCCTGACGGAGTCAATGTGGCTAATCCAGCTTTTGATGTGACGCCTAATCAATATGTAACAGCAATTATTACAGAAAAGGGCATTATCTATCCACCATATAAAGAAAATATTGCTAAATTAAAGAATAATCCATAAGCAAAAAACACAAAAGGTTGTATACTCTATACACCTTTTGTGTTTTTATACTTTAACCTGTTGTGCTATTAAAATATTATTCTAATCGCTAAAAGTTTCAAACTTAAGAAATTCTGAGGCTTTTTCACTATGTTCCTCTCATAATATTTTTGAACTAGTACAACGCATTACTTTAGCAATATTTTATTCCGGAGATGTTATATATTCCAATGCATCCATAATATCACCTTTTGTAATATCAGTAGTTTGAAGCACTTCACCAATTTTTATCGGTAATATAAATTTCAACTTACAATCTACTTGTTTTTTATCTTTTAACATCTCTTTATAAACTTGCTCTATTTGTATGTTTTTTATCCGAATGGGTAAACCAGTACGTTTTAATAGTTTTACAATACGATCCCAATCATTTAAATCTAATATATTGGCTTTATGCGCTAAAAATGCTGCCGCAACCATCCCTAGTGAAATACATTCGCCATGTAGCAGTGAAAAATTTGATACACTCTCAATAGCATGACCAACCGTATGTCCAAAATTTAGTATAGCTCGTAATCCTTGCTCGGTTTCATCCTTCTGAACTACTTTTGACTTTATAATACAATTTTTCTCTACTACATATTTTAAAACATTTGCATCTAATCCAAGTATTGCATCTACATTTTTTTCTATATATTTAAAAAAGTCATAATCATAGATAATACCATGTTTTATCACTTCAGCTAAACCGGATATAAATTCTCGTTTTGGCAGTGATTTTAAGGAGTTAATATTCATATATACCAACATAGGTTGATAAAAAGCTCCAACAATATTCTTACTACCTTTATAGTCCACTCCAACTTTTCCACCTACACTACTATCTACCTGAGCTAATAAACTAGTAGGTACTTGGATAAATTTAATTCCTCGCATAAATGATGCTGCTGCAAAACCTGCGATATCACCTGTTACACCGCCACCTAAAGCAATGATTGCAGAATTTCTATCTAATCTATACTTTAGGCATTCATTATAAATTAACGAAACAGTATTTAGTGTTTTACTTTGTTCTCCGGCCTCGAAAATAAATTTATCTACTTCAAAACCATTATTAGATAGTAACTGTTGAACCTGATTGCCATAATACTGGTCTACATTTGTATCCGTAACAATTAATACTTTTGAAGAAAAATTTTTTTCTTTTATTACTTCTGGAAGCTGCAAAAAATTCTTTTCAAAAAATATTGGATAGCTGCGTTCTTTAAGATCTACAATTAAATGATTCACCATATCACCGTCCTACGATATTATTTGGCTGCCTATTGCACCTATTCATCTTTTGTTTCAGCTTCAAAGGATTTCATCATATCTAATTGTGCGTGAATTAAGGATTCTATTTTAGCTTTAAAAACACTGATGTTTCTTTTTAGTTCTTCATACCTGTAATTGATTTTTGATACTTCCTGATTTGCATTTGCAATAATTTGACTGGCCTTGGTTTCAGCTTCCTTTAATATATTTTCTGCTTTTTCATAGGCATTTTTTTTAATTTCCTCACCGGTACTCTGTGCAACAACGAGAGTATTTTGTAAGGTTTCTTCTATGGATTTGTAATGCTGAATCCCCTCATTTAATACTGCAATTTTATCTTTTAATTCAATATTTTCTTTATATAACTTTTCATAATCTTCAACAACTTTTGTAAGAAATTCTTCTACTTCCAGTTCACTATACCCAAAAGGCTTTTTTTTGAATCTTTTGTTTTCAATGTCTAACGGTGTTAACACGAATACCAGCCCCCTAAATAAATCTCTTAACAGTGATACTTATTCTCCCTTTTCGTGTAGTGCCTCTTATACATTCTAAAACCATTCTGCCATGACCCCTTACAGAAATGATATCACCTTCCTTTAGAATTTGTGAAGGTGATTTACACGGTTCCCAATTTATACTTACCTTTTCCGAATGAATATAGGGTAACACCTTACTTCTAGATTCACCCAGTGCTGCACTAAGTACAGCATCTATCCTTAGTGAAGCAACAGTAGCGTGTAATGCTTTATATTTTCTTTGTGGAATTATTAGTTCACTAACATTTTTTTCAACAATTGAAACACAAGTATTAGCAACTTTATTAAGATGAATCTTAATAAAGTTGCTAATGTCTGACATAACGAATATATAACATGCGTTTTCATTTATTAAAATATCGCCAATTTTTTCTCTTTTTATACCTAGTCCTAATATAGAACCTAAAAAATCTCTATGTGTCAGTTTAGCTGCATGATTACTAATGACTTCAAGTATGACGATTGGGTAATCTATATCAGTATGCTCTATATACTTAGGAAAAAAAGATAAAATTTTTCTTTCAGACTCCTGGTATCCTCCCCATGAATCTGTATGAATATCAGCAGCTATATATTTCAGTTTTTGAGTCAACAACTTATGTTGATACGGGTCTAAAAAATTTGTAAATTTTACTTCATGATATTTTAAGGATAAAGCTGCCTGATCTAATACTTTTGATATAAGCAACCTGTCCTCAGCATTTTTTATACTATCTAATATTTCCTGCTTCTTAAACATTTTTATCTCCTAGAACCTTATGAAAGTATGCACCAAAGGCTTCACTAAATACTCAATAAGAAGCCAAGCAATAATAGGGGAAAAATCGAACATCATGCCACCACCTATTGAAGACCTGTTTACAATACTTCTAATAGGTGCAAGGATTGGCTCAGTTATACTATATATAAATTGTATAATGGGATTATATCTGTCTATTGGTAACCATGAAATGATTACACGAGCAAGTATTAAATAAAAAATAATATCTAAAAGAGTTATTAAAGAATTATGTATTAACATTTATACCTCCATTTATTATAAATTCCAAGGAAATAATCCTTTGTTTCGTAATTCGTCTTTAAAATCACCCATAATATCTACATTATATGGTGCAACTAAAAATATTCCATTCGATATCTTTTGAATGTTTCCATCTAAAGCGTAAACGGAACCGCTTAAAAAATCTACAATTCTTCTTGCAACATCTTTTTCAACATCTTCAAGATTAATTACAACCGGTTTTTTATTTTTAAGGTGGTCAGCAATATCTTTTGCCTCATCAAAACTTTCCGGTTGCATCACAACAACTTTTAATTGTGTAGTTGTATGAATATTTACAATCTTGCTTTTTTTACTAGATTGATGTGTGAATTCAGGTTCTACAATTTCATTATTATCTACTACTTCTTCATATTCATCTTGACTTTCAAGGCCTACAAAATGTAACATTTTGTTCACAAAATTACTCATAAGGTACCCCCCAATTATTTTTTCCATACAGGTTTTATAAGTTTATCTCTTTTCTCGATTTCACATTGATTGATATTTCTCTTTACAAGGTAGTATTAATTGTATTGACGTTCTCCAAAGATTGCTGTACCTATCCTAACAATATTTGCACCTTCTTCAATGGCAACTTCAAAATCTCCAGTCATTCCCATAGATAAATACTCCATATCTACATTATCATAATTTTTTCTCTTTATGTCAATGGATAAATCCTTTAATTGTCTAAAATACGGTCGCACATCTTCCGGATTTTTAGTATAAGGAGCAATGGTCATTAACCCCTTTATTTTAACATTTGAAAGTTTTGAAATCTGCTCTATTAAATTATTACATTGTTCTATACTAACACCAAATTTACTTTCTTCCTTGGCCACATTTACTTGGACAAGAATTTCCATTATTTTATCTATCTTTTGTGCTCTCTTGTTGATTTCTATAGCAAGTTTTAATGTATCGACTGAATGTATAAGGTCAACCTTATCGATGATATATTTTACTTTATTGGTTTGTAAATGACCTATAAGATGCCATTTTATATCTTGTTTATTGTTAATCAAATCATATTTATGGCAAATTTCTTGCACCTTATTTTCACCTATATTTTTTATCCCCAGATCAATGGCATCATTAATAATATCAGCATCTACAGTTTTTGTAACAGCAATGAGCATAATTTCCTCAGGGTCTCTATTTGCTCTTTTAGCCGCTTGGGTAATTCTAGCATTAACATGGTGAATATTATCTTTTAGGTTAATCATTTTATCATCCCTATCGAATTAATTTTCCTTCCTCAATATTATTAGATTTAATAATCACTTCATCGTATAATAACAGGTTATTTTCATTTAAATTATTTTCTTTTACAATCGCAAAATCATTATTTTTATAAAGTATTTCTATTTCCCGGAACCTGGCGATCCTATCTCTAATAATATACACCCCAGTTTTTCCATTACGTACTCTAACCGCAGATACAGGTATCTTAAAACCTGAATAGGATTGTTTAATAATATCAATGTTTACTTTTCTAAAAGTATAAATTGAATCAATATGTTTATTTAAAGATAGTACCACAATTACTTTTCCTTTTTCTTCTGGCGATATATAATGAATATAAGCATCAATCACTTTATCTTCCAGATCTTTAAATCTTACACTTAGTTTGTCTCCAACCTTTAACGGATAAACTCTTTGTGTATCCATTACAAAAGCAAGATACCATTCAAAATTATTAATAATTTTCGCAACTGCTTGTCCTGGTTTTACTTCTACCTGATTATTTAAATGAATATTATCAAGATTTTGAAAATCTGACACTGTAAACTTACTTATATTTTCTGGATTCAAAATTTGTTCCAGACCATCGATATTATATGAAACTACTCCTGCTCTATCAGCAATTAAATCAATTTTACTCGCTCTTAATCTATTTTCATATTCTTCCTTTTCTTTTTTCAATGCTTCTAAATTATGTCCGCTTGCGCCTTTTTCTCCACTAATGATTAGTTTTTTCTCCAATATTTTATTAATATCTTCTTTTATCTGCGAAAGTTTAGCTGTCTTCTGAGTATATGCAATATTTATAATTTCATCAATCTTACTATCAACTTGACGACTTAATTTTTGTAAGTCATTGAAAAAAATATCATTCTTCACTTGATTATTATTAATTTCTGCGATTCTTTCATTTATACTTTTAATAGTTTCTTGAATTTTTAAATCAACATTTTTCTTATATACCGTTGCTATTTTACTGCCTTTAGCAACTCTTTCACCTTCTTTAGCAATACCATCAAAATTTCCTGCGACATTAGAATACAAAAGTTTTTCTTCCCTCATAATATAGCCTACAGTATTTTCACTATCTTCTAATTGACCAAATTTTACAATCTCGGTTCTAATCGGTGTATTTAAATAAACATACAGGCACCATATATACAATAAAATGACACTGCCAATAATTACTTTTGTAAATCTACTCATGAATATTCCTCCGCGTGCCTACATTGGTAAGTTAATTTCTAGTGCTTATATTTACTTGATTTTGTGAACCTTAACTTTTTCAATTATTAAAGTAAATTTTGCTATTGGCACGAGAAATTTACAATTTATATTTCTACATAAAGGTTAAAAATCCTTCTTTATGTTTAAATTTGTTAAATAAATTTAAAAAAAGCAACCAGTGAATATATTGATTAATATTCATAATGGGAAAAAGGCCTTTGAAATTGATGTACCAAAGACCTTTTATAACTATTCTTAGTCACTCAGCTAATTTATTCATCTTTTTCATTTCCGTTTAATGTTAAATTAATTGGCTTTGCTGGAATGATTGTTGAAATAGCGTGTTTATAAACCAATTGTTGTTTTCCGTCACTATCCAGCATAACAGTAAAGTTATCAAATCCTTTTACCATACCTTTTAGTTGAAAACCATTTGTTAAATAAATAATAACAGGAATGTGCTCCTTTCTTACTTGATTTAAAAATACATCTTGTAAATTAATAATTGTCTTATTCATTAAAATCCTCCCCTATATATGTATGTGATATATTACCCGAAAATGTTATTTTATTATATTACTATAAGATGGTGTGTTTTCATTTTCGGAATTTTAATAAATGGAAACCTATATATTTTATTAGTTCCATTGCTTTACAATCATTATACTATATAATGCCAATTTCTTCTATATATTTTAAACATTTTTCCAATAGATCATTTAGATTATCTTTCTGAGTGATATATATCCAATGTATTCGTTGGTCTCTTCGAAACCAGGTAAGCTGTCTTTTAGCGTAACGACGAGTATTTCGTTTTAATAATTCAACTGCCTGTTCCAAAGTAATTTTATTTTCAATATAATCAATCATTTCTTTATATCCTAGTCCTTTCATAGAAGTCATTTCTTTGCTATAACCCATCTTCAATAACTTCTGTACTTCTTGAATAAGTCCTTGCTCAATCATTTTATCCACTCTAAGGTTAATTCGTTTGTAAAGCCATTCCCTATCCATTGTAAGTCCTATTATTGCTGTTTTATAGGGTGAAGGTTCTTTACGTGATTCTACTTGATGCTTAGAGATGGGGATTCCTGTATATTTATAAACTTCAAGGGCACGAATAATACGTCTAATATCATTTACATGAAGTCTATGTGCGGTAATGGGATCTACTTGTTGTAACATCTGATGAACATACTCATTCCCTTTCACTTTTGCAAGATGATTTAGTTCACTTCTATAATGCCAATCACATATTGTTTCAGAAAATTTTATATTATCAATAACTGAATTTACATATAATCCTGTACCCCCAACCATTATCGGATATTTACCTTTTGAAAGAATTTCATCTATATATCGATCGGCTAGTTCTTTATATTTTGCAACACTAAATTCTTCATCAGGATTAATTTCATCAATCAAATAGTGTTTCACACCTTTTTGTTCTTCTATTGTAGATTTCGCAGTGCCTATATCCATATATCTGTATATTTGCATTGAATCTGCTGAAACAATCTCACCATTAATTTTTAAAGCTAGTTCGATAGATAATGCTGTTTTTCCAACAGCTGTCGGTCCTACTATTACAATCAAAGGTTTATAACTCATTTTCCCACCTTCACATTTATTTATAAGGAACAATTAACAATTAAAACATTGATTCAAATCTGCTCTTTGTTAAGTTCATCAATTACACATCCATTATTGAATACGTTTAAATTGTTTCTCAATATAATATTTGGACATGGATATGACAATTGGCCTACCATGCGGACATGTATTTATATTCTGCATTTTTAATAAATCTCCTATAAGTTTTTCCATTTCTTTAATATGCATGGTTTTATTTGCTTTAATTGCCGCTTTGCATGCCACAGTATATAATGCACGTTCTTCAATATTCATTATCACTTCTTTTTTGTTTGACTTCTGTAAAATTTCTATAATTTCTATGAATAAATCTTTTAATTCTTGTTCTTGAAAATCAACAGGTGTTTGTCTAATCACAATTGAATTATTCCCAAAATCTTCTACTTCAAACCCTATATTCTTAAAAAATTCCATATTTTCTTTAACAATGTTAAATTCAATATCTGAAAGTATAATTACAACAGGGACAAGTAAAGTTTGCGGAACTACCTGATGGTTTTTCCGATTTAACATCAACTGTTCATACATTAATCTTTCATGGGCTGCATGCTGGTCTATTAATAACATTTCACCATCTTTTTCTACTATAATATAAGTATTGAAAACTTGACCTATAATTTTAAAATCCAAATGATTTGAAACAACCGGCACAAAGTTAGTTTCAATGTTATTTTTATTATCACACGTAGTCTGAGAATATTTTAATTCTGCATCATATAAATTTTGTTTATTATTAAAAGCTGTTGTTTGTTCTTGAAAAGAAACAGACTGAGTCTTTATATTAGGAGTTTTTCCACCTTGTGACGGAATATTATATGCTGATTCTTTTGAAGTATGAAGTACGACTGGTTTGCTAACCCTAATTTGTTCTTGTACCCATTCATCTTTAAAATCGTTATTTTTAGTATCGGTGTTTAAAATGTATTGGTGTCCTTTCTTTTTAGGTAGTGTAACTTCCGGAACATGTTTCTGTGAATATAGTGCATTTTTCACAGCCCAATATACAGTTTGATAAACCTGCTTTTCATCGGAAAATTTAATTTCCATTTTAGTGGGATGCACATTTACATCAATTAGCATCGGATTAATATTTAGATAAAGGATTACAGTTGGAAATCTTTTAACCGTTAACATATTTTTATATGCTTCTTCAACTGCATAAGTTAAAATCTTACTCTTTATATATCGTCCATTAATAAAAAAACTTTGAAAATTGCGATTTGCCCTTGCTGTATCTGCTTTCCCTACTAATCCTGTAATCTTAATACCTCCGTCAAAATGGTCTATAGGTATCATTGATTTTACAAAGTCCTTGCCATATAAAGCATATACACAACTTGTTAAATTATTATCACCAGGGGTAAAGGTAACTTCTTTTCCATTATTAATGTATTTAAAAGAAATTTCCGGATGGCCCAGAATCATTCTATTTATTATATCACTAATGTATCCTGCCTCTGTAGCGTCTTTTTTCAAAAACTTCATTCTTGCAGGGGTGTTGTAAAAAAGATTTCTAACAACTACAGTTGTTCCTTGCGGACATCCAATAGATTCCTGTTTTATTATTTTTCCGGCTTTTACAATTACATGTGTTCCCTCAGCACTATAAGATGTTTTGGTAATCAATTCCACGTGTGATACAGCACTTATACTAGCCAAAGCCTCACCTCTAAATCCTAACGTTGTAATCGCATCCAGGTCTTCAGCAACTTGAATTTTACTAGTAGCATGCCGTTGAAAAGCTATAACTGCGTCCTCCTGATCAATACCGCTACCATTATCTGATACTCTAATATAAGTAATGCCTCCTTTTTTAATTTCAACCGTTACTGCTTGAGCACCAGCATCTATAGCATTTTCTAGTAATTCTTTCACGACAGAGGAAGGGCGCTCAACAACTTCACCAGCAGCAATCATATTTGAAATTTTCGGATCAAGTATGTTAATTTTTTTCATAATTACCTCCACATCGTATTAATGGAACGCATAATGATTGTATGATGATTTCATATCTCTTTCACTTTTTGTTGAAGTTCATATAACATATTCATTGCTTCAATTGGCGTCATTGTTGTTAACTCAATTTTTTTTAGCAAATCAATGATTTCATTTTTTGCTAGATCGCCTATTCCTATCTGATCTTCCGATATTTCGGCATTTTTTTTAGAAATCAGTTGATTGCCAGGTGTCGATTTAACTTTTACTGAAGATGCTCTATTAATATCGGCATCTTCTAATGATTTTAGTATTTTTTTTGCTCTGTTGATAACTTCTATAGGAACACCAGCTAGCTTTGCAACTTCTATACCATAGCTGTCATCTGCACCTCCACGGATAATTTTACGGAGGAAAGTAATATCATCGCCTCTTTTTTTAACTGCAATACAGTAATTTTTTATTCCTTGTAATTTATCTTCAAGTTCTGTAAGTTCATGATAATGAGTTGCAAATAATGTTTTAGCACCTAATTTTTTTACATCGCAAATATATTCAATTACAGCCCATGCAATACTGAGCCCATCATAGGTACTTGTTCCTCTCCCTATTTCATCTAATATTAACAAACTCTTTTGTGACGCATTATTAAGAATATTTGCAACCTCACTCATTTCCACCATAAAAGTACTTTGACCCGAAGCCAGATCATCAGAAGCACCTACACGAGTAAAGATTTTATCTACTATGCCAATTTTAGCTGAAGAAACCGGAACAAAACTTCCAATCTGTGCCATTAACACAATTAATGCAACTTGTCTCATATATGTAGATTTTCCTGCCATATTAGGACCAGTGATAATGGATAGCCTATTGTCTTGATTGTCCATTAAAGTATCATTTGGCACAAACATATTATTGCTTAGCATTCTTTCGACTACCGGATGCCTGCCATCTTTGATAATAATTTTATCTGATAAATCTACTTCAGGCATACAGTAGTTGTTTTTTTGTGCAACTTCTGCTAAAGAGCAGAGTACATCTACAACGGAAATAACTTTTGCACTTTTTTGAATTCTATCAACTTGTGAGGCAATTTTATCCCGTATTTCAGAAAAAATCTGATATTCCAGCTGAACAATCTTTTCTTCAGCACCTAGAATAGTATTTTCAATTTCTTTTAATTCAGGAGTAATATATCTTTCACAATTTGCCAAGGTTTGCTTTCGAATGTATCTTTCAGGAACACTGGCTAAATTTGATTTTGTCACCTCAATAAAATATCCAAATACTTTATTAAAACCTACCTTTAAATTTTTAATCCCTGTTTTTCCCCGTTCTTCATATTCTAGTTTTGCAATCCACTCTTTTCCTTCTGTGGTTGCTTTTCTGAGTTTATCAACATCTTCATTGAATCCCTCTTTTATAATTCCCCCCTCTCGTACAGAAAGGGGAGGGTCATCTACAATGGATGACTCAATGAGCTGATAGATATCTTCCAATACATCTAATTGTATATATGCTTTTTTCAATAGAGAAGTACTACATTTATCTAAATGATTTTTTATTTCCGGTAAAAAAGAAATTGACTTCTTTAAAGCTATTAAATCTCTGCAATTAACGGAATTATAAATAATTTTGCTTAATAATCTTTCGATATCATAAATATTTTTTAAACATTCACTTAAGTCTCTTCTTAATATAATGTCATCAAACAATTCTTTTACAGCAAATAACCTTTTATTAATTTGCGTGCAATTTACTAAGGGTTGTTCTATCCATTTACGTAATAACCTTCCACCCATAGCTGTTTGCGTTTTATCTAATACCCAAAGTAAAGAACCTTTTCTAGCTTTTTCACGCATAGTTTCTGTCAGTTCTAAATTTCTACGAGTAGAAATATCGATATCCATGAATTGCTTATTAGAATAATAATTAATCGTATTAATATGAGATAAACCAACTTTTTGTGTTTGCTCTAGATATTCTAATAAAGCTCCAACTGTTTTAATAGCATGATGGTTATCTTTGAGTCCGGTACTATCTAATGTTAATATTTTGAATTGTTTTTTTATTTTCTCCGAAGCTGCTTCCAACTCAAAACTCCAATCATAAAAATACTCAATATAACAATTAAATCTATCTTTTATCATTTTAGTAATCGCATAGTCATCAATCACAGATTGATTTGATATAATTTCAGAAGGAGAATACCTTGCTAGTTCATTCATCAAATTATATATATAATCTGGTTGACTAAATTGGGTTGCATATAGCTCTCCTGTAGTTACATCGACTAAAGATAACCCTATACCATTATCATCTTTGAATATACAAGCTAAAAAATTATTTTTCTTCTCATCTAATACAGTTGAATCTGTAACGGTACCAGGAGTAATTACACGAATTACGTCTCTTTGTACAATTCCTTTTGCTTCACTCGGATCTTGCACCTGTTCACAAATTGCCACCTTATAACCTTTATTTATAAGTTTAGCAATATAAGTATCTGCAGAATGAAAAGGAACACCACACATAGGTGCTCTCTCTTTTTGACCGCAATCTCTACCTGTAAGTGTAATTTCCAACTCCCTGGATGCTGTTTCTGCATCTTCAAAAAACATTTCATAGAAATCGCCAAGACGGAAAAATAAAATGCAATCTTTATATTGTTCTTTAATTTGTATATATTGCTGCATCATGGGTGTTAAATTAGTCATTCTATCCCCCCTTATGAACAACCTTTGCAAGAACCACACCGGCTCGATGAACAACCTTTTTTTTCTTCATTATTAATACCATTAATATAATAGTTAATTACACTATTAATAGTGTAAACTAACTGTTCAAAATCCCGCTTCGCTTCTACATATTCTTTTATATTTTGATTTTGCATCATATTTTCAAAATCATTTTGCAGTTGTTGTTGAATTTTTTTGAGTTCGTCAGCAGTTAATTCACCTTGCTTTATAGCACTCATAGTTCTATTTTTTCTGTCATTGTAATACTTTAATAATTTTTGTGCTTCTTTATCATTTAATTGTGCTATTTCCGCATCTTTTAGTCTTAAATATTGTTCAGATTCAACTAACATTTTGCCCAGCTCTCTTGCTTTTTCTATAATATCCATTAAAAATTCTCCTTAACTACTTGTCCCGATAGAGACCATGTTTGAACATTATCAATTTTAATATTTATTAACTTGCCAATCATGCTGTCATCTCCAGGAAAATTTACAATTTTTCCTGTACGGGTTCTCCCTGTGAGTATTTCAGCGTTAGTTTTACTATATCCTTCTACTAAAACTTCAACAATTTTTCCCAGATATTGTTGATTTTTTTTCAAAGAAATTTTATTTTGCATGTCTAATAATTTTTGAAAATTTGCCTGTTTTTCCTCCATGCTTATAACATCTTTCATTTTTTCAGCTGGAGTACCCTTTCTAGGAGAATATATAAAAGTAAATAACGAATCAAATTCAACTTGTCTAACAACCTCCAATGTATCTTCAAAGTCTTCATTTGTTTCTCCAGGAAAACCTACAATTACATCACTGGTAAGGGCAATGTCCGGAATAGCATTTTTTACTTTATTTATAATTTCAAGGTACTTTTCTTTTGTGTATTTTCGATTCATTAGATGTAATACCCTATTACTGCCTGCTTGGAACGGTAAGTGTAATTGTTCACAAACATTTTTACATTCACTCATCGTTTGAATGAGTTTATCACTTATATCTTTTGGGTGAGAAGTCATAAATCGAATTCTTTGTATACCATCGATTTCATTAACAGTCTTTAATAAATCGGCAAAATCCATGGGTTTTTCTAAATCTTTGCCATAGGAATTCACATTTTGTCCTAATAACGTAATTTCTTTATACCCTTCCGAAACTAGCTGTTTAATCTCACTGACAATATCTTGTGGATTTCTACTGCGTTCTCGTCCTCTGACATAAGGTACGATACAATAAGAACAAAAATTATTGCATCCATACATAATAGAAACCCATGCTTTTGTGCTTCCTTCTCTATGAATGGGTATATCCTCTACAATATATCCATCAGTATTTAATATGTCAATGACGGTGTAAGCTTCATTCATTGCCTTATCTAAAACTTCCGGGAATCTATATAAAGTATGCGTACCAAATACCATGTCTACATGTTTATATTTCTTTTTTATTTGCTTAACGACATGTTCCTGTTGCATCATACATCCACATAGACCAATTAACATATGGGGCTTCTTTGCTTTTAAATGTTTTAGTGCACCTACATTTCCAAATACCTTTAATTCCGCATTTTCTCTAACTGCACAAGTATTATAGATGATTAAATCGGCTTCTTCTTTTTCCTCAGTAAATTCATAGCCCATATCTCTTAACATGCCTCTTAAACGTTCAGAATCATTTTCATTCTGTTGGCAGCCATAAGTAACAACTACAGCACGTTTTTTTTCACCTGTTCGCTGTATATCAAAATCGTTCCTCTGTCTTATTCTATTGATTATTTCTTTTTGCTGATTTATTTCTTCAATAGGAATTTGAATTTTCTCTCTTTTGCTCAATTTTAATGCACCTCTATTTTATACTTTTATAATTATGGACACAATGTTTTCAAATATTACTAAATACATGTATATAACTATAAAACTTTATTCTTATATATGCTTTAATAGTAATAGTATCATATTTTTTTCGACAATTAAACATTTTAGAATTATTTTCTGATAAAAGCTTGATTTCATCAATAAATTAATGTATATATTTAACTTAATGTTTTGCTTTGAAAATTACCATCGATGTATAAAATACGTTATATTTATATATTTAGGGAAATTATAAATAATATTTCCTGGGAATTAAGAAAATTCAATATTTTACGACAAATTTTTCTATAGCTGATTTAGAACTAAAAGTAAAAAAGTCTTTTTATAAAAGATTCTCAAGGTTGAATTTTTTGAAACACATGACGGAAATTATAAATAAATTTATCCACAGAATACAAAGGTTTATAATTTCCTATGTGTTATAAAAAACTCAGTTTTTTTGAATTAAAAATAGGATATGTGATTCACATACCCTTGTAATCCAATCGCTTAGCTAACCCTTTTTTTAATAGTTCCTTTACTAAACTCTCACATTTTTCTTCTAAATCCGTTACTTGTGTATCTACGTCCTTATCGAAAAACCTCATCATTAGATACTCTACATCATTAGCATATTCTAATGTTGAAATATCTTCATCTATTAAATGATCTTTTTTCATTTGTTTTACAATATCTACATAATCACCTTTATATTCAATGCCATCCATCTCAATTCTCATAAAATCACCTCAAATGATATCTTACCCATTTAAGAGGAAATTTATAAATTGCATTATTTATCTTACAGGTATTATAATAATTATTTTTCTCCTGTTATCACATAGAAATCTATTCCTAAATTCATATGTACAAGATTTCTATATTCATTATTTTTTAGAAATACTTCTAAATCGTGTTTATCTATTCGGTGGTGTATAGGTGGTCCATAGTCACTTACTTTTTTTTCCCATTCAATAATTACTATTTTTCCCCCTGGGGCAACTATGCGCTTAATTTCTTTTAAAAACATTTCTAAGTTTTCCACTTCATGTAATATATTAGATAAAAAAGCATAAGTAATAGTTTCGTCTTGTAATTTTAGATCATTTTCATTTACCCTAATTGTTTTAATATTTTGGATATTTTCTTCAGCAGCTTTATTTTTAACTTCTTCTAACATTTGAGGCGAAATATCCAATGCAAATACTGTTCCTTTATTTCCCACAATTTTTGCAGCAGGAATCGTAAAATATCCAATACCACAGCCAATATCGGCCATAATATCTTCTTTCTTTAATTTTAATTTTTTTAGCGTTTCTTCTGGCGGGAGAATTTCTCTTCTTTTTTGGTTATCCAACTTACCTCTATTTTTTACATCAAATTTGTGACTCATTTTTTATTCTCCTCTCATAAACATTTTATATATAGTTTCTTAACCTGCTATTATTTTAAGGTTTAATACAATAATATTTATTTTTTCCAAACGTCCTCGATCAGTTTTTCAATTTCTTGTTTTTTCTTTTTAGTTCCTTTTCTATCCACCTGAACAATTAAAACATCTCCTTCCTTTGCATCTTCAGGTATAATCGCTTTTGGTATACTCATGATGGATTTGTTAGGAAGTTCAACAACTACAAAGTCATCTTGAAATCTATCAATAATTATCTTCATATTTATCATCCACCTCTTCACATAATCTCCTTATCTTGTTTCACTTTTTACTGATTGGAAACTAAATTACCGCGACTATCATATAATTCTCCTTTATCCCCATCGTTGCTCCAGATATATACAGGTTTTTCAGACCACCTTAAATCTCCCTTTGACTCACCGCTTGCTACAGTTACAGCTTCTCCGGCTTTCAAAATATATCCACGGGGAAAGTAAAATTCTTGATTTCCTTTTATAGATACAATTTTCCAGCCGGTCATATCCACATCTGTATTATTACGATTTTGAATAACTACAACTTCAGCCTCTAGGTCAATGTTTACAATTTCTACACCGGTATTTATTAAATCCTTTTTGTTGCCCGATTCTCCGCTAGATACATCATTTTTTGCATTAAATATACTGTTATATTTTATGTTATTATCCTTTGATACAGTCTTTTGCCCTGCTTTATTAAAAGAAATATATTTTCCATTACTTACTGCTACAATTGTACCAAGTTGGTCTGTTCTAAATATCTGTATCTCTGCGTTGATTAATTTATGAATTGTTTCCTTATGAGGATGTCCATACTCATTTCCCTTTCCTGCAGATATAATTGCATATTTAGGCGAAACAGCTTTTAAAAATCTATTGGTGGTGGAAGTGGAGCTGCCATGATGGCCAAGTTTTAGAATATCAGCTTTTAAGTTTATGTTCTTAGTTAAAACTTCTTTCTCTACTTCTGCCTCTGCATCACCAGTGAAAATAAAACTTACCTCGCCATAGGTTAGCTTCATTATAGGAGAATAATTATTTAAATTATCATATTTCGAAAGGTTCGGAGAAAACATTTCTAACTTAATATTTTGATCTAAATTTAGTTTTACCCCTGTTTTAGCAGTTTCAACCTTTAATCCTTTATTTCTAACCGCTGATAGAACATCCTTAAATGTTTCTGTGTTATGAGATACTTTAGGCATATACACGCATTTAACGTCCAATGAATTTATAACATTGTCTAATCCTCCAATATGATCAGAATGTGGGTGAGTTCCGATAACATAATCAAGTTTCTTAATTCCCTGTTTTTTAATATAATTTACAACTGACTTTCCTTTATCGTTTTCACCTGCATCAATCAACATTGTTTTTCCCGAGGGAGTTTGAATAAGGGTAGAATCACCTTGTCCAACATCTATAAAATGAATAGCAAGATTCGCTGACACGACATCACTGTTATATAAAATACTATCTGAAGGATTTTTGTTTGTATTACTGCAACCTATATTTAAAATTATAAATAAACATACAATTATTACTATAGATAATTTTTTTCTATTACTTCTTTTCATTATTTCCTCTCCTATATTTTACAATAACTTTACTTAAATCATGTTTTCTGGCAACAGCAACTGCATTTCCAGTTTCTGTAACTTTTTTAATCACTTGTTTTTTATATTTAACACTATGTCTTTTCCTTTGCATCTATCCCTCTCCAACTCACATCTTTATTATACATGAGCTTATGCTATTTGTCTAAGATGGTTAGAGGCTTGATAGAGCAGTCAAAATTTTATTCAAAACCAACGCGGCCACTGCTATGCATTAAATCATCTCTTAGATGCAATATTCATTGTAAAATGACATTGTAATATAGTGTTCTTTTTCGTACTAATGTATATGTAGTAATAAAATAGTATATAAGCAATTTTATATTTTTACTAAACTCATGTTGAATTTAAAACTCAGTAGTTAGACTGAAAAAATAGTACATAAGAAGAAAACTCAATGCCTTCTAAGCATCGAGTTTCCACATTATACAACGAGTAAGTCTATAAGCCGAGTTCTGTATTCGATAATCATCTATCTAGGTCATACATTACTGCATGACTCAAGCCACCTACCCGGGAGAACGTCGGGCCAACTTAACTCTCCCCTATACGGTGTTGCTCCAGGTGGGGTTTACATAGCCGATTAGTCGCCTAATCGCTGGTGAGCTCTTACCTCACCTTTCCACCCTTACTGAGTAATTTGATAATTCAAATTGCTCAGCGGTATATTTCTGTTGCACTTTCCTTAGAGTCGCCTCCACTGGGAGTTACCCAGCACCCTGCCCTATGGAGCTCGGACTTTCCTCGTGTGCGGCCTTTCGGCACTGCACCCGCGATTATCTGACTTACTCATTAATTATTCATTTTAAGAGCATCATTAATGATAACATGTTTATTATTATTTGTCAAATGTAAAAATAGGATTGTGTATATTTTTATTTAAAGAATATTATGGAAAAAACATTGCAAAAAGGCTTAGCGCTTGTTAACGCAGCGGAGGAAAAGCTGCATCACTTCTTTAAACAAATTAAATACACCCGATAGTATTTTATATCTTAATATTCTTCTATCTATAATGTATGAATAATATTTCTGTTACACTCTGTTTCGAAAATACAAATATCTTTTTGGTGAAAAATATTCCTTATATATTCTGCTAAAAATGAGACAACAATATATTCCGTTTGATAATGTCCTGCATCAATAATATTAAGTCCCATTTCCTGTGCCAGTTGTGCCTGATGATATTTTATATCTCCCGTAACATATACATCAGCATTTTGTTTTAGGCAAGAAGGTATCAAATCTCCACCGCTGCCAGTACAAACTGCTATCTTAGAAACAATACTTTGTTTATTTCCAATATATTGAACATGAGTAGTATTTAATATGCTTTTTACAATATTAATAAATTCAGCAAAAGTTGTTTGCTTATCTAATTCACCTATTCTACCCAATCCAATCGCTTTCCCTTCAATTTCAAGAGGATAAACATCATATGCCACTTCTTCATATGGATGTGCTTTTATCATTGATTGTACTACATCACTTATTTTATTTTCCGGGACAACTGTTTCAAGTCGATATTCGTTCACTTTTTCAATTTTTCCCTGCTTACCGACAAAAGGATTCGTTCCTTCTAAAGGCCGAAACGTTCCAATACCTTTGCATGTATATGTACAATCACTATAGTCTCCGATCCATCCTGCTCCGGCGTTCGTCATTGCCTGTCTTACCGAATCTTCATATCCTTCTGGTATAAAAACTACAATTTTCTTTAATTTCTGCTTCTGTAATACTTCCAATACTTTAATATTTTTTAATTGTAATTTAGAAGCAAAAAGGTCGTTCAACCCGCCTTGGCAAATATCTAAATTAGTATGTGCGGCATACACTGATATATTATTTTTTACTAAAATCCTAACCATTTTTCCTAATAAATCATCTTCTGTTATTTTTTTTAATGGCTTAAAAATTATAGGATGATGTGAAATGATTAAATCAACTTTTTTTTCAACAGCTTCGGTTATGACTTCATAGTTTATATCTAATGTAACCATTATATTTTTAACTTTCTGTTCTCTATTTCCAATTAATAGTCCTACGTTATCCCATGATTCTGCCAAACTTAGAGGAGCTAGTTTTTCCAATTCTTTTATTACTTCATCACATTTGATCATTTATTACACTCTCCTTCCATGATTGATTGTTGTAAGCATTTATATTCCATCAATCTTGCACGACATTCTTTAAGACGTAAATAGGCATTTCGAGAATCTTTATTTTCTAACTGGATGATAATTTTATTTAATTCAGTTATTCGGTCTATCAGCAAATTTTTTAAGAGCGGGTCTTTCTTCTCCACTAATTTTTTACCGATATAATTAAAAATCTCTTTTTCTATTTTATCTTCTCCATGTTCGGCAACAATCACATTATATATTTTACTACCTTCCATCACTAGCTCTTCATCAACTATCTTAAAATGGTTATTGATCAGCCACTTTCTTACTTCTTCTTGTCCAACCATAGGTTGAAGGATTAATCTATCAATAGTTTTAAGAGCAGATTTAGCTGCTGACAATATCTCTGCAATAAGTACGCCACCCATTCCTGCAATAATTACGGTATCAACTTCCCCAAGTGATACTTTCTCTAAACCATTACCTAATCTCACATCTATTCTATGCATTAGATTATACTTTTTTACATTATCTTTTGCCTTTTCTACAGGACCTTTTTTAACGTCAGAAGCAATTACATAATTAGAAATTCCTTTGGTAATAAGATATATAGGAATATAAGCATGATCAGTACCGATATCTGCTACTCTTGCGCCTGGAAGAACCTTATCAGCAATAAGTTGAAGGCGTGGTGTTAATTTACAACTTAAATCTTTTCCTTTTCTATCCGTTAAAATATCATCATTATCAGATATATGATTCTGTATTTCACGTTCTGTTTTTAACATTCTTAATATTCTCCATTCTTATTAGAACAAAACTCTTTTTATTTAAAGTATTATATCATATGTAGATTTTGTTGAAGTATAGAAAATTATGCTTTTTAATATAAGAGTATAGTCTTCTATACGTTAAAAAAACCAGATAGTGAATTTAACATTCCATATCTGGCCTTTAAAAATATTCAATACATGGTTTGCTGGTGGGCCTTCAGGGACTCGAACCCCGGACCAACCGGTTATGAGCCGGTTGCTCTAACCAACTGAGCTAAAGGCCCAAAATAAAAATGGCTCCTCAAGTAGGACTCGAACCTACGACCCTGCGGTTAACAGCCGCATGCTCTACCGACTGAGCTATTGAGGAACATTTCAAGCTTATTATACTATGTTTTTTTTATAATTGCAATATACAAATAAAAATTTTCAAAGTAGAGAATGTTCAACTGTATTCAAATTTTACCATTCTCTACTTGTTATAAAATGAATCTTTATAATAACTGCGGCAGAAAACCTGACCTTTTGTAGGTCAGAATGAATGCCACATAAAGTTTCAAGAAAATCTACTTTACAAAATAATTCGAGCTTTATACCTGGGGGGGTTAAAATTGAAGATTCTTTTATTTTGTGTACTCTTAATTATTGTGTAAGGCACTATCCATTGGCTCACCTTTATACTTAATTAATAGTTCTCTTAGCTGACTTGCTTGCTTTCCCTGCTGCTCTGCCAATTGTTTAAAAACTCCACTAATTTCTCCCTCTTTTATTCTTTTTGAATACATTTCAAAATCTCTTACTGCTTCCTGTGTATTGAGCCAAGCTCTTTCCAAACAATCAATAGCATCCACTATAAATTCACCTCCTGATACATTTATTTTATACAGCTTTTGCTATTTTATACTGAATCATTATGAATCAAGAATACTAGCAAAATTTTCAAAATTCCTTATGGATGATAATTTCATTAAAATTATTAAAGCAAAAGAGACTCGATTGACACAGCTATGTCAATCGAGTCTATCAATCCAAGTAATCTTTTAACTTTTTGCTACGACTAGGATGTCGTAATTTTCTTAACGCTTTTGCTTCAATTTGCCGAATTCGTTCACGAGTAACATTAAATTCTTTACCAACTTCTTCTAAAGTTCTTGCTCGACCATCGTCTAATCCAAATCTCAGTCTCAAAACTTTTTCTTCCCTGGGGGTAAGGGTATCAAGTACGTCTATAAGTTGTTCTTTTAACAGCGTAAACGATGCCGCTTCTGCAGGAGCAGGAGCATCATCATCAGGGATAAAATCTCCCAAATGACTATCTTCTTCTTCACCTATAGGTGTTTCTAAAGACACAGGTTCTTGTGCGATTTTCATGATTTCTCTCACTTTGTCAACAGACATGTTCATTTCCTTAGCAATTTCCTCTGGCTGCGGCTCTCTACCAAGTTCTTGCAATAATTGTCTGGATACTCTAATCAATTTATTTATCGTTTCAACCATATGAACTGGAATTCTAATCGTTCTCGCTTGGTCAGCAATTGCCCTTGTTATAGCTTGACGTATCCACCAAGTAGCATAAGTACTGAATTTATAACCTTTTCTATAATCGAATTTTTCAACTGCTTTGATTAGTCCTAGATTTCCTTCTTGAATCAAGTCAAGAAATAACATTCCTCGTCCAACATATCTTTTTGCAATGCTTACAACAAGTCTCAAATTTGCTTCAGCCAGACGTCGTTTTGCCTCTTGATCCCCATTTTCCATTCTTTTCGCCAATTCAATTTCTTCTTCTGAAGTCAGAAGAGGGACTTTGCCAATTTCTTTAAGATACATTCTAACTGGATCGTCTATACTAATTCCTTCTGGGACACTTAAATCAAGATCTTCTTCATCTAACTGAATGTCTTCTAACTCTTGCTCTATATCTCCCACAATTTCGATACCCATATGCTCAATGGTTTCATACACTTTTTCAATTTGTTCTGTGTCAAGTTCAATTTCTTCAAGCGTATCCATAATTTCTTTATATGTAAGTATTCCTTTGCTCTTACCTTTATCTAAAAGCTCTTTTACTATTGCTTTTTTACTTTCGTTCGTTTTCATTTATTGTCCCTCCTTCCTTGGCACAATTATTTTCGTTTGTACTCTATTAGCAACGTATTTAATTTTTCAACATTCCCTTCCTCTAAACTTGACTTTATTTTTTGTATATTTTTCTCTTTATTTATAGAATCTATTAATTCATAAGCAGCTTTTAGATTATCTTCAAAATTTGTATCTAAGTGTAGTATAGAAGTAACAATGCTAACTTCTCCGTTTTCAAATTTAGATACAATTTCTGTGGGATCAATTGTTTCTCCTTGTTCTCTTAAATGATAAATAATTGATGCAACTTTTTGATGTAAAGCATTATAAAAATCACTTGGTTGAATTAATTCTTTTACTTTATTAAATACATATTTATCATAACATAATACATTTATTAACATTTTTTCTGCATTCAATAATCTGATATTTGCTTTGGAATTTGTGTTTGCATTTGTTTGACCAGCAACAAAATTCACATTTTTATTTATTTTTTCCAAAGATTTATTATTTTTTCTATTATTCCGATATTTTATTTTTTTCATTTCTGCAAAAATAGCTTGAGCATTAATGTTAGTCTCCTCTGCTATTTTTTGTACATATGCATCACATTCAATAGAATTTTCAATTTTCGCAAAAATCTCAGCCATCTCATTGATAAATTCAACTTTCTGTTGTATATCATCAATATCATATTTTTGCTTTAACAATTCAATTTTATATTCTACGAGATTTTTAGATTCTTTAAGAGTTTTCTGAAATCTTTCAACTCCTCTTATTCTTATAAATTCATCAGGGTCTTTTCCTTCGGGTAGTGTTAATACATTAACTTTACAGCCTACTTTTGAAAGAATATCCATTCCCCTTATAGTAGCAGCTTGTCCTGCCGTATCAGCATCATAAGCGATAATCGCCTTTTGACAATATTTTTTGATTATTTTTGCTTGCTCTTCAGTAAGCGCTGTTCCTAAAGAAGCTACGGTATTTATTATTCCATTTTGATGAAGAGATATAACATCCATGTATCCTTCAACAATAATTAGTTCATTATTGATTGCGTTTTTAGCAAAATTCATACCGTATACAGTGTTGCTTTTGTTAAATACAATAGTTTCAGGCGAGTTTAAATACTTAGGTAGAGAATCATCAAGAACTCTACCACCAAACCCAACAACATTTCCTCTTAAATCAATAATTGGAAATATTATTCTATTCCGAAATCGATCGTAATGACTTTTCCCTTTATTATTAATTATCAAACCGGTACTTAAAATCTCTTCAATTGTATAACCTTTTGAAAGCAAATATTGTAAGAGCGAATCCCAAGAATTCAATGCATATCCTAACCCAAAATTTGTAATAGTTTTTCTTTTAATACGTCTTTTAGCAAGATATTTTCTAGCTATTTCTCCTTCATGTGAAAGTAGATTCTTATAATAAAACTTTGCAGCCTCAACGTTTATTTTAAGAATTAATTGTTTCTGCTTATACCTTTTCGTATGATCTCCGTGAAAGTCTCCTTCCGGCAAAGTCATTCTTGCCCTTTCAGCAAGGAATTTAATTGCTTCGACAAAATCAAGATTTTCTATCATCATTATAAAGTTAATAACAGTACCACCGACTCCACACCCAAAACAATGAAATAACTGTTTATCTGGTGACACTGAAAAAGAAGGGGTTTTTTCTCTATGAAAAGGACATAAACCTTTTAATGTATTACCACTTCTTTTTAATTTTACATAATCCGATATAATTTCTACTATATCGTTGTTAGCTCTCACTTCCTGTATTATTTCCTCAGGATAAAATTGAGCCATATATATCTCCTTACACTTTATTTTATATTTGTATATAAAGACATTAAACCATAAAATTTATATAAATAATTTCATTCGACTTATTTTATTCGACATAAGCTTTAAAATTCCTTCTTTTTTATTAAATATTATATAAAAATAAAACAAAATCTTTACATTTAAAAAATATTAATGTTAAATTCGTTTAA
This sequence comes from Clostridiales bacterium, assembly GCA_030156665.1. GTDB lineage: Bacteria > Bacillota > Clostridia > SK-Y3 > SK-Y3 > JASGMB01. The sequence continues at coordinate 40,966 of JASGMB010000003.1, forward strand.
CGCCATAAACATCAAAATAAATGATATACGATATAATTTATTAAAATTATATAAATACTATTTCCATTAAATAGTTATAGCCACATTTTACATTTTTATGCACATTAAACTTTTCGCCATGACACAGGGATAAAAATTTCATAAAATTTGTGAAGTGCATACCTATCTGTCATACCAGCAATATAATCACATACAATTCTGTGGATATCGGCATTATCTAATGCACTTCTCATTTCAGACGGTAAATCCTCCGGATGATTAATAAAATAGTTATATAACTCGCCGATTATATTATATACTTTTTCTTCTTCTTTTTTTGCAATAGATCCAATATACACATTATCAAACATAAATTTACGTAATTCCATCGTAGCTTGATATACTTCAGCACTCATACAAATTATATTTTTATCTGTGCTATTTGCAATAACATCTGAAATCATAGTATTTATTCTCTGTCTATGTGTTTCACCTAAAACCTTCAGACAATTTTGAGGAATATGATGTTTTTCAATGATTCCTCCACGTATAGCGTCATCGATATCATGATTAATATAAGCAATTCTATCTGCATACTTTATAATCTGCCCTTCTAAAGTTGCAGATTGATTTTCCCCGGTATGGTTAACAATCCCATCTCTTACTTCACTGGTGAGATTCATCCCTTTTCCATTTTCTAAAATATCTACCACTCTTAAACTTTGTTCATAATGTTTAAACCCATATGGACAGATACTGTTTAATATGTATTCTCCTGCATGTCCAAACGGAGTATGGCCTAAGTCATGGCCTAAAGCAATAGCTTCACTTAAATCTTCATTTAGCCTTAGTCCCCTTGCAATTGTTCGAGCAATTTGTGCTACTTCTAATGTATGCGTAAGCCGTGTTCTATAATGGTCACCTTCAGGTGCAATAAAAACTTGTGTCTTGTGTTTCAATCGTCTAAAAGACTTAGAGTGGATTATTCTATCTCTATCTCTTTGAAAGTCAGTCCGTATCTCACAACTCGGTTCCTTCCTAATTCTCCCTTTTGTTTTAGCGCTCAGTTGTGCAAAAGGTGATAAAATTTGCTTTTCAATATGTTCAGTATGCTCGCGAATATTCATGATATCACGACCTTTTTATCAAAATTTACATATTATGAAAAACTTATTTAATTTTTCCTTAAATCGGCATTCTTAATCGCATTACTAACCTCAAATATCCGATTTGCTAATACCTCTATTCTTTTTTTTGCAAATTCATCTTTTTCAGCCGGCCTTTGTGCACTGACTCCATGATGCCCTGCATCATGATCTACATGTCCATCCCCTATAATAATCATGCCTTGAACCAACATCATATCATGAATAGCCTTTATAGTAGTTTCCTGCCCACCATATTTCGAAGCTCCAACTGTTACAGCTGCACCTACTAAATTGATAAAAGCCTTTTCAGTTCTCAATTTTCTACTTTTATCAAAAAAAGCTTTTAACTGTGCAGAAACAGTGCCGAAATATACCGGGCTACCTATTAATATACCATTGGCACTCTTTAATTTGTTATATGCTTCTTCTAAAGCAGTATCTTTAAAACATACTCCTTGACAAGGGCTAGAACAAGCCGTGCAAAAAGATAGTTTTGCAGAATTTATTATCTTTGGCACATTAATGATTTCCGTTTTTGCACCTTTTTTCTTACATATTTCAAGAATTTGATTTAATAAATAATAAGTATTGCCATATTCATTTGGACTACCATTTAAACCTATAATATACATTGTAAACCTCCATTTTTTATTTTTATTATACATATATATACTACAAAAAATAAAATATTTCCTTCTTTTTTATTAAAAATATAAAAAAGGCTTCTATTTAAGAAACATTTTATTAAATGAAGCCTTTCTTGAAATGCATTTAACGAAAAGGATAAAACTAATGAAAAATACACTTTCTCATTTGTTATAAAAAAAGCTTGACATGTTGTCAAGCTTTTTTATTTTTTTATACTTTATTTTGATGCTTTTACTTTGGCCTGCGCAGCAGCTAGTCTTGCAATTGGCACGCGGAACGGTGAGCATGACACATAGTCTAATCCTGTGTTATGGCAGAATTCTACAGATGAAGGATCGCCACCATGTTCTCCACAGATACCAAGCTTAATATCAGGTCTCGTCTTCTTACCAAGTTCGGCTGCCATCTTAACTAACTTACCAACTCCAGTTTGGTCAAGTTTTGCAAATGGATCGGATTCAAAAATCTTTTTGTCATAATAATCATTTAAGAATTTGCCTGCGTCATCTCGGGAAAATCCGAATGTCATTTGAGTTAAGTCATTTGTACCAAATGAAAAGAATTCAGCTTCTGTAGCAATTTCATCAGCTGTTACAGCAGCTCTTGGCACTTCAATCATTGTTCCAACTTTATATTCAAGATTTACGCCAGCCTCTTTAATAATTGCATCTGCAGTTTGAACAACTACATCTTTTACATATTTTAATTCTTTTACTTCTCCTACTAAAGGAATCATAATTTCAGGAATAACATTCATACCTTCTTTATTTACATTGATTGCCGCTTCAATAATAGCCCTTGCTTGCATTTCTGCAATTTCAGGGTAAGTCACTGCAAGACGGCAACCTCTATGTCCAAGCATTGGGTTAAATTCCTGTAAGCTTTCCACAGTTTCTTTTAATTCTTTAAAGGAAAGTCCCATTTCTTTTGCTAATGCGCTAATGTCATCATCTTCATGAGGTAGGAACTCATGTAATGGTGGATCTAGTAATCTAATAGTTACCGGGAATCCTTTCATAGCTTTGAATATACCTTCAAAGTCTCCTCTTTGCATTGGGAGAAGTTTATCAAGAGCTTTTCTTCTTTGTTCTTCAGTTTTTGCAACAATCATTTCTCTTACAGCCGGAATTCTGTCCTCTTCAAAGAACATATGCTCTGTACGGCAAAGTCCGATACCTTCTGCACCAAATTTAACAGCTGTTTCAGCATCTTTTGGAGTATCTGCATTCGTTCTAACTTTTAGTGTTCTAATTTCATCAGCCCATCCCATGAATTTAGCAAAATCACCGGTTAACTGTGCTTCTTGTGTAGGTACTTCTTCACCATAAACATTACCGGTGCTACCATCTAATGAAATATAGTCACCTTCATTAAATCTTTCTCCATCTTTAGTAACAAAGAATTTTTCTTCTTCATTTATTTTAATCTCTCCACAACCTGCTACACAGCAAGTGCCCATTCCTCTTGCTACAACTGCTGCATGAGAAGTCATACCTCCTCTAGCAGTTAAGATACCTTGTGCTGCTGCCATACCTTCAATATCTTCCGGAGAAGTTTCCAATCTTACAAGAATAACTTTATTTCCAGCTTTTGTAGCTGCAACAGCCTCTTCAGCAGTAAAATATACCTTCCCTGTAGCAGCTCCAGGAGATGCCGGAAGTCCTTTCGCAATAACTTTTGCAGCTTTCAAAGCCTTTGGTTCAAAAGTTGGATGTAATAATGTATCAAGCTGCTTTGGTTCAACTTTTAACATTGCTTCTTCTTTTGTTAACATGCCTTCTTCTACAAGATCAACGGCAATCTTTAATGCAGCTGCTGCTGTTCTCTTACCATTTCTGGTTTGAAGCATGTATAATTTTCTATTCTCAATAGTAAATTCCATATCCTGCATGTCTCTGTAGTGCTTTTCAAGCTTTTCAGCTATTTCAACAAACTGTTGATATACTTCAGGCATAACTTCTTGTAATTGAGAAATTGGCTGAGGAGTTCTAATACCCGCAACAACGTCTTCTCCTTGGGCATTCATTAAGAATTCGCCGTAAAGTTTCTTTTCTCCGGTAGATGGATTTCTGGTAAATGCAACACCTGTACCGGAATCATTACCCATATTACCAAATGCCATTGCCTGTACGTTAACAGCAGTACCCCAATCACCAGGAATATCATTCATTCTTCTATATACAATTGCTCTTGGATTATCCCATGAACGGAAAACAGCCTTAACAGCTTCAATTAACTGTTCCCTAGGTTCTTGTGGGAAATCAAAACCTTTTTCTTGTTTAAATAACTGTTTAAATCTTTCAACCATATTTTTTAAATCATTAGCGTCTAATTCAGTGTCTAATTCAACACCTTTTTCCTCTTTCATCTGGTCAATAATTTTTTCAAATTTTGGTTTTGGAACTTCCATTACAACATCAGAAAACATTTGAATAAATCTTCTGTAGCTGTCATAAGCAAATCTTTCATTAGTAAGGTTTGCAAGCCCTACTACAACTTCATCATTTAAACCTAAGTTAAGAATGGTATCCATCATACCAGGCATAGATACTCTAGCGCCAGACCGGACAGATACAAGGAAAGGATTATTTACATCACCAAATTTTTTACCAACAATTTTTTCTGTTTCAGCAAGTTTCTCTTCAATTTGAGCAATGATATCTTCGCTAATAACTTTACCATCTTGATAATATCTGGTACAAGCTTCGGTAGTTACTGTAAAACCTTGTGGTACAGGAAAACCTAATCTTGTCATTTCTGCAAGGTTAGCACCTTTACCACCTAATAGGTTTTTCATGCTCGCGTCACCTTCGCTAAAAAGGTAAACATACTTTTTACTCATTGGTTCTTCTACCTCCTATGTATTATTTATATATATATGTTTTATGTAAGTTGTTATAACAACTTATTAGCATATTGCGGGTATTATTATATCATAAATAAAAATTTTTTCATCATATTTTTTCTTATTTTATTAAAAAATTTTCCCATCTGTCTAACTTTTTAAACCTATTGATGAGATTTAGAGTCCATATTTTTTATAGATAGTAGGTTTTCTAAGTATTTTAACGTTTTAAATTCTTTATCTATGTGGGTAAGAAGAAAATCTTTTGCAATAAAATCTAACTCTTCCTGAACTTTGGGAGATACTTCAAAAGAAAAAATCTTATTTAATTTACTGTATAATATATAGCGCATTGTATGAAGCGCCCCTGCACTTAACATAATATTATTTCTACTTTTGATATTTCTTAAGCATTTATCACAAACTAATCCTCCTATTATACTACTGAAATATTTTGCCTGTTCAATATTTCCACAACTTGTACAAGCAATTAAATTTGGTGCATATCCAATGGTACTCATTAACCTTAATTCATAAATTACTTTTAAAAGCCGAGGGTCTCTATCTGTAGTAGATAGCACATATAAAGTGTTTAGTAACAGCTTAAGTAATTTATTGTTTATATATCCTTCATCTATTACTTCAGACGCAAGCTCTACAAAATATGTAGCATATGATAACTTTTCAATACTATTTCTTATATTGTAAAAGTTTTCAATCACTTCACTTTGACTAACTCTGTATAAATCTTTACCCCTATACAGTACAAAATCACTATAACATAAAAATTGAGTTCCAGCAATCAATTTACTTCTAGGTCTTTTGACTCCACGAGCAGATGCCTGAATTTTTCCGTTTCTGCGTGTGAATATTGTAATAATTTTGTCAGCTTCACCGACATTTATATCTTTTATTACCAATCCCTGCGTTCGCAAAATATTCATAAAATAAACCATCCTTATCCCAATAAAAAATATTCCCTAACTATATTTATTAAGTTTTTATAAAGTGTTCTAATTTGATAGTTTATGTTTTGTTGTTTGTAAAATTACAAATTTTTGCAGTCACAAATATTAATAATCGTTAAATTTATTTTTGTAATATTTAAATATAAAAAAGGCTTCTGAAAGAAGTATTTTATAATGAAGCCTTTTTTGAAACGCATTTAACGGAAAGTATAAAACTAAAGGAAACATATACTTTCCTATGCGTTATAAAAAACGGGACGTAAGAAGTCCCGAATTACTATTATGAGATTGTAGCTTTATGTTTTTCCGTAGATTGATTACTGTCATTTATAGAGATTGTTGTATTTATATTTAACTTTTCTATTTCTTTATATGATAAATAAGCATTAATGTTTCCGGTTTTTTCAAAAGTACTCCACATAAAATTTTGCAACATATTCTCTAAGTCCCCCTTATCAAATAAATTATGTAATATTAGGGTATCCTTAAAGAACTTATAATATACAAAGAAATAACTTTATGTAATTGTATAAATTTTTACATTTATTATTGATACCCAAAATCTTTAATATAAAAATCATTATTTCTCCAATCCTTTTTTACTTTCACCCATAGTTCAAGAAAAACTTTCATACCAAGCAAATGCTCTATATCTATTCTTGCCAGACTGCCAATCCTTTTAAGCATTTCTCCTTTTTTTCCAATAATTATACCCTTATGTGAATCTTTTTCACAATAGATGTTCGCAAGTATTTCAATTATATCCTTCTCTTCTTTACTCTTCATTGATATTACTTCAACGGCTATGCCATGTGGAACTTCTTTTTCTAAAAGCTGAAGTATCTTTTCGCGTATCATTTCAGCAACTATTTGTCTTTCAGGTTGGTCAGTAAGCATATCTTCCGGAAAAAACTTAGGACCAATAGGCAGTAATTTTTTCACTTCTTCTTTTATTATGTAAATCCCATCGTTATTGAGCGCGGAAATAGGAATAATAGCATGAAACTTGAATAAGTTACTGTAGTCGTTCATCAATGCTAAAATTAAATCTTTTTTTACTAAATCAATTTTATTAATGATTAATATCACGGGAGTATCTATATTGCTAAATTCTTGTATAATCTTTTTCTCTCCTTCTCCTATTTCTTTATCCGCTTCAACAACAAATAAAATAACATCAACCTCATTTAAAGTGTCTTTAGCGATTTTAACCATATATTCACTTAGTTTATTTTTTGGTTTATGTATACCCGGGGTATCCATAAAAATTATTTGACAATCCTCTTCTGATAAAATTGCTAATATTTTATTTCGAGTAGTTTGAGGTTTGTCCGACATAATTGCAATTTTTTGACCTAACATATTATTTAATAAAGTGGATTTTCCTACATTAGGCTTTCCTATTATCGAGACAAATCCAGACTTAAAATCTTGTGTCATTACGATAGCCTCCTTAAGTACTGACATTACGTTAAATCTTCTTTATAAAATGCATGTGGTAGTAAGTCACTTAACGGATAAACTTTTATATTTTTTTCTTTATCACTTAATATAACCTTGATTGACGGGGAAAATTCAGCAATCACTTGTCTACAAATTCCACATGGAAAAGTAAATCCCTCATTATCGCCCTGCACCGCTATTGCCTCGAATTCTTTCTCGCCTTCAGAAATAGCTTTATATATTGCTGTTCTCTCAGCACAACACGTTGCACCATAAGTAGCATTTTCTATATTACATCCAGTAAATACTTTTCCACTTTTCGTCAATAAAGCTGCACCTACTCTAAATTTCGAATATGGAGAATAAGAATTTATTCGGGCATGAGAGGCTATTTCAATTAATTTTTTTTCATCCATCATATCATCTCCTATCCTATAATTTGCTTAAACTAAAAAGTAATAGCGTTATCACCATTCCTAAAACAGCACCTAAAATCACTTCTAATAGACTGTGAATTTTTCCTTCTACCCTACTCTGCGCGACTATTAAACTCAAAAATAAACATAATGTAATAATGATCGGATTTTCTGTAATAAAACAAATGCTGGTAGTAATCGCAAAGGGTAGCGCAGCATGTCCACTAACAACCCCCCCACGTAGTGGGGTTTTATGATGAAAATGCACTTTTATTATAAAAATAAGAATCAATACAATTAAAGTAGCAATAAAAGCTATATGAAAAGGAGTTTGCCTGAATTTAAGAACCAAGTTCATTAAAGTGGTCAATACTCTTGGCTTGCTAAAAAACAAAATATAAGCAACAATGATAGCATTTACAGCAGAAATTAATACAGCACCTGCCGCAACATCCTTTGCAATTTTTGCAAGAGGATGATAGGTGTCTACAATCATATCAACAACTTTCTCAATTGCCGTATTTATCATTTCTGTAACAATAACAATAACAATGGTAAAAAGTAATATTAACAGTTCGATTTTAGAAAAGTTATAAAAAAGGCTTAACAATAAAGCTCCTAATGCCGCTGCACAATGAATTTTTAAGTTTCTTTGAGTCTTTATTCCATATATAATTCCATTGATGGCATAGTTAAAACTATCAAACATATTTCTATTTTTCATATTACGCCCCCACTATCATTTAACACGAGCGATACCAGCAAATAAAAATTAGCTATTTAATTTTATTTCATCTTATGCAATAGCTCTTAGGGCCTATTTAATGAAAGTTTTTTTAACACTTGTTCCTCTTTATAACGCATCACTTTTGCCATTGATTCTTTTTCATGGTCATACCCAAGTAAATGAAACATAGAATGTACAGTTAGAAAACCAACTTCTCTTTCAAATGTGTGCCCATACTCTTTGGCCTGTGTTTTTGCTTTTTCAAGTGAAATGACAATATCCCCAAGTAAAAGTAAATCCTCATCATAATCATAATCGCCAATATTATATTCCTTCAAAATATTCTGTTCTTCATCAAACTGTAGTATAGGAAAAGAAAGTACATCCGTAATCATATCTTTACCTCTAAATTCTTTATTTATTTCTTTAATCTGATCATTATTTACTAAGGTTACACTTACTTCAACAGCTTGCCTAAAATCTTCATATTCAAGTACCGCCTTAACTGCATCTTGAATTAACTTTTGCAGTTGTTCATCCATTACGATATCCTGTTGATTATTTTCGATTATTAATTTAACTTTATCCAACATTAATCAACTCCTGTTTTTTCTGCTTGCGGAATAAGAATTTCATCATCTTTTTTTACTGTAGCTTCAGGATATTCTATTCTTTCATGGAAAAAACCACTAAACACGCGTAAGAAAGCTTTTGCAATATCATCAAGATCTTTCAATGTCAAATCACACATATCCAATTGTCCGTCATCTAATTTATCTTTAATAATTTTTCTAACCATCCCCTCAATCTTTCCTTCTGTTCTTTTAGCCATAGAACGAACTGCAGCTTCAACACAATCAGCCAACATAACAACAGCAGCTTCTTTAGTCTGAGGTTTTGGTCCTTCATATCTAAAATCATTAGCATTTACCAATTCTGCCTTTTCACCATTTTTTGCCTTGTGATAAAAGTATGCGACAAGTGTAGTACCGTGATGTTGTTTAATAATATCCCGAATGACTAATGGAATTTTATTGGCTTTTGCCATTTCCTCTCCATCTTTCGTATGAGAGGTAATTACTAAAGTACTTAAATTTGCTGTCATCCGATTATGAGGATTATCGTCAAATTGGTTTTCTTTAAAAAAATATGGTCTTTTAAGTTTCCCTATATCATGATAATATGCAGCTACCCTTGCTAACAATGCATTTCCACCAATCGCTTCAGTTGCTGCTTCTGCAAGATTTCCTACCATTAAGCTGTGGTGATAAGTTCCTGGTGCTTCCAGCAATAACCTTTTTATTAAAGGTTGGTTAGGATTAGATAATTCCAGTAATTTAAACGGAGTAATAATATTAAATGTCGCTTCCCAAAAAGGTAATGTACCAATGGTGATAACAATGGATAATAATCCATTAAATATTCCATTTAATGCTTCGGAAAATATAAATTTTAATTCATTTGTGCCTAACAAACCAAAGCTAATAATCAGTAAAGCATTTACTATGCTTATTGCAATACCAGCTAAAACCAACTTATTTCGTTGATATGTCTTGGTTATAGCAAAAGCTGCAAAGCTTCCACTTAATAAAGTAATATATATAAAATTAGTATCTCCTTTTGTTAACAAACCTATCAAAACACTAAGAACAAAATTTACAAGTATAGCTAGATTCGTATCTAATAATATAGCAATCAGCATTGTTGCCGCAGACACAGGAATGATGTATATTGAAAGCTGTTTAAAGCCTATTGCAATTAACAATGTGAATATAAAAATTAATCCAAGTAAAATTAAGTCACTTCTGTCATTAAAAATTTTTTTATTAAAATAATAAAGATACGCAACTATAATTAAAAATACTAATATAACTATAAAAGTGATACCAATAATAAATCTATAGTCTACCCTTTTCTCATTATCTTTAAGCAAACCAAGTTCATCTAATACTTTTATGTGCTCTAATTTTACTTTCTCACCTTTTCCAACGATTTTTTCGCCTTTTTTATACAACTTAGGTTCAACATTATTTCGTGCTGCTTCTCTTGCTGCCAATGTTTTTTGTTCATTGATTATTTTATTAGGTTCTATGACATCAGATAAAATGTTATAGCTTAGGTCTTTTATTTTTTGGCTTACTTCCATCTTTTGAATCAATTCTTTAGCATAGCCAATAGATTTTTCCAGTGAATCTGCTTCTATACCTCTATCCATAATTTGTGTATGTGCGTTTAACACGGTAATTTGCAATTGCGATAATTCATTATCACTCATTTTAATACAGGTTATAAACATTTCATCAGTTAACTTAATATTTGATAATTGCTTTAGTTTATCAATCTTAGCCTGTTCACTTATATCATGCATTCCTCTTACCAAATGAACATCTGATAAGAAAGCATAAATTTTTTCTTGCGACCGTTTTGTAACATTTTGGTCAAAATCATATTGAGGTAGAACTTTACTCTCTGCTTCATCTTTTAATCGTTGCGTGGTCAGCTTGTCCACAATATCTCTTGGTGCGAATATATCAACAACACTTGGGTCATCAACACTTAAATCATATTTAACTGGAGCAGCCCCACTAATTACGATAAAAAGGGTAATCACAAAACATAAAAGCCCAATGAATACTTTATACATAAAAAGAGTATCGGATAAATCCAACCGCACTTTTGGGTTAAACTTTTTTAATAGCATTCTATTTATCCCCCTAAACCTACTACTTCACTAAAAAGATGTCAAAATCTTCGATTTTATTCTTCCAGGTAAACCAGCCTCACATGCCAACATACAAAATTGCCGGATGGTTATATCACTAAAAACTTCAGTTTTAATCTTATTATGAAGCGAAGCGTAATATCAAGACAATCTACCTTAATTTTTTATGCCGATAGGCACATCAATGCGCCGAAGGCGGTTGTCTTATTTTTTACGAGTTTCTCGTTCTTCATCAAATTTTTCATATGCCTTTATAATTTTTTGTACTAATGGGTGTCTTACTACATCACGGTCAGTTAAATAGCAAAATTCAATACCCTCTATATTTTTCAGCACTTTAATTGCTTCTTTTAAACCAGAGTGCGTACCACGGGGTAAATCAATTTGCGTAATATCGCCTGTGATGATTGCTTTTGAACCAAATCCAATTCTTGTAAGAAACATTTTCATTTGTTCAGGAGTAGTATTTTGTGCCTCATCTAAAATAATAAATGAGTTGTCAAGGGTTCGCCCTCTCATATACGCTAAAGGTGCAACTTCTATCATTCCTTTTTCCAGATACTTTAGATAAGTCTCCGCACCAATCATGTCATATAGAGCGTCGTAGAGCGGTCTTAAATACGGATCCACTTTATTCTGCAAATCTCCTGGAAGAAAACCCAGTTTTTCTCCTGCTTCCACAGCAGGTCTAGTAAGAATTATTCTATTTACTTCTTTATTTCTAAAGGCTGTAACTGCCATAGAAACGGCAAGATATGTTTTTCCTGTTCCAGCAGGTCCGACACCAAAAATAACAACATTGTTTTTGATTGCCTCAATATATTGTTTCTGCCCCAATGTTTTAGCTTTAATAGGTTTACCTTGTGCCGTTATGCATATACAATCTTCTCCTAAAGTTTTTATCTTATCTTCTTGTCCTTCATTCACCAATGAGATGATATATCTTACAGCTTGTTCATTAATACTGTCACCCTGTGCAGATCTTTCTAATAAATTTTTTAAAACCTTTTCTGCATTAACAGTATTTTGGTCTTCTCCAATAATCTTTAGTTCAGTACCTCTATTAATAATTTTTACATTGAATGTATCTTCAATAATCTTTACGTTTTCATCAAAACTACCAAAAACGTTTATTACTTGTTCTATTCCATCTATTTCTAAATTTTTTTCTGTTATATTTTCCAAAAAAATACCTCCTAGTTTTTTATAATTTCATCCTGTATACCTATTTCTTCTATACATTCAATTACTAATTTTACTAATATATTATTTTCATCTATAAAAATATGCTCTACTTTTTCATCTAATATTTCAACATCGGGAGAAAGTTGGCTGATTATATCTTCACGTAACAATTCTGTTCCCTGTGTAATAGCTTCCTCTATTTTTATTTTTTCTTTTTCTATTCTCACTTCTTCAAAAATATTGCTTTCCAATACAATCGGCAATATATAATTTTTCCCCAGACTTACTTCCTTTCTATGTGTAATTTTATCATAATTTGTATAAGGAATACTACTATTTACAAATAAATTTATTTTGTTGTTCATAATTTTTAATGTATATTTTGTTGTTTTACGATTAGTTTTAATCTTTTTTTCTCTTATCAAACCGATTTGTTTTGACTTTTCATACCACGTCCTTGCTCTAATAGATGCTATTGAATGGGTATATCGTATTCCTTCCACTTTACTGTCTGTTACACCACTTACCAATAACTGCCCCTTTTCTACTGTATCACCTTCTTTGACTACGGGATAACCGCTTTTGACGACCATACTTTTGATTACTCCGTCTTTTGCAGCAATAATATTACACGGAATATGTTTTTCTAATATTTTAGGAGGTAATATTCTCTCTTTAATCTCGATAAATGCTTTTGTTCCTTTTATTTCTATACCAATCCAAGATAAACGGTCCATCCTTAACATCATTTCATTTTCAATTGAATCGGTATCTAATCCTATTTTAAAGGAACCTACTTTAAAACCACATTGCTCTAGATACTTTAATATTTCCTCTTTAACGATATCTTTATTTCCAACTATTTCTATTACCCATATAAATGATGTCATATACCAGAGCAGGGCAAAAAATAATAAAACCCCTATCATAAAGGTTTTTCTTTTTCTATACCTATGCATTATAAAAGGGATTCCTTTTTTTGCTAATATTTTTACTCTACATTTGGTTTTGCGAACAATAGGTCTAATAGCTTTAAATCCTTTTATACTAATTTTTAACTTCATTGTATAACTGTTAATCTTTTTTACATCCCACAAATAAATCTGTCTTCGGGCACAGATATTAATAAATTTCTCAAGGAAATAGCCTTCAACTAAAATAATAAGATATCCCCTAAAAAAATTAAATAAGTTGACCAATAACATTCTTCCACCCCTAAGATATAAATTCTAGTGTCAAAATCTCCCCCAGTATGAGTATTTCTTCTGCTGTGATCGTTTTGATTTCAAGTTTTTGACCTGTTATCTTTATCATATAAGGATTGGTATTTATTCTAATGATTTTATCACTATATTCAATAATGCCTTTATAATTTTCAATAGAAAGATTTTTATTCCCAATAAAAATCAATTTAGGAACATCTAAAATGATTTCACTTGGGAGTTCCAATATCTCACTTACCTTCTCTTTTATATCTTTTTTTTCTTTATTCTCCTTTTTTCTCACTAAGTACGCCCCCTTTTTGGGTGTTTTATTACATCAATGTTGGTAATAGACCATAGTAAAATTTATGCAAAAAAAAAAGGCTTAATGCCTATTTATTTTTGATTAATCTCTGGTACTGTCCTATCTGGTCTTCTACTTTATTTTTTCCAGGAATATAATATGTAACATTCTTAAGATTATCCGGTAGGTATTGCTGCTCTACATAATTATTTTTGAAATGATGCGGGTACTTATAATCCACCCCTCGTCCCAAACCACTTGCTCCTTCATAATGTGCATCTTTAAGGTGTAGAGGTATATCTCCAATATCTTTAGTATCAATATCATTAAGAGCAGCATCAATAGCAGTTATTACAGAATTTGATTTGGGTGCAGTAGCTAGTATTAATGTCGCCTGTGCTAAATTTATTCTTGCTTCCGGCAAACCAACCTGCATTGCTGCATCGACACAACTTTTTACTATTGATATCGCATTTGGATATGCTATACCGATATCCTCCGAAGCAATAACCAGTAATCTTCTGCAAATAGAAATTAAATCTCCAGCTTTTATTAGTCGTGCAAGATAATGTATAGCTGCATCTGGGTCACTACCCCTGATTGATTTTTGAAAAGCACTTAAAATATCATAGTGACTATCTCCTGATTTATCGTAATTTAGAATTTTTTTTTGTGTACATTCTTGTATCGTATCTAAAGTAATATATATAACACCTTCATCATTCACTTTAGCAGAATATATTGCCAATTCAAGGGTACTGATAGCTTTTCTTAAATCACCGTTACTGACTTCAGCAATGTAATCTAAAACATCTTCATCATATTTTATACATGTATCATTTAAATCATGTTTTACAATTTCTACAGCCCTTTTTAATGCTTGAATGATATTATGTTTGCTTAATAGTTTAAATTCAAAAATATGAGATCTGCTCAAAATTGCATTATATATGTAAAAATACGGATTTTCAGTGGTGCTTGCAATCAGTGTAATTTGCCCATTCTCAATATACTCTAATAATGATTGCTGCTGTTTTTTATTAAAATTTTGTATCTCATCTAAATATAATAGTACTCCGTCAGTATTCATCAACGTATTTAAGTCATTTATAATTTCTTTAATATCCTTTACCGATGCATTTGTAGCATTTAACTTATAGAATGTTCTATTTGTTATCTTTGCTGCTATGTTGGCAACTGTTGTCTTTCCTGTTCCAGGCGGACCATAAAATATCATATTAGTTATATGCCCAGATGATAATATTCTGTGTAAAATTTTATTTTCTCCTAATAAATGTTCCTGTCCCACTACATCTTCAAGAGTACTTGGCCTTATCCGATCGGCTAATGGTTTTACCATACATACCTCCCCATCATTTTCATATATTATAAATCTATAAGCTAAAAACAATCTAATGATTTGTTTAGTATCATTTTATCACATTAACTAATTGTACCTCTGACATAAAGCAAGGAGCAAGGATACGTTCCTCACTCCCTCGTTTATTCTTTATTTAACATTAATATAATGGATATTTGTCACACAACATTTTAACTCTATTTTTAATTTCTTCTTTTTTATTATCAAAATCCACAATTGTAAGCTTAATTAATCTCGCAATTTCTATCATATCTTCTTCTGTCATTCCCCTAGTCGTAACTGCAGGCGTTCCCACTCTGATACCGCTGGTTACAAAAGGACTTTCCGGGTCAAAAGGTATAGTATTTTTATTCACTGTAATACCCACTTCATCTAACATTTTCTCAGCAATTTTCCCAGTAACTTTCATATTTCTTAAATCGATTAACATTAAATGATTGTCGGTACCGCCAGAAACCAAGTTAAAACCTTCTTCCATCAATGCCTGTGACAATGCAGAAGCATTTTTTATGATTTTCTTTTGGTAATTGCGAAAATCCTCTTCCAAAGCTTCCTTAAAAGCTACTGCTTTCGCAGCAATAACATGCATCAAAGGTCCACCCTGGGTGCCCGGAAAGATTGCTTTATCAATGACTTTAGCAAACTCTTCCTTACACAATATCATTCCACCACGTGGTCCTCTTAGAGTTTTATGTGTGGTGGTTGTAACGAAATGGGCATAAGGCACTGGATTTGGGTGCAATCCAGCAGCTACCAATCCTGCTATATGCGCCATATCTACCATCAGATAAGCACCTACTTCATTTGCAATTTCGCTAAAAGCTGCAAAATCGATTGTTCTTGGATATGCACTAGCACCTGCAACAATAATCTTAGGACAATTTTCTTTCGCTAGTCTTCTTACTTCATTGTAATCGATGGTGTGCGAGTCCTTATTAACTCCATAAGGGACGACATTATAATATGTACCCGATATATTCACTGGGCTACCATGAGTAAGGTGCCCACCATGTGAAAGATTCATACCTAAAATCGTATCCCCAGGTTTTAGCACTGCAAAGTACACTGCGGCATTTGCCTGTGCACCAGAATGAGGTTGAACATTAGCATGATCTGCACCAAAAATCATTTTAGCTCTTTCAATCGCTAACCTTTCAACAATATCAACACACTCACATCCACCGTAGTATCTTTTACCCGGATATCCTTCAGCATATTTATTGGTAAGCGGTGTTCCCATAGCTTCCATTACAGCAGGACTAACAAAGTTTTCTGAAGCAATAAGTTCAATCTTATTTCTCTGACGATTTACTTCTAATTCTATAGCTTCAGCAACTTCCGGGTCAACCTTTTTTACTTCATTTGTACTATACATTTATAACACCCTTTCGTAAATAATAAATATGAAATAATAAACTATTATTAATAAAACGCTGTTATGTTCTACTAAAAAGTTTAAATACTCAAAAGACATATATAAATTATCTTATTTAGAAATTATATATTGTATATTATACGTTTTAAATTATTCTTTTACAAGACTTTTGGTGATATTTTGAAATTCATGATGACTATTTAATTTTTATGCAATATAAATTATAATAAATTATGGTTCATCAACGATTTTTGTGAAAAATGGGGTGTCAAGGATTTTTTATATGTGATTTATTCCATATTAATTTATGAAATCCTTATAAATACTGACTTTCAGAAAACTCCTTGGTAATAATTACATGTAAAAAAACTCTTGACCACAAAATTCGTTGTTGACCCTAATTTATTTAATGTGGTGAAAAATGTGACACAAAAATTTAACAGAGATATTCTCAAGTTAGTTACTTTAGCAGGTCAAATTATGTTAGAAAATGGTGCAGAGACCTACCGAGTTGAGGATACTATTGAGCACATCTGTCGTGCAACGAATATAAAAAGTGTAAATACTTTTGCAACACCAACAGGTATCTTTATTTGTATCCAAACACCAAATGATGAATATCACACAACCATTAAAAGAGTGACAAAACGAACTACTAATTTATCAAAAGTTTACCATGTTAATAATATTTCAAGGCAGTTTGTATTACAAGAAATTAGTATTACACAAGCTTTATCATCATTGGAGGAATTAAGCCACACTCATTCGCTTAATATTCTATTTTCTATCTTTGTTACAGGAGTTTGCTCTGGCTTTTTTGCTTTGTTGCTTGGTGGTGCTTTATGGGATGGTATGATTGCTACTTTTTGTGGAGGCTTTATTCGACTTGTTGCAATTATATTATATAATAAAGATATTTCTGGCTTTTTAGTAAACTTAGTTAGTGGTTCAATTACCGCTATGATTGCCATACTCTTTTCTGAAATATTAAAAGTGGGACATATAGATAAAATTATCATTGGCTCTATTATGCCTCTATTACCCGGTATTGCCATCACTGGTGCTATTCGTGATACAATATATGGTGATCTTGTTTCGGGTACATCCCGTGGTGTGGAAGCACTATTAATCGCAATTTCTATTGCTTCTGGTGTTGGGATTGTTTTAAGAGTGTGGCTCTTTCTTCAAGGAGGATTATGATAAACATGCTTATTGGTCTAATTTATCAAGTACTCTATTCCTATTTTGCAACTGTATTTTTTGCATACATTTTTAACGCACCAAAAAATTCCATATTGATAATTGGAGTAAATGGGTCACTAGGTTGGTTGATATATTCATATTTTTATAGTGTATACCATAGTGGAATTTTTAGAAGCTTTATTGGTGCATTAACAGTGGCAATATTGAGTGAACTTTTTGCCCGATGGTTTAAAATGCCGGCAACCATTTTTTTGACTGCTGGAATCATTCCTTTAGTCCCGGGTGCCGGTCTATATTACACGATGCTTGAACTCATTCAAAAAAACTATAGTGATGCAGTCAATAAAGGCATTGAAACTGTATTTATAGCAGGTTCAATCTCTATAGCAATTGCAATCAGTTCTTCCATCTTTAATAAGCAAATAAATAAAACATAATCTAAAACATTCAGTATAAATGGAGGAGTTAGTTATGAGAGATATAAATCATAATAAAAAAAGAGTTTTAGAGATCCGCAACATTTTTGACAAACTATACAACAATGCCGATTGTTCTTTGGAGTATAAAGACCCGTTACAATTACTCATTGCTACCCAACTCGCAGCTCAATGTACCGATGAAAGAGTTAATATTGTAACAAAAGATTTATTTCAAAAATACAAAGATGTTTATGACTTTGCCAATGCAGATGTTTCTGAGTTAGAACAGGATATTAAATCAACAGGCTTTTACAGAAACAAGGCACGAAATATCATTAATTGTTGTAAGATGATTATACAAGACTTTAATGGCAAAGTACCTAACAATCTAGAAGACTTGCTAAAATTACCTGGTGTTGGTAGAAAAACTGCTAATCTTGTACTAGGGGATATTTTTGGTATTCCCGGTATTGTTGTAGATACACATGCCAAACGTCTTTCCAATAGAATTGGACTTACTCGACATTCAGACCCGACTAAGATTGAATTCGATCTTATGGAGATTGTCCCTAAAGATTATTGGTCAAAATTTTGTCATCAACTTGTTTATCATGGACGAGCAATTTGTAATGCTCGAAAACCGAAATGTGAAGAATGTCCAATCAGCCACCTATGTGATTTTGTAAATAAAGCATACAACTAAGATTAAGATTGCGGTTAAACCATAAAATATTAACCTCAATCTTAATCTTACTTTCATTCTTTATTTTTTTTCATTGCCAGGTAAAATAAGTCAATGTATTTGTTTGCCTGTTTATCCCATGAAAAATCAGTGTCAAGTGCGGACTGTACAAGTATATTCCATATATCTTTTTTTTCATTGTATATTAACAAACATCTTTTTATTGTTTCTAAAAGTGCTTCCGGTGTATAACTTTTAAATACAAAGCCATTTCCTGTTTTGGTGTCCAAGTTAAAATCTTCTATTGTATCTACTAACCCACCTACTGCTCTAACGATTGGAATAGTCCCATAAGTCAAGCTTATCAGCTGCCCTAGTCCACAGGGCTCAAACCGCGACGGCATTAAAAAAATATCTGATGCTGCGTATATTTTGTGTGCAAGAGATTCATTAAATTCAATAAAAGTAGCCGCTTTATCCGGATATCTAATCTGTATGCTTTTAAACATTTCTTCATAATAAGGATCACCAATACCAAGTACCACCAATTGAATATCATACTTCATCAAATCTTCAACAATCTCGTCAATTAGATCCAATCCTTTTTGGTCTACTAACCGATGTACTATCCCAATCATTGGAATATCTTTTATCGGGAGACCTATTTCTTTTTGTAAGTGAAATTTATTGTCTTTTTTATTGTCCAAGCTGTGTTTATCATAGTTTTTATATAGCATCACATCAGTTTTTGGATTAAATTGCTCAGTACTTATTCCATTTACAATTCCATATAAATCTTTTAACCTCGTTTTCAGCACACCCTCTAATCTTTCACCAAATTCTTCTGTTAGAATTTCTTCAGCATATCTTTCGCTTACAGTATTGATAACATCAGCATATAATATGCCAGTTTTTAAAAAATTAAACCGACCATAAAATTCTAATTTGTCAGGAACAAAATATGATTCATCCACTTCAAAGTATCTCAAAATATCTTTAGAATAAATCCCTTGATATTGCAAATTATGAATTGTGAAAACTGTAGATATCTTTTTATAGAATACGGAATTTTTATACTTGTATTTTAATAAAAAGGTGATGGGCCCCGTATGCCAATCATTACAATGAATAATATCAGGTTGAAAATTTATATAAGGGAGCATATCTAAAACTGCCTTGCAAAAAAAAGCAAATCTTTCTGCATCATCCAAATGGCAATACATACCATCCCTATCATAATAATGATAGTTATCTATAAAATATATTGGAACCTCCTTTATGTCACCTTCGAACTTAAAACTAACTACTGTCCCCCGCACAATACAAGTTTCTTTTCTCCAATCCATTTGAATAGGAAAATCAGTAATATAGGACATTGATTGTTTAATTTCTTTATATCGTGGCATCACAATTCTTACATCGTTCCCTTTAGCTGCTAATGCTTGTGGTAAGGAACCTGCAACATCAGCAAGCCCGCCCGACTTCGCAAAAGGTGCCACCTCAGCAGATACAACCAGTATTTTTAATACCTTTTTTTGTTTCAAAAAAATTACCTCCAGTTATTAAAATACTAAAATATTTTTAATTATTTCACAAATATATATAAATCAATCTATAAACACTCATTATATCTATCATTATATGTAGAGAAAGTATTCTAATATGTTTTAGAATACTTTCAGCACTACAAAATTATGCTCTTTGTAGAGTAAATGTAAACCTGGTGTATTCTTCCAGCTTACTTTCAACTGATATTTCTTGCCCATGTTGATTAATAATATTTTTTACAATCGCAAGCCCCAACCCAGTTCCAGTTTTATCTTTGCTTCTAGATTTATCAGTTTTGTAAAATCTATCCCAAATATATTTAAGTTCCTGTTCGTCAATTCCAATACCATGATCCTGGATAGATACATATACTTTATTAGATTTCGTTATGACTTCAATATCAATTGTTCCATTGTCGTCAGAGAATTTTATTGCGTTATCCAGTAAGTTTGTTACTACTCTCTGAATACCATCCATATCAGCAATAACAAAACACTGTTCATCTTCAAAATAAGCATTTATATGGATATTTTTTTGTGTAATTCTATTTTCAAATTTTATAATTCCAATTCTGATTAATTCATTTATATCAAATTCCCGAAAATTAAGTTGATTTTCTCCTGCTTCCATTTTCGCAAGGTCTAAAAGGTCATTTACCAATCTTGATAATCTTCTAACTTCATCCAAGACTATTTTTAAATATTGTTTTTGGCGCTCCTTAGGTATCGTTTCATCCATAATGCCTGCAATGAAGCCTTGAATGGTTGTCATAGGCGTTCTAAGTTCGTGTGAAACATTTGCAATGAAACTTCTCCTCATATTCTCTAAATTTTGTAACGATTCTGCCATACGATTAAATGTATTTGCCAGTTCTCCTATTTCATCATTTGAATTCACGGCTACTCTATTTTCAAATTGTCCATTTGCAAAGGTTTTGGCTGCCTTATTAATCATTTTTAGTGGATTAGAAATTTTTCTAGATAAAAAGAATATTAAAATAAACGCAGCCAAAAGTGCTACCGATACAGAAAGCATAAATAACTTAAAAACTTCATACCGTACTTTATTGATTTCAGGAATAGGAGAATTTAAAAAGACAGCTCCGACAATTTCATTCTTGTACTTCAATGGCATTCCAATCGTCAAAACGGTTTGGTTAAACAATCCTTCAAAATTACCAATTTTTTTTATATCCTTTCCAAGTAGTACTTCACCATATTGTGCTTTGCTTAATTTTTGCCCCTCCATATGTTTGTAATATGGATTAGATATAGCAAAAATTTCACCAGTTTGATCAATTACTATTATCAAAGACTGTGTATTGGTACCGTAAGACTCGATATTAATTCTATATACTCTTTCTACGATAGGACTATTATCTTCAATTAAAACCGAGGTTATCTCATTAATTTTTTTTCCGGTATACCTCAACAATTCCTCTTTTTCAGAAGTAACATAATCCCCTAATAAGCTGAACAGTAAAATGCCAAGAATAATAAAAGTTATTAATATAATTAGATAATATGCAGATAATAATTTCCCAAATATACTTTTGAACAAATTATTTCACCTCAAACTTATAACCTACTCCCCAAACCGTCTTTAATTGCCATACTTGTCCATCACTATCCAATTTTTCTCTTAATCGTTTTATATGTACATCCACTGTACGGGAATCACCCAAATAATCAAATCCCCAAACTTCTTGAAGCAATTGTTCCCGTGTAAAAACCTGATTAGGATGAGACACAAGAAAATACAAAAGTTCCAGTTCTTTAGGAGGAATTTCCATCTCTTTTCCGTTTATTTTTAATTGGTATGTTGAAAGGTTAACAACTAGATTTGGGAAAACAACTTCTTTTATTTCTCCTTGTTTATGGTCATATCTCCTCAAAACAGCTTTTATTCTTGCAATTAGTTCTTTCGCTTCAAACGGTTTAACTACATAATCATCTGCACCTAATTCAAGTCCTAAAACTTTATCAAATGTTTCTCCTTTAGCTGTCAACATAATAATGGGTATATTACTAATTCTTCTGATTTCTCTACAAACCTGCCAACCATCGATACCAGGCAACATAATATCTAATACAACCAAAGAAGGAGCTTCTGATTTGAAAGTTTCTAAAGCATTTGAGCCATTATGAGCTACCATAACCTCATAACCCTCTTTTTCCAAATACAAGCGTATTAATTCACAAATATTAAAATCATCATCAACAACAAGAATTTTTACCTTAGGTACCATAGACAACCCTCCGTATTATAAATGCTAAACAATATACACTGTATATTTTAAATTTTTTCAATGAACTCCCAATATAATGTGTTCAATTACAATCGTATTACCATTATAAAATATATAATTATAAATTATTATATCATACATACCACCGTGCAATATATAATATTTAAAATATTTACAAACTATTAATATTTTTAAGCCGATAGACACCTATGTCTTCTTTTAAAAAGCTTTTTCTAAATCCTGACCCTTGCACAAAAACTTTCGTTAATGTATAATAATTGTTCGTAGTACGCTTATTTACATAGATTATGAAAATTTTTTGAAAGGATAGATTTTATGAAACTTGGTATAGTAGGTCTTCCAAATGTAGGGAAGAGTACACTATTTAATGCAATTACTCAAGCTGGCGCAGAATCAGCCAATTACCCGTTTTGCACGATAGAACCAAATGTAGGAATTGTTGCAGTACCAGACGAAAGACTTGATAAACTTGCTCAAATGTATGCTCCGGAAAAAGTCACTCCCGCTACTATCGAATTTGTAGATATTGCCGGTTTGGTAAAGGGCGCTAGTAAAGGAGAAGGTTTAGGTAATAAGTTTTTATCCCATATTAGAGAAGTTGATGCAATTGTTCACGTTGTCAGATGTTTTGAAGACGAGAATATTGTCCATGTGGAAGGTTCAATAGGACCTCTGAGAGATATCGAAACAATTAATTTAGAATTGATTTTTGCCGATTTAGAAGTAATTGAGCGAAGAATTGACAAAACAAAAAAAATGCTCAAATCAGGGGATAAAAAATATCTTCAAGAACTTGACGTATTAGAACAAATAAAATCCGTTCTCGAAGAAGGAAAACCGGCTAGAAGTATAAGCCTTAATGAAGAACAACTAGAGCTTATAAAAGAATTTTCGCTTCTTACCATGAAACCCGTTCTTTATGCTGCCAACGTTTCGGAAGAAGATTTTGTCAACGGCATTGAAAATAATCAGTTGGTAAGTGATTTAAAACAATTTGCAAACAGTGAAAATTCTGAAGTGTTGCCTATCTCTGCAAAAATAGAAGAAGAAATTGCAGAACTTAATTTTGAAGAAAAGAAAGAATTTTTAGCTGACCTTGGTTTAACTCAATCAGGATTAGACCGATTAATTCAGGCTAGTTATAAATTATTAGGGCTAATTAGCTTTCTGACTGCAGGACCATCAGAAGTGAGAGCCTGGACCATCAGAAAAGGAACCAAAGCGCCCGAAGCAGCCGGAAAAATTCATAGTGATTTTGAAAAAGGATTTATTCGTGCCGAGGTTGTAAGCTTCAACGATTTAATAAAATGTGGTTCCTATAATATGGCAAAAGAAAACGGCCTTGTAAGATTAGAAGGAAAGGAATATATTGTGCAGGATGGGGATGTAATTCTATTTAGATTTAATGTATAA
The DNA here is from genome assembly GCA_030156665.1 of Clostridiales bacterium. Lineage (GTDB taxonomy): Bacteria > Bacillota > Clostridia > SK-Y3 > SK-Y3 > JASGMB01. The sequence goes on from JASGMB010000003.1 coordinate 64,843, forward strand.
TATTACAAACGCTATTGACTTTTGCGACTCCATGTGCTATGCTTGTTAAAATAAAATATTGTAACAAATGCAGAGAAAGGGAAAAGTAAGTATAATGAAATTTTTCAGCGAGCTAGGGGTGGTGAAAGCCTAGTAAATGGATTTATTCTGAAGTTCTCCCTGGAGCAGCAGGCTGAATGCGACCGCTAGTAGGCTGTGCCGATTACTCCAATCGTTAACCTGGAGGATATATCAGAAGTTTTCTTCTCGTATATTTATTTTAAGTGGTTTCCTTTTCAGGATTCAATTTGGGTGGTACCGCGTGGATATAGCTCCTCGTCCCTATGGGATGAGGAGCTTTTTTAAGCTAAAAAGATTTTATTGTTTTTTTATGTACAAGGAGGTATAAAAATATGATTGTAGTGATGAGTCCTTCAGCAACAAGAGGACAAATAAGTACTGTAGAAAAAAAATTGATTAACCTGGGTTTTAAAACTCATCCTATTTATGGAGATATAAAGACGGTTATAGGTGCCATAGGAGACAAAAAATTTCTTGATTATCAATTAATTATTAACCTTCCCGGGGTAGAAAATATTGTCCCCATTATGAAACCCTACAAACTAGCTAGTAGAGAACTAAAAAACACCAAAACCATTATCCAAATCGATGATATCAAAATCGGCGGCAATGAACTTATTCTTATGGCCGGTCCATGTGCTGTTGAAGATGAGGAAACTTTCTATGAGACTGCACGTAAAGTAAAGGAAGCTGGAGCAAAGGTTTTAAGAGGTGGAGCATTCAAACCTCGCACTTCTCCTTATGCTTTCCAAGGCCTTGAAGAAGAAGGACTTAAAATGCTAAATACCGCTCGTACTGAAACCGGATTAAAAGTAATTACTGAAGTAATAGATACGCGTGATGTAGAAATTGTTGCTAAGTATTCTGATATTCTACAAATTGGCGCAAGAAATATGCAAAATTTTAGGTTACTTCGAGAAGTAGGAACCACTAACAAACCTGTTTTGCTTAAAAGAGGGTTATCGGCTACAATTGAAGAATGGCTAATGGCCGCAGAATATATTATTTCAGCTGGTAATCCAAACATAATTCTCTGTGAAAGAGGAATTAGAACATTTGAAACTGCTACAAGAAATACGATAGACATTAGTGCAATCCCTGTTATAAAAGAACTATCACATTTACCAATTATTATAGATCCTAGTCATGCTACAGGTACTTGGAAGTACGTTAATGCGCTTTCTAAAGCCGCAATAGCAGCCGGTGCCGATGGACTATTAATCGAAGTACACAACAACCCTGAAAAAGCATTGTGTGATGGACCGCAATCATTAAAACCAGACAAATTTGCACAATTAGTGAAAGAATTACATCTAATCGCATCAGCGGTAAACCGAACGATGTAGTTATTAAAATATTAGGAGCGGATTTTCCGCTCCCATATTCTAAAGTAAAGAAAATTGCGCTAATCTTATTACAGATTAGTGCAATTGCATCAGTTTTTAATTATTCATTCCTAACATTAACGCCTTTTCTATTGTTCCTCCACCAACAACAATGTCCCCATCATAAAACACAACTGCCTGTCCCGGAGTAATCGCTCGTTGAGGAACTTTAAATTTTACCAAAACACTATTGTTTTCACAAGGACTAATTACAGCCTCTGCTTCTTTAGCTGAATAACGAATTTTTGCTTTTACTTTCATATCCGTTTCTAATTGATCAAAAGGGATAAAGTTTAAATGGGTAGCAATAAGAGAGTCACTATATTCTTTACCTGATTCTCCTAATACTACGTTATTGTTCTCTGCATCAATGGCAATGACATACATAGGCTTTCCAAAAGCAATACCTAATCCTTTTCGCTGTCCTATCGTATAATGAATAATACCCCTATGTTCTCCTAAAATTTTGCCTTCAGTATCCACAAAATAACCGTTCTTACTTTTAAGGCCTGTTCTTTCTTCAATGAACCGAGCATAATGATTATCTTCAACAAAGCAAATCTCCTGGCTATCCGGCTTTGTTGCAACTCCCAATCCCAATTTCTTAGCAATCGTTCGTGTTTCATCTTTATTGTAATCACCTAGAGGCATCAATATATGCTGCAACTGTTCCTGTGTTAGATTATATAAAGCATAGGTTTGATCTTTAGCAGCTGTAGCTGACTTTTTTAATAAATATCTATCTTTTTCTTTATCATAAATTACTCTTGCATAATGTCCGGTTGCAACATACGGTACATCCATTGCGATTGCTTTTTTTAATAATGCGTCAAATTTCACAAATTTATTGCAAGCAATACAAGGATTAGGTGTTCTCCCTTTTTGATACTCGTTTACAAAATAGTCTATAACCTTTTTCTCAAAGACTTCTTGAAAATTCATTACATAATAAGGGATGCCTAATCGGTTAGCTACACGGCGAGCATCATCTACAGCAGATAATGAACAACATCCACCTTCTCTAATTTTGTCCTGTCCCAAAGATTCGGGCCAAATCTTCATGGTGACCCCTATCACATCATACCCCTGTTCAAGTAAAAGAGCAGCAGCGACAGAACTATCCACACCACCACTCATACCAATAATTACCCTTTCTTTTGTCATTTTATCACCTTTTATATTCTATAATTCTAAATGAAATCGTTGGGGGTTAAACAAATATTTGTTTAACTCCCAACGATACATTATATTTATTCCTCTTCTATTGTGTGGCACTTATCGCAGCAGCCGCTACAAACAGGATCATCTTTCAATTCAATTCCCTGTCTTTTATAATAATCTTCAATAGCAGCTTTAATAGCTTCTTCTGCTAAATTTGAACAATGCATTTTAGCCGGTGGTAAACCATCCAATGCGTCTGCTACGGCTTGATTTGTGATTTTCAAAGCTTCTTCAATTGTTTTTCCTTTAACTAATTCGGTTGCCATACTACTAGTAGCTACGGCAGCCCCACATCCAAATGTTTTAAATTTTACATCTTCTATAACACCATTTTGAATTTTTAGATATATTTTCATAATATCTCCACATTTAGGATTGCCTACTTGTCCTACTGCGTCAGCATTTTCAATTTCTCCTACATTTCTTGGATTCGTAAAATGATCCATAACCTTTTCACTATACATTTTTTACCCCTCTCTTCACTTCTTCATATAATGGAGACATCTCCCTTAACCTCTCTATTATTGGAGGTAATACCTCCATCACATAATCTATATCTTCCTCAGTATTTTTATCACCAAAAGTTAACCGTAATGAACCGTGTGCAATTTCATGAGGCAATCCAATGGAAAGTAATACATGAGACGGATCAAGAGATCCGGAGGTACATGCAGAACCACTGGAAGCAGCAATTCCTTTCATATCCAACATTAATAATAAGGACTCACCTTCTATAAATTCAAAAGAAAAATTCGCATTTCCTGGTAACCGCTGGGTTGGATGTCCGTTTAATCTCGCATATGGTATCTTTTCCAATACTTCTTTGATTAACCTGTCCCTTAAAACCCTTAACTTATGATTATAATCTTCCAGTTCCTGCATAGCCAACTCTATTGCACTACCCAATCCAACGATGCC
>JASGMB010000034.1 GCA_030156665.1 Clostridiales bacterium
CATCAATTAGATTTTGATAAGCTTCCGATTCTTCTATCGGATTAAGATCCTGTCTTTGTAAATTTTCTATTAACGCAATTTCTATTATTTCTCTTTTTTCATAATCTTTAATAATTACAGGAATCTCTTTAAGTCCGGCTAACCTCGCAGCCCTCCATCTTCTTTCTCCGGCAACAATTTGATAGAAGCCTAAATCCATTTTTTTTACTATAATAGGCTGAATAACACCATGAGTTTTGATTGATTCTGCTAATTTTTCCAATTTATCTGCATCAAAATTTTTTCTAGGTTGTGATTTATTTGGTTCTATTTCAGTTATTTTTATTTCCTTTATCACATCTTTTTCTTCTGTATCTATATCAGTAAGTAGTGCCCCTAATCCTTTTCCTAACGCTTTTTTAGCCACTTATATCACCTCTTTCGTTAATTGAATAACTTCATCGGCTAATTCAGTATAACATTCAGCCCCTCTTGATCTTGGGTCATATTCAATAATTGGTTGTCCAAAGCTTGGTGCTTCACTTAACCGAATATTTCTCGGAATAACTGTTTTGTACACTTTTTTAGGAAAATATTTTTTTACTTCCTCCACTACTTGAATTGCGAGGTTGGTTCTAGCATCAAACATTGTTAACAATACACCTTCGATTTCCAAACTTGAATTCAAATATTTTTTAACCTGTTTAATGGTATTGGTTAGCTGACTCAGCCCTTCTAAAGCATAATATTCACACTGAATAGGAACTAAGATAGAATCGGCACAAGTAAAAGCATTAACTGTTAATAGTCCTAATGACGGTGGACAATCTATTAAAATATAATCATAATTGTTTTTGATTAATTCTACTGCATTTTTTAAACAATACTCTCTTGACTCAATAGCAACCAACTCAATTTCCGCACCAGCTAATTGAATATTTGAAGGACAAATATGTAAGTTTTCATAATTCGTTGGTATGATTACTTTACGCATCTCTTCATCATTTATAATAACATCATATATTGACTTTTTTAATGATTTTTTATTAATTCCGATCCCACTGGTGGTATTCCCTTGAGGATCTATATCGATTACTAGAACCTTCTTTCCTTTTGCTGCAAGGCATGCGCTAAGATTTACGGAAGTAGTCGTTTTACCTACTCCTCCTTTTTGATTTGCAACAGCAATCACCTTACCCAAAATATCACCGCCTTTCTAATATGTAATATATTTTATTCTCTAATACATATGAAATTACTCTATGTAATACAATATATAATTTCATGCGTTTTGATAAAATTAATTTATCAATTTTCTTATATAAAAATTTGTTCTTTTCCTATTATAGCATATATTAAAGAATAATTTAACTTACAAAAATGTTTCACGTGAAACATTTTTGTTTTTTTATTTAATAGCAACCAATTGTTTCACGTGAAACATCTTATTATGAAGCGAAGCGTAATATCAAGACAATCTACCTTAATTTTTTGTGCCGATAGGCACATCAATGCGCCGAAGGCGATTGTTTTATTAATGATTACTATCTATTTTAATCGAAGAGCTTTAATGCGCTTTTCTTTTTTTATGTTTATTATCAATCACTAATACTAAACTGCTAAAATGTACGGGCATACTTTTTCTTTTTTCTTTCAGCAAATTAATAATTTACATAATGCCGTCAACCGATGTTTATTAAAAAAGATACTTTCTTTCCCTTACGAATTATTTCTATATACAATTAACGCGTTGTGCTAGTTCAATTTATAGTTTGGAGCTTGGAGTTCAAAAACATTGTTGAAAAAGTCTTAGAAATTCTTAGCGAATCGGAGGAAAAGTAGTGTCACTTATTTTGGGTGTATATTTTTTATTAAAGAATATTATAGAAATAACGTTGCAAAAAGGCTTAGAGCCTGTTAACGCAGCGAAGGAAAAGCCCGCATCACTTGTTTGAGCGACAGCGAGTTTGATGCGATCCGAAGCAAGCTTAGAATTTCTTGGCTTTTAGCTTAGCGACTAGAATAATATTTTGAGTAGCACAACAGATTAATTAGATTTAGAATATATAATTATTTGATGAATATAATATTATATCGGAATATCCCATAACATGAGGTGAAAAAGAAATGAAGCTTAGTAACTTATTACGTGCTAAGTTAGTATGCTTAAGTATTATGTGGTGTTTTTTGTCGTGGGCAGTGTATTTAAATTACTATAGTGAATCATATTTATTTAGTATTCTTACACTCGCACCATCATATTCTATAAATATTATAGATCAAATACATAATTCAAGTGTAAAGGTCTTTTTAAATATACAAAATGGATATTCAAGCTTGGAAAGCTTTGCATTTATACTGAGCATGATATTGTGTATAACAAGCGCATTAATTATTTCACAGCTTATTTATTGTATTATTAGAATATGTGTAAAAGGTATTCATAAATCATAATAAACATCCGCTTTAAACCGGCAAAGGGCAATCCCCTCTGCACTCCTCATATATAGAAAATTAGGTAAGTATAATTTTCTAATATATAAATAAAAACTGAAAACTTACATATAATCATTCATTTATAGTGGAAGACTCTCGAAAACTATTTTATAGGATTTCTCTCTGTCATCGCGAGGAGCAATAGCGACGTGGCGATTTCATAAAATATAGCAGGGGTGAGCAAGGAGATTGCCACGCCTTCGGCTCGCAATGACAAAGAGATTGGAGTTTTCGAGAGCATTCTAGTGTAAATCAGGGGGAATAATGTATGTGGCAAGTAATATTCACTACTTTTTGGGTAGTTTTTTTAGCAGAATTAGGAGATAAAACACAATTATCAACAATGCTTCTAGCATGCAAAACAAAAGCTGCATTACCAGTTTTTATTGGTGCAGCTAGTGCATTAGTTCTCTCATCGCTTATAGGCGTTTTGTGCGGAGATATATTAAATAAATACATACCGCCTAATTATATACAAATAGGGGCAGGCATTTCATTTATTGTTATTGGTATTCTATTACTCATTGGAAAAGGATGATTTTCAATTAAGATTTAGATTAAAATTAAGACTTAAATTTAGACACTAATAAAGTTTTTAATAAAAAGGTTTTATTTATTATATAAGGATTTGATATATAATACGTAATCTAAATCTTAATCTCTATCTTTATTCTTTAGGTATTCTGATAACATACTCAATATAGTCGCCTTTATCCGTTTGTGATGCCTTGGCTTCAATACCGGATTGCTTCATCATATCAACAGCCTGCTTTAGCGTATTTACAAAAATTCTTATATCACGGAAAGCCCTAATTTGTTTTCCTTTTTTCGGCTTGTCACTATTATCCGTGACTTTCTCAATTGTTTTTTGAATTAATTCTTCTGTTCTTTTTACGTTTAAACCTTTTTCACAAACAGTTTTTAATATTTTCAGCTGCAACTGTTCATCGGGTAATTTTAATAGAGCACGAGCATGTCTTTCGGTCAGATTATTATCAGTAATCATCTTTTTAACTAAAGGTGGCAGTTTTAACAACCTCAATTTATTGGCAATCGTCGACTGATTTTTACCCACTTTTTGTGCTAATTCTTCTTGTGTAAATCCATGTTCGGATATTAGATGAAAATATCCTTCTGCTTCTTCCATAAAACTGAGGTCTTCTCTTTGTAAATTTTCAATCAACGCTAATACAGCAGAATCATTGTCGTCTATATCCACTACAATTGCAGGAATCTCTCTAAGTTCAGCCATTTTTGAAGCTCTCAAACGCCTTTCTCCTGCAACCAATTCATATCCACCGGAACCAATTTTCCTAACGTTAATAGGTTGCAAAACGCCGTACTGTCTAATAGATGCACTCAATTCTTCTAAAGCTGCTTTATCAAAATGCTTACGAGGCTGATACGGATTAGGTTTTATTTTTTCAATAGCCAAACTTATAACTTTATTTTTATCATCGTTATTACTTCTAAACATAGACATGACCTCCATCATAAAAAAACCCCCTCCTCCACCAAATGAATAGCTTGTCCGAACTGTTAATAAAGTACCAAAATTCTATCATTTTTTATATCAAAATCTTCGATTTTATTCTTCGAGGCTAGCCTCGAAGCTATTTAATAGGTAGATTTTGATGAAACTTTGTGCGGCATTCATCTTACCCGCAAGCGGGCAAGTTTTCTGCCGCAGTCGTTATAACACATAGGAAATTATATTGATAACCAATATAATTTAAATAAATGAATGTAGTTTCTGTATACATATAAAAATTTTAGCACTTATTATTGATTTATATTATATCACATTATTCATTTTTTTGGTAAAAAATCGTTCGCCACTTTCTTTCATAATATAGCATTTTTTTCTATTTTAACGGCTCTTTTGCAGGTTTACCTGCCTTTCTAGGATATTTTGTCGGACATTGTCTTACTTTTTTTATAATAACTAAACTGTGGGTGATCTCGGTAAAGGGTATTTTTATCAAATTTAAATTAATAATTTCTCCCCCTAAAATATTTATTGCATTTCTGGCCTGTTTAAGTTCTTCCTCCACATTAGGACCTTTCATACTAATAAAAAAACCACCATTTTTGACAAAAGGAAGACAATATTCAGCTAATACCGATAAGTTAGCCACCGCACGTGAAATGGCAATATCAAAATTTTCCCGGTAAAGTTTATTCTTTGCCAGGTCTTCCGCTCTTCCGTGTATGGCTTCTATATTTGAGAAATTCAAAGCTTGAATAACTTCATTTAAAAAATGAATGCGCTTATTGAGTGAATCTAACAGCGTAACGTTGATATCAGGACGTACAGTTTTAATTGGAATGCCAGGAAATCCAGCACCAGTTCCTATATCAATCATTTTACAATTATTTTGAAAATAGTTTGCATTCAAACAGGTAATGGAATCTAAAAAATGTTTTGTGATAATTTCAACTTCCTCTTCTATCGCTGTAAGATTCATTTTCTCATTCCATTGAAGCAATAATTGCTTATAACGTAAAAATTGGTCTATTTGAGTGGGTGATAATTCAATACCTAGCTCCCGGGCACCTGTTTCTAACATTTTAGCATATTTCATATTTGCGTTACTCTCCCCTCCTTTGCTAATGAATCATTAACCTGTTTAACAACTGTTTCTTCTTCTCTGTTCTAAATATATCATTAGAACGGAAATATCTGCCGGAGATACGCCGGAAATTCTAGTTGCTTGTCCAACAGAATCAGGTTTTATTGCAGACAATTTCTGTCTTGCTTCTAATCGAAGCCCTTTTATTTGATTATAATCTATATCTTTAGGAAGCTTTTTGTTTTCTAATTTTTTAAATTGCTCAACCTGTGCCAATTGGCGTTTTATATATCCTTCGTATTTTACTTGTATAGAAACCTGTTCAACCACTGCAAAAGGCAGATCAGGCCGGTCTTTATCTATCTCTCCTAAAACCTCATAGGAGAGTTCAGGCCTGCGCAGCAATTCAATTAATCGAACACCAGTTTTAATTTTTGTACTTTCATTTTTTTCAAGAAATGTATTTACTTCCTCACTAGGAGCAATAATTGTATTTTCCAGGCGATTGATTTCCTCTTCAATTTGAGTTTTTTTCTGCAAAAATTTTTGATACCTTTCTTCAGAAATTAACCCAATTTTATATCCTATTGGTGTTAATCTTAGATCCGCATTATCTTGTCGCAATAATAATCTGTATTCTGAACGGGAAGTTAGCATTCTATAAGGTTCAGCAGTCCCCTTTGTTACAAGATCATCAATTAATGTTCCAATATAAGCTTGAGCACGGTCTAAAATCAAAGGTTCTTTTTTCTGAATTTTCAAAGCTGCATTAATACCGGCAATTAATCCTTGTGCAGCTGCTTCTTCATATCCGGAACTTCCGTTGAACTGTCCTGCACCATATAAACCTGAAATTTTTTTAAACTCTAATGTCAGATTCAATTGAGTAGGATTTATACAATCATATTCGATTGCATAAGCAGTTCTCATCATTTTAACATTTTCCAGACCTGGAACGGTTCGCAGCATTTGAAGTTGAACATCTTCTGGAAGACTGCTCGACATTCCTTGTACATACATTTCTTCAGTATTTAATCCCATAGGCTCAATAAAAATCTGATGCCTGTCTTTATCTGCAAAACGAACCACCTTATCCTCAATAGATGGACAGTAACGGGGTCCTACCCCTTCTATCTGACCGCCATATAATGGTGAACGGTGAAGATTGTTGCGAATTACTTCATGGGTCTTTTCATTTGTATATGTAAGCCAACAGGATACTTTATTTTCTCCGATTACTTCTGTTTCAAAAGAAAAAGGTGTAATAATATCATCACCTTTTTGTTCTTCCATTTTAGAAAAATCAACACTTCTTGAATTAATTCGCGCTGGTGTGCCAGTTTTAAAACGAAGTAATTCAATACCATACTCACGCAGTGCATCGGACAATTTATTTGCAGGAAAAAGACCATCCGGTCCTCCACTATAACTAACATCTCCAATAATGATTTTTCCCCGCAAAAAGGTTCCTGTTGCCAATATAACAGCTTTTACATTATAAACAGCACCTGTATGTGTTTTAACCCCTTTCACAGTTTCATTTTCTATTAATAAATTAACTACTTCAGCCTGCTTAATATCTAAGTTTTCCTGCTTTTCTAATGTATGCTTCATTTCTATTTGATAAGCACGACGGTCAGACTGAGCACGTAAAGAATAAACAGCAGGTCCTTTTCTTTTATTTAAAATTCTGGACTGTATAAATGTCTTATCAGCATTTTTCCCCATTTCCCCACCTAAAGCATCAATTTCTCTTACGAGATGACCCTTGGCAGTCCCGCCTATACTAGGGTTACAGGGCATATTTGCTATACTGTCAAGATTAATTGCAAACATAATGGTAGAACATCCTAAACGGGCAGCAGCTAATGCAGCTTCACATCCTGCGTGTCCACCACCAATAACAGCAATGTCATATTCACCAGCAAAATATTCCACTTAAACACCTCATTTCCCCAAACAAAAGTTTCTAAAGATTTGATCTACAATTTCTTCCGAAACTGTTTGACCTATAATTTCTCCTAATGCTTCGATAGAATTTTTTATATCGATAGAAACCATATCTACAGGCATACCAATTTTTAATGCCTGAATACTTTCTTGTAAATTTTGGCTCGCTTTTACTAAAGAGTCTTTATGTCTTAAATTAGTTACAATTACATCATCTTTTAAATTAATATCTCCTTCAAAAAACATGTCGTAAATAGTATTTTCTAATTCTTCAAGTCCCGTTCCATCCTTAACGGAAATATCTATTACTTTATCATTTTTAAAAATTTCTCGGATATATTGAGTATCTATCTTGGTTGTTAAATCTGCCTTGTTAATGAGTACAATCGCTTTTTTCCCTATCACTAGGTCTATAATATTCTTATCGTTTTCACTCAATGCTTCACTACCGTCCAGTATGAGAATCACTAAATCAGCTTTATTTATAAATTCTTTAGATTTTTCAACACCTATTCTTTCAACAATATCTTCGGTTTCTCTAATTCCTGCAGTATCAACAACTTTTAACGGAACTCCCTTTATATTGATATATTCTTCAATAATATCCCGTGTCGTCCCTGGAATTTCAGTAACGATAGCTCTATTTTCCCTTACAAGAGCATTCAGAAGAGAAGATTTTCCCACATTCGGCTTACCGACAATAACAGTACTTAAGCCTTCTCTAATAATCTTGCCCATGTCCGCTGTTTTAATCAGGTGATCCATTTCTTTCATAATAGACTCTAAAGAATTTATTAGATTTTCTTCGCTTAACTCCTCAATATCATCTTCAGGAAAATCTACTGCAGCTTGAAGATGAGCTGCCAAATGAATCAACTTTGTCCGTATTTCAAAAATCTTCTTCGAAAGGTTACCCTCTAATTGATCTATTGCAGATTCCAATCCGATGTTGGTTTTTGAATTAATTACATCAATAATTGCTTCAGCTTGTACAAGGTCAATTCTACCATTCAAAAAAGCACGTTTTGTAAATTCTCCAGGGTCAGCCAGTCTTGCACCTGTATTTAATACTTCTTCAAGTACATTCCTGGTAGAAACAATTCCCCCATGACAATTAATTTCCACGATATTTTCTCTAGTGAAAGTATGAGGTTCTTTCATTACAGACACCAAAACTTCATCTATCACTTTATCTGTGTTTAAATGAACGACATGTCCATAATGAATGGTATGAGATTTTACCTCCGTTAACCTTTTACCTTTAGGACTTTTAAATATCTTATCTACAATATCTATGGCATCTTTACCGCTAATCCTGATAATACCGATACCACCAATTCCGATAGGCGTTGAAATTGCAGCAATTGTGTCATCCATGTACATATATTTCAACTCTCCTTCATTAAAATCTCCCCACCCCTATTATGATCTATAACCACTGGCATTCGGGACATATATTTTTTTTTTTGAAGAATATTATAAAAAACATTAAGGAAAGGTTCTTAACCTTGTAACTCTGTAATTAGAATAATATTCTTTAAATAAATTAAATACACCTTGACAATGAGATTCATTTAACAATGCATAAAGTAACTTCAGACTACAACAATAAATTGCATAAATAAGACAATCGCCTTCAATGCATTAATGTACCTACGGCACAAAAAATAAAGTAGATTGTCTTGATATTACGCTTCGCTTCATAATAAAAGCTGTAGCTGTAGACTATACTAGCCTTCAGCTACAGCTATACATAGTTTTTACTTATCGATAATATTACATACATTTAAAAGTTGTTTGACTTTCTGCGGTTATTAAGTGCTATTACTACTTTCCTATTTGGTTCTTCACCTACACTATATGTAGTAATCATACTATTGTGCTGTAAAGTGGAATGAATAATCCTTCTTTCATACGGATTCATCGGTTCAAGTGTTATACTTCTTCTATATTTTAGTACTCGGTCTGCAAGTTTTTTAGCAAGCCTCACTAAAGTTTCTTCACGTTTTTTTCGATAATTTTCTGTATCTATAAATACACGAATATATTCCTTATCACCTTTATTGACCACTAAACTGGTAAGATACTGTAATGAATCCAGTGTTTCTCCTCGTCTTCCTATTAGAATTCCCATGGTATCTCCTTCTAGCAGAATATTTAAGGAATTATTTTTTTCTTTAAATTGCATCTTTACACTTAAATTCATTTTTTCAAAAATAGTATTTAAAAATTCTCTTGCTCTATCTTCTGCAGTTTCTTTAGGAGTTACTAAAACTCTCGCAACCTTTGTCCCAATGATTCCGAATAACCCTTTACTACCTTCTTCAAGCACCTGTACATCTACTTTATCTCTCTCCAAATTCAACTCGGCAAGTGCTTCATTAATAGCTTCTTCCACTGTTTTCCCTGTTTTTTCTATAGAATTTTCCATATTTTATGCTTTACCCTCCTTTTGAGCTGGAGCTAAAAATTTATTTAAAGAAACCTGTTGTACCATTTGAAGCAGGTTACTAACAATCCAATATAGTCCAACACCAGCAGGTAACGTAAAGGTTATAAAGCCGGTCATAATTGGAAAAACTCTCATCATACTATTTTGCATTTGAACAGCTTGTTCATTCTGAGAGGAAGATGATGTTGCAGAAGTTAACTTACTTGAGAAATATGTCGTTACTGCAGCCAAAATAGGTATAATCCATATAATACTAGGATGATTAAATTGCGGTGTTTGAGCTAAATTTAATCCTAAAAACTCAAGATTGATATTTTTCATTTGCTCTGCAATGGCAATCTCATTTTTATAGCTGATAGGAGGGGTTAAAGCTTGTCCCATCTTTTCAATTTCTTCTTGTGTCATTTTTAAAATATATGTAAGGGGTTGATAAATGACTCTGTATAATCCGAATATAATAGGCAATTGTATCAATAGAGGTAAACAACCAGCAGCAGGATTTACTTTATGTTCTTGATACACTTTCATCGTTTCTACATTTAATTTTTCTTTATCTTTCTTATACTTTTTCTGAATATCTGCAAGAATTGGCTGAATTTTTTGCATTTCCAACATTGATTTTTGCTGTTTAATGGCCAACGGTAATAAAACTATTTTTATAAAAATAGTAAACAAAACAATGGATAACCCATAACTATTAGTAAAAGAATAAATGTAACTTAACACTGTTCCAAGAGGCCCTGTAACAAGAAACTCAAAAATATTCCCCATAAACTTTTTCATCCTCCTTCTTACTCTACCGGGTCATAACCTCCAGGATGAAAAGGATGACACCGTAGAATTCGCTTAATACTTAAATATCCACCTTTTAATACTCCATATTTGTTGATTGCCTGTATCGCATAGGTAGAACATGTAGGGTAAAAACGACAACTCGGCCTTTTTAAAGGTGAAATGTATCTTTGATATATTATTATACAATAAATTATCACTTTTTTCATAAAACATTAAACATCCTATAAAGATTTCAAACTTAATCTTAATTATAATACATTTTTATTTTATAAAAAAGTCTTTATATAAAAAATTCTCAAGGTTGACTTTTTTGAAACACATGACGGAAATTATAAATAAATTTATCCATAGAACACAAAGGTTTATAATTAACCAACTTTAAAACTAAATATTTGTTTTAAAGTTGTTAATTTCATCGATAACTACATTCATTTATTTTAAATTATATTGGTTATCGATATAATTTCCTATGTGTTATAAAAAAGACTTTCAAGTAAGCAAAATCAAGATATTTTATTTGAAATACATTATAGAAAATAAATATCCGGTGAACTCCTACTTTCTTAATAAAGCATCGGAAAAATTAAAATTCTTTAAATAGTCCCACTCTTTTTAATAAATCATGCATTGCACCGCTGATTTGTTTATAACTAGCCTCCCTAGCCTGCACTCGTGAAACAAAAATAATATCATAACCTTCTTTTATATATTGTTCTTTTAATCTATAACTTTCTTTTATTAATCTTCTCACTCTATTTCTCACTACCGCTTTACCTACTTTTTTATTTACAGTTATGCCCAATCTATTTACTGATAAACTATTATTAAAAAAATAAATAACTAATAAATTGTTTGCCAAAGAATTTCCTTTTTTATAAATCCATTTAAATTGTTTATTTTCCGTCAATGAAATCGTCTTCTGCATCTAATCGATCCTTTTAATCTAAACTTAATGTAAAATCAATACACGATTGAATATCAAAATCCAGTGTGAATAGATTCTATTTACATTAGAGCTTTATCTACTCATATTCATTTTTACCAGTTAAGATAAAATATATTTTATATGAAAAATATAAAAGTCATGTTTTACTAAATCATCCGTAAAAAACGTTTTAATTTTATTTATATATATTAAGGTAAGTTTTTTATACTTTTGCAGTTGTTAAAAAACATGAAACATCATTAATTTAGGTCCTGAAAAAAATAATACAAAAAGACCACTTATAAGTGGCCCTTATGCTGACAATCTTTTTCTACCTTTTTGTCTTCTTCTAGCCAAAACTTTTCTTCCATTTCTTGAACTCATTCTTTTTCTAAAACCATGTTCTTTTTTCCTATGTCTCTTTTTTGGTTGATAAGTTCTTAACACAATTAACACCCCCTTCTCAGTCTACAGATGAATACTGGTTAATCATCATAATACAAATGATAATAAACCACTACTCATCTAAAGGTCATTAAATACTGTTAATGAGTCATTAAATTTTAACTTGTTAACAACAAATACAACATTTTTAGACACCGTTTCAATTATATATTAGATTATCAACAAATGTCAAGGAAGTTAAATTAAAAACATAAATTTGCCTGTGGATAGTCCATTGTTACTAATTTGTATTTTTTCATTGAATATTCACAGAAAATTTGATATATTATAATATGCCTGTTGATAACTTTTAAAATTAACATAAATTTAAATAAGTTACTCACAAACTGTGGATAAATCTGTGAATAAATTTTAATAAACTTCGAAAAATATGTATTTTTCGCCTTCTAAGTTGTCAATAATCTTATTAATATTATGTTGATTATTTTTATTTTTATTATTTTGTATTATTAACATTTGTGAATATTTTATACTTGTTAACAAAATTAACACTTTATTTATCTATTTATCCACAAGTGTTGATAACTTTGTTGATAACTTATTAGTATTTGCATTTTTTTTCTTAATATTCATTTAGGAGGAACACTATGAATAACCATTTATCAGAACTGTGGAATAAAACACTAAATATTATAAAATCGGAAATTACTGAAGTAGGTTTCAACACATGGATTAAAACTATTGTGCCTATTTCAATTTCAGGAAATGAAATTATTTTAGGTGTTCCGAATAATTTTAATAAAAATATCATTGTAGGTAGATATTTGTCACTTATACAAAACTCCTTGGCTGTTGCAGGTTCGAAACAATTTAATGTATCTGTCATTCTCTTGGGCGAAAAGGACTCGGAAACCTCAAATACAGAATTAGGACAAGCTATAAATAATAGTGCGAATAATAATATAAATAACGAAAAATTGAATCAAGATGAATCCAATCAGTCTAATCTTAATCCTAAGTATACCTTTGATACATTTGTTGTAGGAAATAGTAACCGTTTTGCACATGCTGCTTCTTTAGCTGTTGCTGAAGCACCCGCTCAAGCCTATAACCCACTTTTCCTATACGGAGGGGTTGGTTTAGGAAAAACTCATTTAATGCATGCAATCGGCCATTATATATTAAGTCAAAATCCTTCGACAAAAGTAGTATATGTTTCTTCGGAAAAGTTTACCAATGAATTGATTAATTCCATTAAAGATGATAGAAATGAAGAATTTAGAAATAAATACAGAACCATTGATGTACTATTGGTAGATGATATTCAATTTATAGCAGGAAAAGAAAGAACACAGGAAGAATTCTTCCATACCTTTAATGCACTACACGAAGCAAATAAACAAATTATACTTACAAGCGATAGACCTCCAAAAGAGATTAATACATTGGAAGAAAGACTTCGTTCCAGGTTTGAATGGGGCCTAATAGGAGATATTCAACCTCCGGACTATGAAACGCGTATTGCTATATTAAAGAAGAAAGCACAATTGGAAAATCTAATCGTTCCGGATGAGATATTAGTACATGTTGCAAACCAGATTAAATCTAATATTAGAGAATTAGAAGGGGCTCTTAACAGAATTATCGCTTTCAGTGCATTAGTAAAACAGGAAATAACCCAAGAACTTGCCGATGAAGCATTGAAAGATTTCTTATCTACAAATAATAAAAAAACAATTACCCCTACACTAATTCAGGAAGTAGTAGGTAAATATTTTAATCTAAAGATGGAAGATTTCAAATCATCCAGGAGAACAAAAAATGTTGCCTACCCAAGACAAATTGCAATGTATCTATGTAGAGAACTAACGGAATTATCATTACCAAAAATCGGAGAGGAATTTGGTGGACGAGACCATACCACAGTACTTCATGCAATTAGTAAAATAGAAGAGGATATGAAAAAAGATACCGAAATAAAAAAAGTAATAGAAGAATTAAATAAAAATATTAAAGGTAAATAATCCACATTTCCCTGTGTATTTTCTGTTTTTGATCTGTTAATAGTTTTTTGATGATTATTTACCTGTTATTTTTGTTAATGCAAAACATTAGTTTTCAACAAACTTATCATGTGGACAAACTATCTGCCCTGCTGCCGTAAAAGAGTTATCCACAATAAAAACAATACTTATTACTAATGTTACTATAAATTGTTTATATCTTTATATAAAAATTTGAAAAGGAGTTATCCACAAATGAAAATATTTTGCGAAAAAAATGTTTTATTAGATGCCATTAATATTGTTCAAAAAGCGGTTTCTCCAAAATCAACTTTACCTATTTTGGAAGGCATATTACTAGAAGCATCTGAAAATTTAAAATTAACCGGAAACGATTTAGAGCTTGGTATCGAATGCGAGGTAGAAGCAAAAATCGAACAAACCGGCTCGATTGTACTGGATGCCAAAATGTTTGGAGATATTGTAAGAAAATTACCCAATGATACTGTATATATAGAAGTTCAAGAAAATAATAGTACGTATATAAAATGTGGAAATTCTGAATTTAATATTATGGGAATTACTGCTGTAGAATTTCCTGAATTGCCAAAAGTCGAAAAAGAAAATTCCCTGGTTGTTTGTCAAGAAAAATTAAGAAGTATGATTCGCCAAACGATATTTGCCGTTGGTACCAATACAAATAAACTTATCTTTACCGGATCCTGTGTGGAAGTTGACAATAATGAATTAAACATGGTATCGGTGGATGGATATCGTCTTGCATTAAGGAAAGAACCGATAAGTAAAGTAATAAACGATAAATTATCCTTTGTTATTCCGGGAAAGACATTAAATGAGCTATCTAAAATAATCAGAGATGAAGAAAAAGATATTCAGATATATGTAACGAATAAACATGTACTTTTTGAATTTGATCATTGTCTTATCGTTTCTCGATTGTTGGAAGGTGAATTTTTAAATTATCAACAAATTATACCGAAGGAACATCAATTAA
Organism: Clostridiales bacterium; assembly: GCA_030156665.1. Lineage (GTDB taxonomy): Bacteria > Bacillota > Clostridia > SK-Y3 > SK-Y3 > JASGMB01. The sequence continues at coordinate 14,594 of JASGMB010000034.1, forward strand.
GAGTAAAAGCATCGGTTAAACCTCTTATTGATAGTATTGAAAGAGCAGCTCTTATCATTACTTCAGAAAATAAAAAATATCCTGTAAAACTTAACATAACAATGGATAAGATGCTTATAAGTTGTATGACTGAAACCGGAAAAGTTCAAGATTCTGTTCCGGTAGAAACACTTGGTAATGACTTAGAAATAGGATTTAATCACAAATATCTTCTAGATGCATTAAAAGCTTGTGAATGTGATGAGGTTTATTTAGAATTTAATACAGCTTTAAATCCATGTGTGATAAAACCTATTGAAGGCGAAAAATTTATTTATTTGGTATTACCCGTACGATTAAGAGGTGAATAAGAATTATAATAAAACTAAAACTAATATATAAAAGGTGAATTACACTATGGAAAAAGTACAAATTGACACGGAATATATAAAACTTGACCAGTTACTCAAATGGACTAGCGTAGCCGAGTCGGGGGCAAATGCAAAGTATCTTATTGTAAATGGTTTAGTAAAGGTAAATGAAGAAATCATTACACAAAGAGGTAAAAAAGTATTTCCTGGAGATCATATTACGATTGAATTAGAAAAACGCATAGAATTTATCGTAGAATAGAGGATCTTTTACATGTATGTCAGTAATATAAAGCTTAGGAATTATAGAAACTACAGTAATGCTGATATAAATTTTGGAAAAAATATAAATATTATTTACGGCGATAACGCACAAGGAAAAACAAATATCCTTGAATCCATATATTTATTTGCTACTGGTAAATCCCATAGAACAAATAAAGATAAAGAATTAATAAAATTTGACCATGAGTATGCAAATCTTAAAATAAATTTTTATAATAAAAATGGACTAAATTCCGGCGAAATGATTTTAGATCAAAACCAAAAAAAAAGAATAAAAATTAATACGGTACCCATTAATAGACTTGGTGAATTAATGGGGTTTTTGAATGCCGTATTATTTGCACCGGAAGATTTAAATTTAATTAAAGAAGGTCCTTCACAGCGGAGAAGGTTTTTAGATATATTTATTAGTCAATTGCGTCCAAATTATTTTTATAATTTGCAGCAGTATATTAAGGTTCTAGAACAAAGAAATAATTTATTAAAGACAATCAATTTACAAAAATCTTCCCAATCACGGCACATGCTTCAAGATACTTTATCTATCTGGGATGAAAAGTTAGTTGAACATGGTTCTAACATCATGTTGAATAGAACAGTATTTATAAAGAAGCTAAAAGAGTACGCCAAGAAAATTCATTTGAATATTACACAAGAAATGGAACAATTAGAAGTTGAATACCTGCCTAATGTAAAAATGAATCACATGGAAGACCTGACAGCGATAAAAGATCTATTTCAGAAACGTTTAAATGAAAAAAAGAAAAAAGAACTCAATACCGGCGTTACATTAATTGGTCCGCATAGAGATGATATTCATTTTGTAGTCAATAATATGCCAGTAAAAAATTATGGTTCTCAAGGGCAACAACGAACGGTAATTTTTTCTTTAAAAATGGCCCAAATGGAATTTATGAAAGAAGATTTAGGGGAATATCCGGTACTTTTATTAGATGATATTATGTCTGAATTAGACCATAATAGGCAAGATTATATTATAAGAAATATTTCTGATAAACAGGTTTTTATTACTTGCACAGATATAGACCGATTTGAAAAAGATCACAACACTACATTTTTCAGAATTGAGAATGGTACTGTTTTTGAAGGAGGATAAAAATATGTTTTTACACTTAGGCGGAGATGTAGTAGTAAGTTTAAAAAATGTAATTGCTATCATGGATTTAGAAACTACTACGATTTCAAAAATTACCAAAGAGTTTTTAGCTGTTGCAGAGGAAGAAGGTTTTATAGAAAGTATTTCAGAAGACTTACCAAAATCTTTTATTATTACAGAAATAGATAAAAAAAGTAAAATATATCTTTCACCAATCTCATCGGTCACACTTCAAAAAAGAGCAGGATATATTGATGATATAGCAAATGTATAAAAAAGTCTTTTTATAAAAGATTTTTAAGGTTGACTTTTTTGAAACACATAACGGAAATTATAAATAAATTTATCCACAGAATATAAAGGTTAATAATTTCCTATGTGTTATAATTAACCAACTTTAAAACTAAATATTATGATTTAAAGTTGGTTAATTTCATCGATAACTACATTAATTTATTTTAAGTTTAGATATTGGTTATCACTCCGAACTACTAATTCCGAACTGATATGGAGGTTACGTATGTCTGACAATAGGATACAAACCAATTATGATGAAAATCAAATTCAAGTACTTGAAGGATTGGAAGCGGTTAGAAAAAGACCGGGAATGTATATAGGAAGCACTTCTACCAGAGGATTACATCATCTTGTATATGAAATTGTAGATAACAGTATCGATGAAGCATTAGCCGGATACTGCAACAATATCTATGTTACAATCAATGAAGATAACTCTATTACAGTAGAGGATGATGGTAGAGGCATTCCTGTGGGAATTCATCCTAAAATGGGAATTCCGGCTGTAGAAGTTGTTTTTACAGTACTGCATGCAGGAGGTAAGTTTGGAGGAGAAGGATATAAAGTATCTGGAGGTCTTCATGGTGTAGGTGCATCAGTAGTAAATGCGCTTTCAGAGTGGTTACAGGTTGAAGTTTATGATGGCAAAAATATTCATTTTCAAAGATATGAAAGAGGTAAACCGGTTGAAACGTTAAAAATTATTGGACAAACAGATAAGAAAGGTACAAAAATCACATTTAAGCCCGATGGCGAAATTTTCGATGACTTAGTTTATGATTATAGCGTATTGCTTACCCGATTAAGAGAGCTTGCATTTCTTAATGGTGGTATAAAAATTGTTTTAACCGATAATAGAGAAGAAAAAAAAGAAAAAGAATTAAAATACGACGGAGGCATTAAATCCTTTGTTCAATATATTAATCGAAATAAAGAAAGATTACATCAAGAAGTCATTTATGTTGAAGGAGAAAAAGATGGTTCCCAAGTTGAAATTGCAATGCAGTACAACGACACGTATGTAGAAAATATTTTTAGTTTTGCAAACAATATTCATACCACTGAAGGGGGAACCCATGAAACAGGCTTCAAAACTTCGTTGACAAAAGTATTAAATGATTATGCAAGAAAATACAATATTTTAAAAGAAAATGATAAAAATCTCAGCGGTGAAGATGTGAGAGAAGGGCTTACAGCAGTAATCAGTGTTAAACTAAAAGAACCTCAGTTTGAAGGACAGACAAAGACAAAACTAGGCAATAGTGAAATTAGAGGTTTAGTGGAAGGAACAATGAACGAAAAACTAGAGGCTTTTCTAGAAGAAAACCCTTCTATTGCGAAAGCAATTTTAGAAAAAGCACTTACAGCTGCCAGAGCTCGAGCTGCAGCACGAAAAGCAAGAGAATTAACCCGTAGAAAAAGTGCTTTAGAAAGTACATCATTGCCCGGGAAATTAGCTGATTGTTCAGAAAAAGATCCGGAAATCACAGAAATCTATATTGTAGAAGGTGATTCGGCAGGTGGGTCAGCAAAGCAGGGAAGAGATAGGAGATTCCAGGCAATACTACCTTTATGGGGAAAAATGTTAAACGTTGAAAAGGCAAGAATAGACAAGGTATATGGAAATGATAAATTGATGCCTGTTATCACTGCTTTAGGCGGTGGCATTGGAGAAGATTTTGATGTATCCAAATTAAGGTATGGTAAAGTAATTATTATGGCGGATGCTGATGTAGACGGATCACACATCAGAACGTTACTATTGACATTTTTCTTTAGATTTATGAGACCGTTAGTTGAGCAGGGACATGTATATATCGCTCAACCGCCACTTTATAAAATTTCCAAAGGAAAAATAGTCCGATATGCCTATAACGATAAAGAATTAGATAGAATTTTACATGAAATAGGGGAAAAAGCAGATATTCAAAGATATAAAGGTCTAGGAGAAATGAATCCTGAGCAATTATGGGAGACTACTATGAATCCCGAAACGCGTACAATTCTAAAAGTAGATTTAGAAGATGCGGTAGCAGCTGATGAAATTTTCACAATATTAATGGGGGATAAAGTAGAACCTAGACGAGAATTCATTGAAGCCCATGCAAAGATGGTAAAGAATTTGGATGTTTAGTTGATTCACAGTTAACAGTTTACGGTTTACAGTAAAAAGTAGAAATGTATCAAAACTGTGAACCGTGCCCTATGAACCGTGGACTTATTTGTATACCAAAGGGAGGAAAATAACATGATTGATAACTCCGCACAAAAAATTATTCCAGTAGATATAGAATCGGAAATGAAAAAATCTTATATAGATTATGCAATGAGTGTTATTGTCGGACGTGCACTTCCAGATGTAAGGGACGGTTTAAAACCGGTTCACCGCAGAATCCTATATGCGATGAATGAACTAGGATTTACGCCGGATAAGCCTTACAGAAAATGCGCAACTACAGTTGGAGAAGTTTTAGGTAAATATCACCCACATGGTGATGCAGCAGTATATGATAGTATGGTGAGAATGGCTCAGGATTTTTCATTAAGGTATCCATTAATTGACGGACATGGAAATTTTGGGTCTATTGATGGTGACTCGGCAGCAGCAATGAGATATACAGAAGCAAGAATGTCAAAGCTTGCTGTAGAAATGCTTACGGATATTGAAAAAGAAACTGTGGATTTTGTTCCTAACTATGATGACCGATTAAAAGAACCGTCCGTATTACCTTCAAGATTTCCTAACTTATTGGTAAATGGTTCTTCAGGAATAGCAGTAGGAATGGCCACTAACATTCCGCCACATAATCTTACCGAAGTTATTAATGGGATTGTTGCAATTATAGACGATCCTAATATTACCATTGAAGGGCTTATGCATCATATAAAAGGACCGGACTTCCCGACGGCTGGTATTATTATGGGAACCCAAGGAATTAAGGAAGCTTATGCAACAGGTAAAGGTCGGGTTGTCATTAGAGCGAAAGCTACTGTGGAACAGATGAGTAATACAAAGCAAAGAATTGTTGTTAATGAAATCCCTTATCAAGTAAATAAAGCAAGATTAATTGAGAAAATTGCCGAATTGGTAAAAGATAAAAGAATTGAAGGAATTTCTGACTTGCGAGATGAATCGGATAGGGAAGGAATGCGTATTGTAATAGAGCTTAAAAAGGATGCGAATGCCAATGTTATATTGAATCAGCTCTATAAACATACGCAGATGCAAAATACTTTTAGTATTATTATGCTTGCATTGGTAGATAATGAGCCAAAAGTTTTGAATTTAAGACAAATATTGGATCATTATATTGATTTTCAAAAACAAGTAATTATTAGAAGAACAAAATATGACCTTGCGAAAGCAGAAGCAAGAGCTCATATATTAGAAGGGCTTCGAATCGCTTTAGATCATATAGATGCGATTATCAATGTCATTCGTAGTTCTCAGACAACCGCAATTGCAAAAGAGAGATTAATGCAGGATTTCAGTTTAAGTGATGCGCAATCCCAGGCAATATTGGATATGAGACTTGCAAGGTTAACAGGATTGGAAAGGGAAAAAATAGAAGAGGAATATAGACAACTTATAGAAACAATCAAATATTTAAGAGATGTATTGGCGAGTGAAACGATGGTACTCAATATTATTAAAGAAGAACTTCTTGTCATCAAAGAAAAATTCGGTGATGAAAGAAGAACAATGATTACAATGGCTGAAGATGAGATCAATGTAGAAGATTTAATTGAAGAAGAAGACAATGTTATTACCTTGACACACTTTGGTTATATAAAAAGATTGCATGTCAACACATATAAGAGTCAAAGAAGAGGAGGTAAAGGTATTGTCGGCTTAAGTACGAGGGAAGATGATTTTGTAGAGACAATGTTTATTGCCTCAACACATCACCATATATTGTTCTTTACCGATAGAGGCAGAATGTATCGATTAAAAGCTTATGAAATACCGGAAGCGGGAAGACAGGCAAAAGGAACTGCTATTGTCAACCTGTTACAAGTAGAACCTGGTGAAAAGATTACAGCTATGATTCCTGTAAAAGAATTTGTAGAAGGACAATATTTGTTAATGACTACAAAACATGGAGTAATTAAGAAAACTGATCTGATGGAATATGATACAACCAGAAAAGGCGGTTTAGCAGCCATTACTTTGCGAGATGATGATGAACTGATAAGAGTTAAACTTACTGATGGCAATCAACAGGTAATTCTCGGAACACGCAATGGATTGTCTATAAGATTTAGTGAACAAGATGTAAGACCAATGGGAAGAACTGCTCAAGGCGTAAAAGCGATAAATCTCAATGAAGGCGACTATGTTGTGGGTATGTCACTAATAAGAGAAAATGCTGATCTTCTGGTAGTAACAGAAAACGGCTTTGGTAAAAAGACTAGCTTAGATGAATACCGTGTTCAGTCAAGGGGCGGAAAAGGTATTTTAACATACAGATTAACAGAAAAAACGGGGCCAGTAGCAGGCATTAAAGTTGTTACAGATAAAGATGATATTATGTTAATAAATTCGGACGGCAGCATTATTCGCCTCGAGGTTAGAGAAATCAGCCGAATGGGAAGAACTACCCAGGGTGTTACCTTAATGAGAATGGAAGAAGGAGTTCGATTAATTGGTGTTGCAAGGCTTGAAGAGGATACTGAAGAAGAGAATGAAAAAGACTGAGAAAACACCTAAATAAACAAGAAATACTATAAAAAATAAAACGGATCGCAATCGCGGTCCATTTTTATTATGAAGTGAAGCGTAATATCAAGACAATCTACCTTAATTTTTGTCCCGAAAGGCACATCAATTCGCCGAAGGCGATTGTCTTATTTTTCTGTTTTCATTTGTTCCTTTTCCTCTAATTCTTCACTGCCATAGGCTTCAAAACTTTGTATCAGAACATCTGATGGCTTAACATTTACTAAATTACCGTCACCTAGAATATTCGCTTCAACAATTCTTTGGACTAAGCTTTTTTTAGATTTTTTTTCTTCCATTTAACCATTCCCCATTTCTTAAATAATATTTTCTTTATAGATATCCAATATCAAAACTAAAATTATACTATAATTTTTTTGTGACTTTATTAATTGAATTTATAAGAAAGAAAAAATGTATAATTTAAGTTATCAAGTTAGATATCTATAGTTTTTTAGCATAATATTAAAAATATTCAATAAATATATTGAAAGTACAAAAAATGTTTAAAAAGAAGTTAATAATAATTAAGACATCAAAAAAAGTAGTTGACAGAAAAAAGACATTATGTTAAAATGCTTTTTGTTGCTTCGGTAAAGAGTTAGGAACTTATTTATCGAAGAAAATATAAAAAAGATATTGACAAACAAATTTGGATTTGATATAATGAGTCTCGCCGCTTGAGAGAGTAAGTTTTTACTCGGTTAAGCGCAAGACAAATTGGTCTTTGAAAAGTGAACAGCGTAAGAGGTTCTCGTTAATTTAGTGGG
>JASGMB010000035.1 GCA_030156665.1 Clostridiales bacterium
GAAAAGTATGAAGTTTGAAGTGTTATGTTAACAATGATTTTTAATGGGTCGAACAGTGGCTTCGGTCACTGATTTAATACAATATTAATTGTACAAGGTAGGTTTTTGAAGTGTTAAAGATTAAAGACATTAATGATAGTATAACAGAAGATCTTCTTGCTACTCTTATAGGTAATTATATCCATGTACCTACTAATCCTTTAGTTGTAAATGAGGGTTTGGAAGAGAATACTGTAAACGTCTGGTTTGGCGGGCGGGTTGCTGGTTATGAAATTTCAAAAATTTGGTATGATTTTAAAGAAAATGAGTATAAAGAAGATGCTGGTGTTGTTTACAGTATTGTTATGGTAGATGGTGCATCATATATAATTTCTGACTTTTCTGAGGCGTATATATTAACCGAGGATGAGTTTAAGTCTTTGCTTAGAGAGTATACACTTAAATCTTATACTGAGCCTTTATGAAACTAAATCCAGTAGGTTCTAACGTACTTTTTAAAATACTTTGAAAGGAGAGAAATTCAAGTTATGAAGGTAATTAAAGGCGTAGGACCTGATGCTGAAATTTCTGTTAATGAGAAAGGTGGGAAACAGAGTAAGGCACTATATCGAATGGATTTAATTGACCCATACGCCATACTTAAGGCTGCTAAAGTTTTGGCTGAGGGGGCGGAAAAGTATGGTAAAGACAATTGGAGACTGATTCCTTGTGAAGATCATATAAATCATGCAATTATCCATTTTTATAGCTGGTTGGCGGGGGATCGTTCTGATGAACATTTAGCTCATGCTTTATGTAGAGCTATATTTGCTGTGGCTTCAGATCCAGAAGATCCATCTCCATTACAGCCTATTGATTTAGAAGATTAACCTTGTACAGTTTAAGTAGGTTTAAGGTGGTGATACTACCTTTGAAAGATTTATATTCTTTATATAACATGTCTAATATTGAAAGAGCGAAAAACGATAATGAATATTTAGGTGAGCTGATTGAAAATAACGTTAATCTCATATGGCACGCTATTCATAAATATATAAACATATCTAATAATGTATTAGAGACTTGTGGAGTTACAAGAGATGACTTGTTACAGTTGGGTAAAATTGGATTTATTAAAGCTATAAGGGCTTTTGATACAACTAGAGGAGTTAAGTTTTCATCTTTTGCTGTTGTAGCTATTGTCAGAGAAATAAGATATTTTCTCAGAAGTAATTTCAGTATTATAAAAGTGCCGAGGACTGTACAGGCATTAATAACAAATATTAAGAATTTGGAAGCTGATTTGGGATACCTGCCACCGCCCAAAGATTTAGCAGCATTCTTTGGCACTACAGAAAAACGTATAAAACAAGTTTTGAAAGTAGGTGAGTTTATTAAAAGTATCGATGAATCTAGTGATAATATGAATTATGCAAATAATATTGAAAGCAATGAAAGAGTTGATTTAGCAGTTGAAGATAAGTTGTTTATAGATACCATAATAGAAACTGTTAAAGAAAAACTTACAGACATTGAAATGGAGATATTAAAATTACAATTATCCGGCAACAACCAGTGTGATACTGCGAGGGACTTGGGTATTTCTAATATGAAAGTTAGTAGGACAGTTCATAAAATTCGTTCAATATTAGAAAGTGAAAATTTTATTAATAAATATGGAAAGGATGATTTTTATGACCAAACAAGAAATGGTTAATTTTATATTAACAGTATGTGTAATTCCTTTAATAGGCACTGTTACTGCTTATTTAATTAGTTTTTTAAAGGTTAAAACATCTCAGCTTAAACAGGCTGTATCTGATAACGTGTGTCAGAAGTATATAGATATAGCCGTGGACATTGTTTCATCTGCTGTAATCACTGTTAACCAAACGTTTGTTGATGAGCTTAAAAAGGGTGGAAAATTTACTAAAGAACGCCAACAGGAAGCTTTTAATAAGTGTAAATCAATTATTCTCCTCATGCTTAGTGAAGAAGTCAAAAGGGTTATTTCGCTATTATATGGAGATTTAGATCGTTGGATAGATACTAAAATAGAAGCTTTTGTGAATATAGGTAAGAAAGTTTAATACTGAATTTAACTAAACCGGCTCTTTCTGACTATAAGTAGTTAGGAAGAGCTTTATTTATTTAATCAAAAAATGTATAATAGGAGGTGTACTGATGCACATTGAAAATACAATAAAGAGTTTAGACGAGTTGCCATTATCCCTTTCTGTTTCTGATGTGGCAAAGGTTTTGGGTATATCAAAACATAACGCTTATGTTTTATGTAGAAGCAAAGGTTTTCCTTCCGTAAGGGTGGGGAGGCGGATAATAGTACCAAAACCTGCTTTTCAAAAATGGATTGAGAATCCAAAAGCATAAGGAGGTTTTACAATGGCAAATAGAAGGGGTAATGGAGAAGGAAGTATCACTAAAGTGCGTGAAAACCTTTGGATGGGGCGTGTGATGATCGGGTATAAGTCTGATGGTAAACCAAACAGAAAAAGTATCTATGGTAAGACCCGTAAAGAAGTACAGGATAAACTGGTCGCATTGCTAAATGAAATTAATACTGGTACTTATGTTGAGCCAACAAAAATAACGTTAATACAATGGTTACAGGATTGGCTTAAAAAATATAAAAGTATAAAATTAAAGCCACTAACATACGATTTATACGAAATATTAATTCAAACAAGTATTAAATCGGAAATAGGTAACATATTGTTAAAAGATTTACGCCCTGCTCATATTCAAGGCTTTTATAATACTAAGTATAGTGATGGATATTCACCATCTACTATACGTAAATTCCATGCAGTACTGCGAGGGGCGTTAGAACAGGCAGTTAGAAATAATCTAATTCCACAAAACCCTGCATTACATGTAGAATTGCCTTCCATGGAACCAAAGGTGATAAAGGCATTTACTCTGGAAGAACAAAAAAGGTTTGAAGAATGCGCCCGAAAATATCAATATTATCCCGCATTTATAGTCGCTTTGGATACTGGCCTGCGAATGAGTGAATTGCTTGCTTTAAGGTGGGACGATATAGACTTGGTTAATGGATATGTAGTTGTAAACAAGAATTTAGTTTTTGTAAAGGACAGAGAAAACGACACAGGAAAGAATGTCTTTGTAGTTCAAAATACTACAAAGACAAAGAGTGGAAATAGAAAAATTCCACTTACACAAAGGGCATTGAAGTTATTAAAAGAGTTGAAACTAAAGCAAGTAAGTAAGAGCGATATCGTATTTTGTAACAAGAAAGGTTCGTACATCCTAAAGAGAAATTTTCAAAGAACTTTTTACAATATAATAAAACAAGTTGGAATACCGAAGTGCGGGGTTCATACTTTAAGACACACATTTGCAACCAGGCTTTTTGAGAGAGGGGTCCCTGAAAAAACAATTAGCGATTTACTTGGGCATTCTTCTATCAGTTTTACGCTGGATACTTATACGCATGTCCTTCCAGATACAAAGCAAGATGCAATTAAAGTATTGGATGAAATATACCATTGTTGTAATTAATGTGTACACCAATGTAAACCAAATAGTAAACCAATACAGATGATTTTATATAAATTTAAATGGTTTTAGATGAAATGAATTGTAACAATTATGTAAAAAGTAAAATTATACCAAAAGGTTTTGGCAAGTAATATCAGTAAAATTCTGTATTACCAAGGCTTTTAGAAAATATCTGTTTTGGTTCAAATTGGTGTATAAATCTGTAATCACTTGACTTTTAATCAAGGTGTCCGGCGTTCGAATCGCCGATGGCTCACCAAAACCTTCTACGTATTAGCGTAGAGGGTTTTTATTTTTGGGGGCAAACAGGGGGACAGGGGGCAAACAGGGGGACAGGTACATTGTTTGCTTAATAAAAGTATGAAAATTGGCGTATCTTTCAATACTTTTCCGGTAAACTTGCTTAGAGCTAAGCTTTGTTTCTTTCATTATCAGCTATTTTTCTTTCCTTTTTGCTGCGAATCTTTCCTACGATCAATATGAGCAGTGGAAGAAAGAATCCAGAGACGATGGCAAAGGGTGGAAAAGTTTTCTCATTCCATACAATAAAATAGGGGATATTGGGATAGATTCTCAGGGAAAGGGCCACCATGAGCATCCCCAATGGGAGTGTAAGGGGCCGGTAGTCCCGTAAATTCAGGGTTTGGGCAATCCCTAAAACCGTCGCATAAAGATAGAGAACTGCTTTAAAAAATATGGTAATCAGCCATAGGCCTGCGATTACGGCTTCAACCCGATCTATAATCTTTCCTATGCTGATTTTTTTAGCCAGTACATAAGTAGGATACGTATTCCTTGCTGTAAAATCGCTTCCGAGAATGAGGATGGAAAAAATCGCAGTAATTGCCATTATAATTCCAGCGACAAGCACCCCCGTGAAAAAAGCTTTTTTCCCTTCCTTTGGCTTGTTTAGACTGGCAGGAAAGATCATCAGCAAGACAACCGACGGCAGGGAAAAAAAACTTATAAAGGATAACGCTCCCCGCAGTACAGGTTTTATCCCGTTTTCAAATACGGGTTGTATGTTTTCGGCTTTTAGGTTCGGCGTGCTAAAAAGGATGAGAAAAAGGAAGAAAACAATTACCCAGGGAAATAAGATCTCTGCCGACCGTGCAACTGTTTCCAATCCAAGACGGACGCCAAAGATTATTACAGCTGTGAAAAGTATGTTAATATACAGCATCGGGGTTTCCGGCATCATCTGTGTTGTGATGAAATTTCCTACAATCCATACCAGCGATACAGCGCCATTAAAGGAGAAGAAAATAAACAAAAGGGAAACAACCGTCCCCAGCCACTTTCCCAACGCTGCCTCAATGGCTTTCACAAAGCTCATATTGGGATAGAGATCTCCTATCACATTATACAGTCCTATCAGGGCTAGGCTGATTCCTACTCCTGCAATCACTGATATCCAGGCATCCTGTTTCACTTCTGAAGCTAAACCTGCGAGAGTAATCAATATAGCCGTACCAATAGCATTCAAAGTAACCAATATACTAAACTGCCTGTTGCTTATTTTCCAGTTGCTTGACATTTTTCTGCACCACCTTTTTTTATTGTAGAATGCCAAAGATCCAATCTCCCAAGGGTTTGTAAACCACCGTGATCATATCCTGCGGATTAGGCAGTTGTATTCCCAAAGCCATTAGAATGCTTATAGTTGCCCCAAAGGTAAGCAAGATAGAAAATACACATAATTCTTTTTTTAGCTTCCTTTCCAACAGATAAGGGGCTTCCAGAAGGATAATCCCTGCAGTTACGATAAGAATCCCTAAAACAGCCTTCAAATCCATCTACTCCTTTGTTTTTCCCTGGAAGGCTTCCGTAATAGTACCCAGGCCTTTGATTTTTGCGATAACCTTTATATGGACCGGCAGGTCCACAAATTCTTCACTCCAGTTATGCTTTAATTCTTTCCATGCTTCAGGGTCCGCCTTGTGAATCTCTTCCCCGAATCCGAAAATATCGCTCTTTAAATCCTTCTGGGCCTTTTTTACAGCCGCTGTCATGAATCCTTTAATTTCCTTTTCCAAAGTTTGTTCTATTTTGGCAATGGTTTCGGTCTTGGTTAAATCGATATTACATTCTACATCTCCTACATTACCTTCAATCTTGTAATCGATATCGATCCATGGCTTTCTGCCTTCCACCTTGCCCGTTACCTTTACTTTTGTTCTTAGTATTTCTATGGCTACATTCCCGCCTTCTTCACAGGGGATGGTTACCACGCTGCTCTTTACATTTCCCATGATAGAATTATATCCTCTGCTTTCGGTTTCATTCAGCCACCCTACCAATTTATCCTTCTTAAAAGCTGCAAGATGTCCGATTTGTATAACAGCAGGCACATCCACCTTTTCAATATTTCCGATATCCATCCCTATCTCAGGGTCACCTTTTAAGATAACCCCTGTCAGGACCGGATTTCTCCCTTCAGTAATGATATCACTTATCAATTCATCTAAGGCGACAGCATGGGTGGGCGCCCAGGCTTTCTCAGATACTTCCAGGGCAGAGTGTATGTTATTCGCCGGAATTTCTTCCAGGGGAGTTAGGACATTTAACACTTTTTCAGCCCTGGCATTTTCTGCTACCATGATGTAAAAATCTGTACGAAATTCATGGTCCCTTGAGAAAAAGTCCAGTACTTTTTCGATACCCTCCCTGGCCAATTCCTTCCCAAGTACAAGGACACGCAAATGGGCTACGTATAATTTCCGGGGAGATTTAAGGGTCAATTTTCGAAGGGTTTCAAATATAGTTTTTCCTGTAAATCTATAAGTTGTAATCGTTGCACGGGTGGTCCTGGTTTCTGCTGCAATTTCTCCGGGATTAATGATTTGTGCTGTAACGAGATATCCGTCTTCACTCTTATCAACACCCAGTGCAGCAACGATGGAAAGCTCATTTAACTCTCTTTTACTCCAGCAACCTGTTAATAAAATAATAGAAATTGCCAGAAAATACAATAATTCCTTTCTTTTTTTCATGCAAAAAACTCCTCTATTTCCCTAATACTTGTATTTAACTTCGATCCTGTGGCGGTTTTGGTTTTGCTTTTATAAGCCTTTGCTGGCGAGTCATGTCCTTTTGGTTGATTAGGCGGGGACGTTTAAAAAATGCCCAGTGGGGAAAACGGATAATGGTATCTCTCTGGTCTGCCGCAATCAAGGGAGCCATAGGAGACATATATGGAATCCCGAAGGAGCGCAAACTGCACAGATGCAGAGCCATTGCCAGCAGGCCTACAGCAATCCCGTATAGCCCAAAGGTTGCTGCTAAAAGCATAAAGATAAATCGAATGATTCTTGTGGCAATAGCCATATTAAAGGTAGGAGACACAAAGCTGCTGATCGCAGTAATGGATACCACAATGACCATAACCGGAGAAACAATTCCTGCCTGTACCGCTGCTTCCCCTAACACCAATGCACCAACGATAGATATAGCTTGCCCTACAGCTCTAGGCATCCTGACGCCGGCTTCCCTTAGGATTTCAAAGGTAACCTCCATCATCATGGCTTCCACCACAGCAGGGAAAGGAACTCCTTCCCGCTGGGCAGCAAGACTGATCAAAAGAGGGGTAGGAAGCATTTCCTGGTGAAATGTCGTGGCTGCAACATATACAGAAGGTACCAAAAGTGTAAGGAAAAAACTCAGATATCGGAGCATGCGAAGCAATGTACCGATATCAAACCGCTGATAATAGTCTTCGCTCGCCTGAAAAAAATGGACAAATAATGCCGGCAATAATAAAGCGAAAGGGGTCCCGTCTACCAGGATCGCAATCCGCCCTTCCAATAACCCTGCTGCCACAATATCGGGTCTTTCTGTGTTAATCATAGTAGGAAAAGGGGTGAAGGTTTCATCTTGAATGAGTTCCTCGATGTAGCCACTTTCCAATATTCCATCAATATCGATATTATCAAGGCGCTTGTGAACCTCTTCAACAATCTTATCATTGGCAACTTCCTTGATATACACCACTGCTACATCGGTTTTTGTCCTTCTGCCAATGGGTTTTGTCTCTATCCAGAGGTTTGGGTCCTTTATCCTTCGACGGATAAGAGCCGTATTGATCCGTAATGTCTCTGTAAATCCGTCCTTCGGTCCCCTTACAACCGTCTGGGAGCTTGGTTCCTGAACACCACGTTCTTCCCATCCCCTGGAATTGACTACAAGCCCTTTCCCATACCCATCCATTAAGATCACTGTATTACCGGACAATAAATGGGTAAAGAAATTGTCAAAATCTGAGATCTCCTTCATTTCACCTACGGGAAGAACCAAATCCTTTAATATTTCAAAGGAATTTTTCTTTAAAAGTACACTGGAATCAATATCAATTTTTCTTAAATCCAGCATCAAGGCTTCTAAAATAAAGTCTTGAACAAGTTTTTTATCGGCCAAACCATCGGTATACATTACCCCTAGATGGAATTTACCACCTTCACCGGCGTGAAATTCCCGGATGACAATGTCAGAGCTTTCTCCCAAAGTTTCCTTTACTATCTTAATATTTTCCTGAAGACACTCTTTTAGAAGTCCTTTATGATTTTTATTCGTTTTTTGTATATTTTGTTTAGTTGTATTACTTATTTCATTTATGCGAAAAAGATTTTTTATAAATCTCATGTCAAAAACTCCTACTTTCTATTATACTATCATCCTTTTCCGAGAAAGCCGCATTTGTATTATAGCCATATCAAAAATAAATTATAAAAGAAGCAATAATTTTTTAATATCATGTATACAGGTATAACTGCATAGCAGAATTTAAGTATATTTTTTCAATCTATTGAAATAACAATAAAAGGATATCATAATAAAAGTAGGTACTAGGCATTGTACTGAGTGTAGACATAAGGTGGTGTTAATGATGAGCCAAAAAACACTGGTGATGGGTGTAATCGGTGCCGATGTTCATGCGATAGGGAATAAAATATTGGAGTATGCTTTCAAACAGGCAGGCTTTAAAGTAGTCAACCTAGGTGTGATGGTATCTCAGGAGGAGTACATTAAAGCAGCGATAGAAACTGCTGCTGATGCTATTTTAGTCTCTTCTTTATATGGGCATGGAGAGATGGACTGCCGTGGTTTGAGAGAAAAATGTGATGAAGCCGGTTTGGAAAATATACCGCTCTATGTAGGGGGTAACCTTGTAGTAGGTAAAACTCCTTTTGAAGAAGTAGAGAAAAAATTTAAAGAAATGGGTTTTCAACGGGTATATCCCCCGGGCACTCCTCCGGAAGTGACCATAGCTGACTTAAAAAAGGACCTGGGAGTTGACGGATAAATGCAGGCAGTTCTGCTAATAGATTTTGGAAGTACTTATACAAAAGTTACTGCAGTAGATTTGAATAGTGAATCTATCCTGGGTACAGCAAAGGCTTTCACAACTGTTACCACAGATATCAATGAAGGACTCAAAAATGCAGTTGAGGTTTTACATTCTCAAATTGGAGGAACAGACTATACTGCTAAATTTGCTTGCAGTAGCGCTGCCGGAGGGTTAAAAATGGTTGCAGTGGGGTTGGTTCCCGACCTGACTGCTGAGGCAGCTAAGAGGGCAGCATTGAGTGCGGGCGCCAGGGTGATGAAGGTCTACTCTTATGAACTAAGTACTAAGGAGGTTGAAGAAATACATAAGCTAAAGCCGGATATTCTCCTTTTGACAGGAGGAACTGATGGGGGTAACAAAAATGTTATTTTGCATAATGCTAAAATGCTTTCGCAGATTGAGGGTAATTTTCCGGTAGTAGTGGCAGGAAATAAATCTGTAGCAGAACAGGTAGGAGATCTGTTAAAGCAATCGGATAAAGAGGTTAGAATATGTGAGAACGTTATGCCTGAATTCAACGTGTTAAATATTGAGCCTGCCAGGGCAGCTATCAGGGAAATATTCCTCCGGAGAATCATACAGGCCAAAGGTCTTACAAAAGTGCAGAGCTTGATTGACGGCATCTTAATGCCTACTCCCTCGGCAGTTCTAAATGCTGCTCACCGCCTGGCTGCTGGTTGCGGCAATGAAAAAGGAATAGGTGAATTAATGGTGATAGACGTAGGAGGTGCCACAACCGATGTGCATTCTATTGCCGGTGGAGAGCCGGCACGCGCGGGGGTGATTGTGAAGGGATTACCTGAACCTTTTGCGAAAAGAACTGTGGAAGGTGATCTTGGAGTACGGTACAGCGCATCTGCACTAATTGAAGCTGCAGGAATTGAGCTGGTGGGGAAGAGATCCGGATTACCTGCAGAAGAAATTATGAGGTATGTTAATAAAATATCTGAACAACCGGAAATACTGCCTGAACAAGATGAAAAATTAAGCCTTGTTGATTACGGACTGACCTCAGTGGCGGTTAAATTTGCCGTAGAAAGACATGCAGGTAAAATTGAGACCAGCTACACACCTTTCGGTGTTACCTATTTACAAACAGGCAAGGATTTGACGGGGATAAAGAAAATAATCGGGACAGGCGGTCCTGTCATTAATAGTAAAAATCCAACAGGAATATTGAAAGAAGCAATGTTTGAAAGTACTCATCCATCGATTTTAAAACCGCAAAGCGCAGAATTTCTAATAGACAAAAAATATATTTTAGCTGCAATGGGGCTGTTAAGTGAGAATTACCCCGAGGTGGCAATTAGAATAATGAAAAAGGAGTTACAAGTTTTATAATTGGGATTAAGACTTAAGTTGGGCGATACATTTTATATCTAAGTTAGTTTATAGTTCATGGTTCACAGGTCACAGAAAATAAAATCGGTATTAAAATCTGTGAACAGTGAACTGTTAACTGTGAACTATTATGATAGGAGTTGATATTATGGAGCTTAAAAATAAAAAACTAGACGAAAATATCTTTAAACAGATACAGCGGGAAGTACTGCAGCAGTGGCCTACCGGTAAGGATGTAAATTTTGATGATGCGGTAAATTATCATAAAAGTATACCGGCTAAAAAAGTATTTTCAAATCAATTGAAAAAAGCAAAGCAAAAAGGTGATACGCTTATCCAGCCCAGGGCAGGGGTTGCCTTGGTGAATGAGCATATACAATTGCTACATTACCTGGAGCAACAGGGGGAAGCAGACTTGCTTCCTACTACTATTGACAGCTATACCAGACAAAACAGGTACCAGGAAGCTGAAAATGGCATTATAGAAAGTAAAAATGCGGGAAGGTCTTTACTTAATGGTTTTCCTGCAGTAAATCATGGAGTAGAATTGTGCAGGAAAGTAAATGAAGCGGTAAATACCCCTGTGCAGGTCCGCCATGGAACTCCTGATGCACGATTGCTGGCAGAAATTACAATAGCAGGGGGGTTTACTGCATTTGAAGGGGGAGGGATATCCTATAATATACCCTATGCGAAGAATGTTTCTCTGGAAAAGACTATCTATGACTGGCAGTATGTTGACAGACTTATAGGGATATATGAAGAGGCAGGTGTTTCCATTAACCGCGAACCCTTTGGACCGCTGACCGGCACATTGGTACCTCCCTGTATCTCTCACTCTGTAGCTATAATAGAAAGCCTGCTGGCTGCCGAACAAGGTGTAAAAAATATTACGGTTGGCTACGGCCAATGCGGGAATCTACTTCAAGATGTCGCAGCAATACGTACTCTGGAACTGTTGACTGAGGAATATCTTGAAAAATATGGTTATACTGATATAGTAGTTACTACAGTACTGCATCAGTGGATGGGGGGATTTCCGCAGGATGAAGCCAAAGCTTTTGGAGTTATTTCCTGGGGAGCAGCAGTTGCGGCATTGGCAGGAGCAACAAAAGTAATCGTAAAGACGCCTCGCGAAGCAATGGGAGTACCTACGAAAGAAGCGAATGCTGAAGGATTAAAGGCTACTAAACAACTGGTTACCATGCTTGCCGATCAAAGGATGCCCCTAACTCACGAACTGGAAAACGAAATGAATATCATTATTGCAGAAACCCGCAGCATTGTAGATAAGATTTTTGAATTAGGTGAAGGGGACGCAGCAGTAGGTGCTATAAGGGCTTTTGAAGCAGGGGTGATAGATGTACCATTTGCCCCCAGTAAATATAATGCAGGAGAGATACTTCCGGCACGGGATAATTATGGTGCAGTTCGATTGCTGGATTGTGGAAATTTACCCTTCAGTAAAGAAATCATTGATTTTCATAGAGAAAAAATTGAAGAAAGAGCCCGTTATGAAAAAAGGAATGTAAGCTTCCAGATGGTAATTGACGATATATATGCGATAGGGAAGGGGAGACTGGTAGGAAGGCCGAGATAGTAATAAAAAACCGAAGGAATATAAGAACCAACAATGCTATGAATAGTTAGGGGAGGCATAAAGTGAAGATTATTGATGTAGTTTGTTCGAAAGGCAGAACGGGATTTTTCTTTGATGACCAGAGGGCTATTAAGAAAAATGCAGTGCCGGATGGTGCTACTTATAAAGGAGAGCCTGTTACCGAAGGATTTTCTGCAGTAAGGCAGGCGGGAGAATCTATCTCAGTAATGATTATTTTGGAAGATGGACAGGTTGCCCACGGTGATTGTGCAGCTGTGCAGTATTCGGGTGCAGGAGGACGGGATCCGTTATTTCTTGCACAGGACTTTATTCCTGTAATACAAAAGCATATTGTGCCTGTATTAAAAGGTAGAGAACTTCAAAGCTTTAAAGCACTGGCAGAGGAAATTGATGCCTTCATTAATCCTGATACGGGTAAAAGAATTCATACAGCACTGCGCTACGGTATTACACAGGCAATATTGGATGCAGTAGCCAAAAGTAAAAAAATGCTTATGGCTGAAGTTATTGCTGAAGAATACGGTACGACAGTCTCTGACCGTGAGATCCCTATTTTTACCCAGTCAGGGGATGAGCGGCATACCAATGTAGATAAAATGATTATAAAAAGGGCAGACGTATTGCCTCACGGTCTCATTAATAACGTAAAGACGAAGTTAGGTGAAAAAGGTGAATTGCTTTTACAATACGTAGAATGGTTAAGAGAAAGGGTGGAAGCTCTTAAACCCGATGAAGGCTATCAGCCTGTATTACATATTGACGTTTATGGTACGATCGGATTGGCTTTTAGCAATGATTATCACAGGATGATAGAATATTTCAGGCAGCTTGAAAAAGCTGCCCACCCCTTGCAATTGAGAATAGAGGGTCCTATAGACATGGAAGAAAGGGAAGGACAGATGTTTGCTCTGAAGGAACTAACACACAGGGTGGATGAAAATAATATCAACATACAGATTGTTGCAGACGAATGGTGCAATACCCTGGAGGATATCAAATATTTTGCCGATAACAGGGCGGGGCACATGATTCAAATTAAAACTCCAGACCTTGGAGGAATCAACAATATCATTGAAGCCGTGCTATATTGCAAAGAGAGGGGGATTGGAGCATATCAAGGTGGAACCTGCAATGAAACCGATCGTTCAGCCCAGATATGCGTACACATTGCCATGGCAACCCAACCGGACCAGATGCTTGCAAAACCGGGGATGGGTGTGGATGAAGGCTTTATGATTGTATATAATGAAATGCAGAGAATATTAGCCCTAAGACGGGCAAGAAATAATTGATAATTGACAATTGAGAATTGATAATTTATGTTTGACGATTGATAAATATCAGAGAACAGTGATGAGTGGACAGAGAAATGACAATTATCAATTCAAAAAGTGGGAGGACTTTAAATGGAAGAATTACGTGTGTTATCACCAACAGCCATACTGGGTTACGGATTTCCAATAAAATCCTTTGAAGAAGGGATGAAGAGACATCCTCATGTGATTGCAGTGGATGCCGGGTCTACTGATCCAGGTCCCTATTACCTGGGAGCAGGTTTGTCTTTTACCGATAGGAATGCAGTAAAAAGAGATTTGGAAATAATGCTTACAGCAGCTATGGAGGAAGGAATTCCGGTAATTATAGGCAGTGCTGGAGGAAGCGGAGGAGAACCTCACTTAAATTGGAATGTAAGTATCATTAAGGAAATCGCATGGGAAAAGGGATTGCAGTTTAAGATGGCAATCATCCATGCAGAAATTGAAAAGGAATTAGCTCTAAGCGAATTGGAAAAAGGAAGAATTACTCCGCTTTATCCGGCGCCTGAATTAACGAGAGAAGAGTTGGAACAAACAGTGAGGATTGTAGGACAGATGGGCATGGAACCATTTATTAAAGCGCTGGAGCAGGAAGTACAGGTAATTGTGGCCGGGAGAGCTTATGACCCTGCAGTTTTTGCAGCTTTGGCAGTTCAGAAAGGTTATGATAGAGGTCTTGCCATACATATGGGAAAAATATTGGAATGTGCAAGTATAGCTGCTACACCAGGCAGCGGCAGTGACTGCATGATAGGATATCTTGGAAAAGATTACTTTAAAGTAGAACCATTAAACCCTGTTAGAAAATGTACTACTTTGTCGGTTGCGGCACATACCCTGTATGAAAAGACAAATCCATACATTCTTCCGGGGCCGGGAGGAGTATTGGATTTAACAGAAACAAAGTTCGAGCAGGAAACGGATAGAGTGGTTAAAGTATCCGGAAGTAAATTTATTCCTTCTGAAAAGTATACTATAAAGCTGGAAGGAGCAAAAAAAATAGGATATCGAACCATATCGATTGCCGGGACACGTGACCCTATCATGATATCTCAAATAGATGAGATCATCAAAGGCGTTCGTGAAAGAGTGGAAGACAATTTTAAAGATGCAGAAATGAAATATTTCCTGGATTTTAAGGTGTATGGAAAAAATGGAGTAATGGGACCACTGGAACCCCAGGAGGAGATAAACGGTCATGAACTGGGCATCATTATTGAAGCTGTAGCAGAAGATCAGGCTACCGCAAATACTATATGCAGTTTTGCCCGGTCCACCATGCTTCATTATGGTTATGAAGGAAGAGTGTCCACTGCAGGTAACCTGGCTTTCCCATATTCGCCGTCGGACTTTAAAGCCGGTGAAGTATACACCTTTAATTTATACCATCTAATGGAAGTTAATGACCCCAATCAATGGTTTCCTATTGATATAGAGATAGCGGGAGGGAGGATTGGCTTTGAAGATTAAATTGATAGATGTAGCACAAGTAATAAGAAGCAAAAATTCCGGACCTTATGAATTGACCTTTGATATTATCTTCAAGGATTGGGAAAGCTTTGACGAATTTTGCAATGCAAAAGTGATTAATAAAGAACTTATCGCAAAATTATATCAGATTCCAGCAGAAAAGGTAATTAATGTGATAGAGTTCAAACCAGCAAAAGCAATCAAGGCAACCATCGAGAGACCTATTGCTTCAGGAGAACTGGGTGAAACGGATGTATATGGGGCGCAGCAGCATGCACCGTTGTTAAATTTAGAGTTTGAGCTATAGAATGGAGTGATCACATGGCAGTATCCCTGGTACACGAAGCCTTAATGTATGCCGTATATTTCGCCCCCAGGGGTAAAAAAAGGCTTTTAAATTTAGGACATCAGCTTGCACAACGGCATTTAAGCCCTTTGGACAAATTGATTGGTTTTATCGGAGATGCAGGAGCAGGGAAGTCACTGCTTATTAAGGGGATGTTTCCCGGTCTTGAGCTTACCAACGATGATGAAGGTGTTAATGTACGTCCATTGCCCCTCTTAAAAAACATTGATAAAGGTTTTTTTTACAGTCACACTTACCACCTGGATATAAGGTTCGAGTCAGCCTTTACACAGATGTATGAACTGGTGGATGCAGTGAAAAAAGCGATTGATCAGGATAAAAGGGTTATCATTGAGCACTTTGACCTTATATATCCCTTTTTGGGATTAAATGCAGAGATCCTTATTGGGATAGGAGAAGAAGTAATTGTAACAAGGCCTAATATATTTGGGCCTCTCCCGCAGGATATTGCAAATGTTGTATTTAAATCTATTAAATACAGGAAAATGGCACATACTGCTGAAGATCTAACCTGCAAGGTGCTGGAACAAGAATTTGGGTTCAAGCATCCTCAGGTTCATAGCGACGTAAAGCACGGATTTGTACTGGAATTCCCCCATGAACCTGATATTGATATCGCTGAAATAGAAAGAAGAGTAAAAGAGTATATAGACAACGAAGTAGACATATGTTACCTGGATGATAATCACATCCGTATAGGAGATGGTGAACAGTACCACTGTACCGGTCCCAGGATTCATGTGAGAAATGCGGGGGAAATTGAAAATTTCAGGCTGATCAAAGAATATAAATATGACCCAATTTCAAAGGTATATGCGCTTGTTGGTCTGGTAGGAGACGAACGGGCAGCTGATATAAATGATTTGAACAAATTGACCATATAGAAACTTAATATCCCAAGTGTTTTTGTCGTTTAAACAATAAAAGAAGGACATGGGTATTACCCATGAAAATATGCTTGATTGCTCGGGGCTTCGACATGGGGACGGTTCCTCGGTCGCATGAAAAGCACATTCGACAGACGAACCGTCCCCAAGTCGCATCCCTTCTTCCTGCTAAAACGGACTTTTTTAGTGGTTTCGGTTTTACTCCCCACTGTCCACTCCCCACTATTTTCATATAAATTTTACTGTAAAGTGATAATGTTCCGTTGAATATTATTTTGACAAAATGGTATAATCTATGACAAGAAATAGGATGAACATCTGAAAGGTATGAAGGGGATCGCATGGAAATAAATACTAAGCTTACAAAGCCTATTACAGAAACAAAATATCTTGCTGCTGAAAATTCATGGCGGTATCGATCGATCTTGAGATTCTTCTATCTTCAATATGAGAAAATCAAGTACTGGATGTACAAGGAAGAGGTCTATGAGGAATTAAAGAAGCATGAAATATTTAAAGAATATACCCTAGACCAGTGCAAACAGGATCTGGATGTGTTGGTGGAGTGGGGA
>JASGMB010000036.1 GCA_030156665.1 Clostridiales bacterium
GTCAATAGGACCGTGGAATAAATGCGATCAGATTTGCACAAACATTATTGCAGTGGATTTGTATCAAAAAAATTGCCAATGTTTACTTGACAGTAACAATTTTTTACTAAATACTTGTCTTTTTTGTTTTATTGGTGTATAATTTTATCACTAATAAATATTTAAGGCGAAACCAATAAATAAGAAGAAGTTTATTGGTTTAAAATTATAATAAATTTTTTATGTATAATATCTCAAACTCGCTTGTGGCATGGGGAAGAGGTCAAGTAGAAACATTAGATAGTCTTTTTGGTTACACTGTACAAACTAGTAAGGGTAAACCCACTAATAGTGAGTTTATTGCGGCACGAGCGTTCAAAAGCACCATACCTTATTGGTGGCCGAGTACCAATGAGGATATGGTGTTTTTTAATGACATTTAAAATAAATGTTTACTTATATGTTCATGGATGTGGAGTTTTCTTTTCATTTTACACTGGCGTTACCAAAGCAAACATCTTTTAAAAATTAGATAAAAATATTTTAATTATATTATTTAGATTACTGTAAACACTAATCTAAGAAAGAATTTTAAGGATGATTTTATGTTTATCAAAGGATATATACGTAAAGGTAAAAAAACAAAAGATTTAGTTAAATTATTAAACACTGATAATATACCGGTTATATGTCATGAAGATTTAGATGAAGTTGCGGCATATTCGCTCCTTGAAACAAAAATTAAAGCCGTAATAAACTGTAATAGAAGTATCTCGGGACGCTATCCAACAAAAGGTGTTAAATTATTGTTACAAAATGGTATTACAGTGCTAGATAATTTGGGGGAAGAATTTTTTCAATATGTCCAACAGAATGATTTACTAGAAATAAAAAACTCAAATTTATTTATCAATGGTAGACAATATAATAAAAAACCCACCATATTAAATGAAGAAATAGTTAATGGTCTTATTGAGAGTAGTTATAAAAATTTTTCTAAAGAATTAGAAAAATTTATTGATAATACTTTAGAATATGCTTATAAAGAAAAAGATATTATACTAAAAGATATTGATACATCTTTTATTAAAACAAATATAGAAAATAGACATGTGTTAATAGTTGTTCGAGGTTGTAACTATAAGCAAGACCTACAAACAATTAAAGGATATATTAAAGATTTTAGGCCTGTTCTTATTGGTGTTGACGGTGGAGGAGATGCGTTGCTAGAATTTGGATTAACTCCGGATATTATTGTCGGCGATATGGATAGTGTAAGCGATGCTTGTCTTAAAAAATGTAAAGAAATTATTGTACATGCTTATCCAGATGGTAAAGCTCCTGGAATGAAAAGGATAAACAAATTAGGACTTAAAGCAAAATTATTTCCATTTACCGGTACGAGTGAAGATGTAGCAATGATTATTGCATATGAGAAAAAAGCAGACCTTATTGTGGCAGTAGGAACCCATTCAAATATCATAGATTTTTTAGAAAAAGGGAGAAAAGGTATGGCTAGTACTATGCTTACTAGATTGAAAATTGGTGCAAAACTAGTTGATGCAAAAGGTGTAAGTAAATTATATTCAAATAAATTAAAACTTTCCTATTGTATTCCTGTATTGGTTTCAGCACTAATCCCAATTATTGCAGTTATAAGAATATACATTCCTATTCAGATATTATTAAATATATTTCATTTAAGATTTTTAATAAAATGAATTTACTAGGAGGTAAAAGATGAGTAAAGGAATTACATACCATATTATAACTGTTGTAGCAATTTTCACTGCACTAGGCCTCGGTATATTCATTGGTTCCTTACTAAACGGAGAAAAATTGTTGATATCTCAACAAAATAAATTAATGACTCAATTAGGTGAAAACTTAAAGTCTGTAGCACAAGAAAATAATCAGTTAAAAGATGAAATTACAAAATTAACAAGCGAACTAAATTTAAAAAATCAGTTAGTCAATTGTATTTTTCAAGATTATGTGAATGGAAGATTGGACGGATATAATATAGCAATTATAACTACTGGTGATAAAGAAATATATGGAGAAATAACTTCTCTATTACAGTATGCAGGTGCAAATGTTTTATCTATTACATCTATAACAAATTTATATGAAATTGATAATATGAGTGTATTTAGGCATATAGAGCCGAATGAAAATAACTTATTTACAAAGCATACCAATAATATAGGAACGTATGTAGCAAAAAATTTGATGTATTCAATTTTGGCAGGGAAAAATATAAGTTTTATTGAAGAAATGGCGAATATGGGATATATAGATATTCAAGGGGATTACTCTAAAATGGTCGATTCTATCATTTGGATTAGCCCAAATAAGTATGGAAAGGAATATGTTGATCTAATTGATATCCCTATGTTGAATATAGTAAAAAAGTTAAATATTCCGAGTATTATTGTAGAAAAGTCTGATTCAAATTATTCAGCTATCAGTGCATTTAAAAAGCTAGGATTCTCAACTGTTGATAATATTGATACGATTTATGGTAAAGTATCACTATTAATAGTATTAAAAGGTGTACAAGGAAATTTTGGTATAAAAGACGCATCCAACAGTTTATTACCTAACTTTAATATTGAAAATTATAAACAGCTAAATCTAAAAACAAATCATTATTAGGAGTATTTTATGTATAAAATTAGTGTAATTATTCCAGCATTTAATGAAAGCAATCGTATTAAAGATACAATAGAATCTATAAAATCTATTCATGTGTCAAGTGAAATTATTGTAATAGATGACGGGTCTACTGATAATACCTATAAAATTGCTGAACAGAGTGGAGCAAAAGTGCTTAGATGTCTAAAAAATGGTGGAAAAGGTAATGCGCTGAAAATAGGCATAGAAAAATGCAAAGGAGAAATCATTGTTTTTCTAGATGCGGATGTTGGAAAGAGTGCCAAAGAAATAAAAAAAATTATTGACCCAATTCAGCAAGGAAAATGCGATGTTGCAATTGCCAAATTTGGAAAGGCAAAGAAAAAGGGTGGCTTTGGAATAGTTAAATTCGTGAGCCGATATGGTGCCAGGCTTTTATCAGGAGCATATGTTGAAAGTATTTTATCGGGACAGAGGGCGTTTAAAATCGAAGTTTTAAGGAAAATAGAAATAGGAACAGGATATGGCGCGGAAGTAGGGATGACAATTGATATTATCAAAAATGGATATACAATTTTAGAATGTGATGTAGATATGACTCATAATGAAACCGGAAGAGATTTGAAAGGTTTTATTCATAGGGGGAAGCAAATGTATGATATTATTAAAGTACTTATCAATAAAGCATTTCAATATAAATTAAAATAAATTAAACTTAAAATAAAGATTAAAGTTGAAAGGATATGCATAGGTATATGTACCAAAGTTTGATTTTAATTATGCTAGGATATATTTTTACTTATATTCTGCAAAATATGATTCGAAAATTATTGATAGAGACTGGACAGGTGGTTTTCAACTTTCAGGGTATTAAAATTCCAACATCTATGGGGATTGCAATTATACTAAGTACTGTTTTGGTTTTTAGCTTTATAATGCCGTTTGGATTTAACACATCACTAGAAATATTGTATATAGTTTATGCAGGATGTTTAATGGGATTTGTAGGTATTATAGATGATTTTTTTGGAGATAGTCTATCAAAAGGTTTTAAAGGACATATAATAAATTTGATAAAAGGCAAACTTACAACAGGTGGTCTCAAGGCAATAATGGGGATTGTTGCATCTTATATTATTAGTCTACAGGTATCTACAATCTTTTATGAACTTGTAGTAAATGTACTTTTAATTAGTTTAACAACTAATTTTATTAATTTATTAGATACCCGACCCGGAAGGGCAATAAAAGGTTTTAGCATATTCACTTTTTTATTATTCTTAATGAATGGAAATATGACAAACATTCAGTACATTGTACTTGGAGCACTTGTTGCTTATCTTCCATTGGATCTAAAAGCAAAAGGTATGTTAGGTGATACCGGGTCAAATTTTATTGGCATAGTTTTAGGAGCAAGTATGGTTATCACTATTGAAAATTTTGTATTTCGTGTTTCGCTTTTAATAATTGTGCTTTTATTAAATTTTATCAGTGAAAAATATTCTTTTTCTAAAATGATTGAAACTAACAAAATTTTAAGCTTTATTGACCATTTGGGAAGAGATTCTTAATAGATTAACTAAAAAATAAAGTGATGAGTGATCACTCATCACCTTGTTTTTTAGTTTTTGCGTTATTACTTAATTTTTTAACAATTTTTTCATCCGGTGTAACATAGAGCGTTTTATAATTTTCATATATAACCATTCCAGGTTTTGCACCGGAAGGTTTTTTTACGTTCTTTATGGCTGTATAATCAACAGCAACATTAGATGAAAACTTAGCTTTACTAAAATAGGATGCTAACATCGCAGCTTCTATAAGTGTAGTGGTTGGTATATTTCTGTTGTTATTTGTTTTAATAACTGTATGAGAACCAGGAATATCCTTAGTATGAAACCATATATCCTCATTTCGGGCCAATTTTAGAGTAAGATAATCATTTTGTTTATTATTTTTTCCTACATATATATCTATTCCGTCAGAGCTTATAAAATGCATTGGCTGAGAAAGGACAGTCTGCTTTTGAAATTTTAGTTTATTTTTCCGTTTAATATAATCCTGTTCAATAAGTTCTTCTCTAATTTCATTTAATTCTTGTTCATTGGTAGCTCTGACAAGTGCATCATAAATGGATTCCAGGTATTCGATTTCTTGAATATTTAGTTTCATTTGCTGTGTAACCATTTTTGCAGCATTTTTTGCTTTAGTATATTCATTAAAATATTTTTGTGCATTTTTAGAAGGGGAAAGTTCAGGATTAAGAGGTATTTCTATAATAGGATACTCTCCTGCAGCTACTTCATCCTCTTGATAAAAATTTTCAACTTCCACACTTTCCATGCCTTGATGAATTCTATATATATTAGCGGTAATTAAATCACCATAAATTTTAAATTGTTCTCTATTGGCTACTTCTCCTAATTTTTGCTGTTGTATAGCTAATTTCTTTTTACATCTTTCCAAATTATTATGAATAATTTTAAGTAAATCTGAAGATTTTTGTTTCAATCTATCTTGTAAATCTCGTGTGGCATAAAACCTATCTAAGATGTCATTTATGGATGATGCTTTCTCCATCATTAAATGGTTGTATTGAAAAATCATTATAGATGAAAAGTCTACAACTTTTTTGTTTTCTTCATCATATAATAAAACCGGCGAAAATTGTTCTTTTTTTATTTCGTTTATAATTTTGTACATCGTACTTGCTATAGCTTTAAGTTGGCTCGTATTCATTTCACCGATATAAAAGTCGGTGTTTTTTAAGGCACGGAAACAAATTTCTCTTCCTATGAGAGGACTGATACCTGTAAAATTATTTACAATGCATTTATCAACTTTTAATCCTTCTTTTTGACTACTCAGAATGGAAAATATATTATCTTCAGTACAAGTTAACGGGTTCATTTTGCCTTGTGAAGGCGGCGTGGAATAATTAAGACCAGGCATCACCTGTCTTACGCTGCTTACATTTATATCAACATGCTTGATACTATCGATAATTTTTTCGTCAGAATCAGTTAAGATAATATTACTATGCCTGCCCATAATTTCCACGATAATATTTTTAACTGTTAGATCACCTAATTCATTATAAGATTCAATACTAAATCGAATTATTCGTTCAAAATTAGGTTGTGTAACAGCAACAATCCTACCTCCGGTTAAATGTTTTCTGAGCAGCATGCAGAACATAGGCGGTACATCAGGATTGGGCTTATTTATTGAAGTAAAGTGAACTCTGGGATTGTTAGAACTAGCACTGATAAGCAAACGCTCACTTTTTCCTTTGTTTCTAATTAAAAAAATTAATTCATCCTTTTCGGGTTGATATATTTTATCAATCTTTCCATTTACCAGTCTATTATTAAATTCATGAACCAAAGAACAAATCACAATACCATCTAAAGGCATAAAATCACCTCTGAAATTTATTTTAACATATGTTATATCATTATATAAGAAAATTAAAAAAATGTATAGAATACTTAATATAGAAAATATAAAACTTAAAAAATAGACTCTATTCTAAATCTTGACAATCATAGTATAATTGATACAATGTAAAAGTAGAAAAAAATAAAAGGATGTACAACATGATTATTGCTAGTGGTCAAGTGAGCTTATCCATTGAGGGAGTATTTTCATTAAAAGAAAAGCGCCAAATTATAAAAAGTATTATAGCCAAAATTCACTCTCGTTTTAATGTATCTATTGCGGAAATAGGTGCACAGGATAAATGGCAGTATTCCGTTTTAGGTTTCTGTTGCGTTTCAAATAATACAGCTCATGCAAACAGTATTATTTCTAAGGTATTTAATTATATTGAGAAAGACGGCAGAGTGGTTGTAGTTGATTATACAACCGAAATTATTTAACCTAAAAACTATTTATAAATTGTAAAAAATACGCTATGATAATAAAGAGTAATTTTAGTAAAATGTTTTATGTTATGAATATTTTATTTTTTAAAATTTGTGTTATAATACATTAATATTAAGTTATTTCAGTCCTAGCTGTATAAAAGTTGAGAGAATAATTAAGGTGGTACATAAAATGATTAAAAGCATGACGGGTTATGGAAGAAGTGAGCTACGGAAGGAGAATAAGGATATTGTAGTGGAAATAAAATCTGTTAATCACAGATATGCAGATTTTTCTATACGTATCTCAAGGTATTATAGCTTTTTAGAAGATAGAGTTCGAGAATATTTACAAAACTATATTTCACGGGGAAAGGTAGACATATATATTTCAATAGATTCCTATGAAGAGGACAATAAGTTAGTTCTTCTTAATGAAGGGCTTGCAGCCAGTTATATAAGCGCGATTAAACAGTTAAAAGATATTTTTAATTTACAGGACGATATTACAGTATCTACTATTGCTAGATATAGTGATATTTTTAAAATTGAAAAAAAGGAAGAAGATCAGGAAAGATTGTGGGGGAGTGTTAAAGAAGCTCTTGAATTAGCTATAAAAGATTTTATAGCAATGCGAACAAGGGAAGGAATACGCTTAGCACAAGATCTTAGTACAAGAGGAAAGGATATTGTCAATATTGTGAATGAGATTGAAGTAAGGTCTCCGCAAGTGGTAAATGAATATAGAGAAAAAATAGAAACAAGAGTGAAAGAATTTCTTAATAATGTGCCAGTTGATGAAAATAGGCTTCTTACAGAAGTCGCCATATTTGCAGATAAAATAAGTATTGCTGAAGAAATAGTACGTTTAAAAAGCCATTTAACAGAATTAGATGTAATGTTAAATAGCGACCAACCGGTAGGTAGAAAATTAGACTTTTTAATTCAAGAAATGAACAGAGAAATTAATACAATTGGTTCGAAAGCGAATGATCTATATATTTCAAAGCGGGTGGTAGAAATAAAGTCTGAAATTGAAAAATTAAGAGAGCAGATACAAAATATAGAATAAGTTATAATTATTAAAGATGATGTAAAAAATTATATAATAAAATTAAATACTAAACTTTTAAGTAATCAGGTTTGGTGTTGAATAAATAGGAGGGACACACTATGAAATTAATTAATATAGGTTTTGGCAATATCGTTTCCGCTAATAGACTAGTTGCAATTGTTAGCCCTGAATCAGCCCCTATCAAAAGAATTATACAAGAAGCTAGAGATAGAGGTATGTTGATAGACGCAACTTATGGTAGAAGGACAAGAGCGGTTATTATTACTGACAGTGACCATATTATTTTATCCGCAGTCCAGCCGGAAACTGTTGCACATAGGCTAACTGCTAAAGATGCTGCACCTGTAGAAGAAGAGGAGCTTGGAGATGAAGAATAAAGGTGTTCTTTTAGTAGTATCTGGTCCTTCAGGAGCTGGAAAAGGCACAATATGTAAAGCACTTGTAGAAAGAAACCCCAATGTGTTTCTTTC
Organism: Clostridiales bacterium; assembly: GCA_030156665.1. Lineage (GTDB taxonomy): Bacteria > Bacillota > Clostridia > SK-Y3 > SK-Y3 > JASGMB01. Next base: position 8,028 of record JASGMB010000036.1, read on the forward strand.
AGTATCTGCAACAACACGTGCTCCGAGAGAAGGTGAAACCGAGGGGATTAACTATTATTTTAAGACTACACAACAATTTAAAGAGATGATTGCTAAGGATGAATTATTAGAATGGGCTGCTTTTTGTAATAACTACTATGGAACGCCCAAAAAATACGTGGACCAAATGTTACAGGAAGGTAGAGATGTAATTCTTGAAATAGAAGTGCAAGGTGCACTCAAGGTTAAAGACAAATATCCTGATGGTATATATATATTTGTCCTTCCGCCGTCTCTTGAAGAATTAAGAAATAGAATTACCAATCGTGGAACGGAAAGCCAAGAAGTAATCAACGAAAGATTAAACACTGCAAGACTAGAATTTACACATATTAATAAATATAATTATATAGTAGTAAATGATGAAGTAGAAAATGCGGTAAAGAAGCTGGAAGCAATAATCATTGCCGAAAAGAGTAAAATAGAACGAAATGAAGAAATCATAAAAGAGGTGTGTAATATATGATATATCCATCAATTAATTTATTAATGGAAAAAGTAGACAGCCGATATACATTAGTGGTTGCGACTGCTAAGAGAGCCAGGCTTATAGCTGAAGGAGCACCTAAATTAGTAAATTGTAATTCTGATAAGCCGGTTACTATAGCGGTAAATGAAATTGCAGAAAATAAAATTACATATCACAGAACTAAAGATTCAATTAAATAAATCATTAAGGACGATATATATGTTAAAAGGGAAGACTATTGTTGTAGGTGTTTGTGGAGGGATTGCTGCCTATAAATCTGCAGACATTATAAGTAAATTAAAAAAATTAAATGCAGAGCTTCATGTTATTATGACACGTTCCGCACGTGAGTTTATTAGTCCACTAACTTTTCAATCTTTGTCTCAGAATTATGTTATTTATGATATGTTTCAAGAGCCTCGTTCATGGGAGATTGAGCATATTTCTCTTGCACAAAAAGCAGATTTGTTTATTGTTGTTCCTGCAACCGCTAATATGATTGGAAAGATAGCTAATGGTATTGCGGATGATATGTTATCAACAACTATTATGGCAACTAAGAGTCCTGTAATCATTGCACCGGCAATGAATTGCGATATGTTTGAAAATATAATTGTGCAGAAAAATATTCAACGTCTACAAGCACTTGGATATATTTTCGTTGAACCACAAGTTGGGCGTTTAGCCTGTGGTGATATAGGACAGGGTAAACTTGCGGATGTTGATGACATTATTGAAATAATTAAACAAACTGTAGCATTTGATAAAGATTTAAAAGATTTAAATGTTTTAGTAACTGCAGGTCCTACCAGAGAAGCGATAGACCCTGTAAGGTTTATTACAAATCATTCGTCCGGGAAAATGGGTTATTCCATTGCTAAAGTTGCAAAGTACCGGGGAGCAAAGGTTACGCTGGTGAGTGGACCGACAAATTTAAAACCTATAAAGGGTATACAGATGATAGATGTAAATTCTGCTTTGGAGATGTATGAGGCTGTGATGGCACATTTTGAAGAGGCAGATATTATAATAAAAGCGGCTGCTGTCAGTGATTACCGTCCATTAAAGTCGGAAAAGCATAAAATAAAGAAACAGCAAAATGATTTAGAAATACAGCTTACAAAAAACCCGGATATTCTTATGGAATTAGGTAAAAAAGTTACAAATCAAGTTTTAATTGGCTTTTCAATGGAAACTCAGCTTTTGAAAGAATATGCAAAAGAAAAACTGATAAAAAAGAATCTTGATCTTATTGTAGCAAATAATTTATCTGAAAAAGGTGCGGGTTTTGCGGTTGATACAAATATAGCTACATTGATAAATAAAAATGGAGATATTGAAAACATGCCCATTATGACAAAAGATGAATTAGCTTATGTGATATTGGACAAAGCTCTAGCAATACACAAAAAAAAACATTAATTCCAGAAATTCATTAGGATTATTCGTATGATACATATATGAAAATATGCTTCCAAGTTTTTCCCTAACGCATATACTTTAGATATTTAAAAGTTTATGATATAATTAAAAACTACAGTAGTGCTCACCCCTTATGGGTGAGCATTTTTGAAATGGGGTAGTATTTGTGGAAGAAAAAAAAATTGCAGAAGTGGTAGTAAATAATTCATCTAAAAATGTAGATAAGGTATTTCATTATCTAATTCCAAAAGAAAAAGCTAAAAACATAAAAGTGGGTGTGAGAGTTTTAGTTCCATTTGGATACGGAAATAGAAAAAAAGAAGCTTTTATTATAAATTTAGTTCATCAAAGTAAAATGTCAAATCTTAAAGAAATATATGATATTGTAGATGAAACACCGTTATTCGATGAAAAAATGATTGCACTTATTAAATGGATGAGAGAAAGGTATTTGTGTACATATTATGAAGCGATAAAGGCAATATTGCCACCAGGAATTGGTCTAAAGTGTCAAGAATGGATTATACTAAATGACAGAGTAAATGATATAGATATTAAAGAAAAAATTAAAAATTCACCAGTACAGAGAAAAGTAATTACTCTTTTACAAGAAAATGAAGGTCGTTTAGAATATTCTCAACTAACGTCTATGATGGAAAATTCAAATGTCAGAAATTCCATAAAAGCACTGCAAAAGAAAAAAATCGTTCATATTTCAAATGAATATTACTCAGTAGTCAAAGAAAAAACAGTTCGGCTTGCGTATTTAGGTGTTACTAGCGAAGAAGCTTTGTACTATTTAGACAAGATGAAAGAGAAAGCTCCGGCACAAGCAAGAGTGCTAGAAATACTATTGGAAAACGAATTTGTTTCTTTGACTGACCTTGTTATGTTTTCACAAAGTTCTTATAATACATTAAATTTATTGTATAAAAAGGGACTAATTCAATATAAAGACCATGTAATAATGAGAAACCCTTGTATAAAAAAAGATTTTAAGCGAACCACTGCATATAAACCTACCCTAGAACAAAAAAATGTGATAAAATTAATAAAACAGAAAATAAATGAATCAAAGCCTACTACCATCATGCTAAGAGGAGTGACAGGCAGTGGAAAAACGGAAGTTTTTCTTCAGATTATAGATGATGTTATTTCGGGCGGTAAACAAGCAATTGTGTTGGTTCCTGAAATTTCGTTAACTCCTCAAATGGTCGAACGCTTTATGAGTAGGTTTGGTTCCAGGGTTGCTGTATTTCATAGTGGACTTTCTCTTGGGGAAAGATATGACCAATGGAAAAGAATTAAAGCTTCAGAGGTAGATGTAGTGGTTGGGGCTAGATCGGCGATTTTTGCACCTTTTCGCAATTTAGGTATTATCATTTTGGACGAGGAACATGAAAATTCGTATAAATCTGAATTACCTCCTCGATACCATGCTAGGGAAGTTGCCCAACAGAGAAGTAATAATGAAAATGCGGTGGTGTTACTAAGTTCGGCGACTCCTTCCATTGAAAGCTATTATAAAGCTCAATCCGGAGCATATATACTTACCCAAATGATAAATAGATATAATAACGCTCCATTACCTGTAATTAATATTGTAGATATGCGGGCAGAGCTGGCTAACGGAAATAAATCCATTTTTAGTATTAAATTAAAAGAGGAGATAGAGTATAATTTACACAATGGACAACAAACGATATTGTTTCTTAATAGAAGAGGTTTTTCCACCTTTGTATCTTGCAGAAATTGTGGGCATGTTTTAACTTGTCCTCATTGTAATATATCTTTAACATATCATATAAATAGTAACAAACTTGTGTGTCATTATTGTGGGCATAAAATAAATAATGTGAATTTTTGTCCGAAATGTAACAGCAATTATATAAGACATTTTGGTATAGGGACACAAAAAGTCGAACAAGAAATAAAACATCTATTTCCTGATGCTTCAGTAATCAGAATGGATGTAGATACTACTGGCAGTAAATTTTCTCATGAAAAAATACTTAGTGCATTTAAAGAACAAAAGATAGATATTTTAATAGGTACACAGATGATTTCTAAAGGTTTAGATTTTCCTAATGTGACATTGGTAGGAGTTTTAGCTGCTGATATGTCCTTGAATATTGATGATTTCCGTTCTTCTGAAAGAACATTTCAACTTATTACTCAAGTTTGTGGAAGAGCAGGAAGAGGGAGTATTGAAGGTCGAGCGATTATTCAAACCTATCAACCGGATAATTTTACAATACAGGTAGCAAAAAATCATGATTATTTAGCATTTTATAATCATGAAATACGAATACGCAAACTGTTACATTATCCCCCTTTTTGCCAAATTGTATCGATACTTGTTAGTGGCACAAATGAACAAGCTGTCATACAAAAAATAAAAGAAATAATATATTATTTAAAGAAGCGAATCAAAGAAAATGGGTACAATAAACTTTGTAATGAAATTTTAGGTCCAACACCTGCACCTATATCTAAAATAAAAAATAAACATAGATGGAGAGCTTTGTTAAAATGTACAGATAGCTATGAAATTCGACAGCTATTACGTGATATACTTTATGAATTTTATGGTAACAAAAAAAACTCCGGAATTAACTTAAGTGTTGATATGAATCCGATAAATATGCTCTAGGAGGTATGAAAATGGCAACAAGAGTGATTAGAAAAGTTGGCGATGATGTTTTGCGCAAAGTTTCACGACCTGTTGACAGTATAAATAAAAATGTGCTTATATTATTAGATGATATGGCAGAAACAATGAGAAATGCAAATGGCGTAGGGCTAGCTGCTCCGCAAGTTGGTATATTAAAGAGAGTTGTAGTCATAGATGTAGGAGAGGGAATCATTGAACTGATTAATCCGGAAATTGTTCATATAGAAGGGAAACAAATGGAAGTTGAAGGGTGTTTGAGTGTACCCGGTAAACTGGGGGAAGTGGAACGTCCTGCAAAAGTGATTGTAAAAGCATTAAATAGAAACGGAGAAGAGATTCGTGTAGAAGGGACAGGATTGCTGGCAAGAGCTTTGTGCCATGAGATTGATCACTTAAATGGTGAATTATTTATTGATAAAGCAATAAGGTTTGTTGACCCGAATGAGGAATAAAATTTAAAGTATCCGTTAGTGCTAACTTTCAATGTTTTGAGTTTTGTACTTCTACTATCCACTAGAAAGATAGAGGTGATAAAATGAGAGTATTGTTTATGGGTACACCAGAATTTGCTGTACCATGCCTTGATATGTTAACAAATGAAGGCTATAACGTTATAGGTGTTGTAACACAGCCAGATAAACCAAAAGGGAGAGGACACAAATTAGCTCAACCACCTGTCAAGGAATATGCGCTGCAAAAAGGCATTCCTGTGTATCAACCTAAAACCCTTAAAAATAATGCTTTCGAAAATACTTTAAAAAAACTTGCGCCTGACCTTATTGTAGTAGTGGCTTATGGCAAAATTTTACCTAAATATATCTTAGAGTATCCTAATTATGGTTGTATCAATGTACATGCATCTTTGCTGCCGAAGTACAGGGGTGCCGGTCCTATACAGTGGGCAGTAATAAATGGTGAAAAGGAGACAGGTATTACAACAATGTTTATGGATGAAGGTATGGATACCGGCGATATGATTTTAAAGAAAAAAACACAAATAAGGAGTAATGAAACAGCTGGTGAGCTACATGATCGACTATCAGCATTAGGTGCAGAAGTATTAAAAGAGACGCTTGCGTTAGTGGAAAAAGGTTCAATACCAAGAATGCCTCAACCACATCAACAGGCTACATATGCACCGATGTTGGATAAATCGATAGCGAAGATCGATTGGGCAAAACCTGCAATTGAGATAAAAAATTTAGTAAGAGGACTAAATCCCTGGCCTGTGGCATTTACTTATTATAAAGGACGCATTATGAAAATATGGTCGGTGGATATAGTGAAAAACTGTACTGATGGTGTACCAGGAATTATTTTAAAACATATAAAAGGTCAAGGATTAGCTGTAAAAGCTGGGGATAACAATTGTATTATTATTGAAGAAGTGCAATTTGAGGGCGGAAAGAGAATGAAGGTTGATGAATATTTGAGAGGACATTCTATTGAATTTGGAGAATGTTTAGGTTAATTATGGATTATAAAAAAGAGAAGCTTCAAGTCTTTTTTAAAATTTCACAAGCATTTGTTGTCCTATCGCTTGCAGTGTTGTTTATAGCATTAATGGTATATTTATATGTAGATGAGACAACCTATAATTTAATAGTATTATTATTAATCATTATGGTATTTGCTATTGTTCTTTTTGCAGGATTGCTCATCTATATGATTACTATTGCTTATAAACAAGGAAAAATCAATAAAGGTTTTGCTTTAATAATCGGTAAATTTATAAAACCCATTATGGCTGTTGCCTTAGAGTTGGCAAAATTATTGAGCATTGATAAGAATACCATGCGTGGTTTTTTCGTAGATATAAATAATATAATTGTAAATTCATCTAATCCTAAGTTTAAGAGTGATGAAATATTAATACTTGTACCACACTGTTTACAGTGGGCAAAATGTGGCTATAAAGTTACCAATGACCCTTTTAACTGTAGAAGGTGTGGCAAATGTGATATTACAGAAATACTAGATATTGCTGAACAGTATCATGTAAAAGTTTGTATTGCTTCTGGTGGAACAATGGCACGAAAAGCAATTAAAGAAAACAAACCGGCAATAATTATTTCAGTTGCTTGTAGCCGAGATCTGATCAGTGGAATATTGGATGTAGATTATATTCCGGTAATTGCAATTGAAAACCTTACACCGGAAGGACCTTGTATTAATACAAAAGTAGATGTAGGTAAAATAAAAGATACAATAGAGAGAATTTTGTTAGAAGAAAAAGATAATAAAATGGTTCATAATTAACTGGTACTGGATTAAAGATTGAAATATTGGCTTTATAGATGTAAACTAAGATTATTAGCAAACTTTAAATAGGAGGGATAAAATATGCCACTATTTTGGCCAGATACTTATTATATCATACTTGTTATGCCAGCTTTATTTTTTGCACTTTATGCACAAAGTAAAGTAAAAAGCACATTTAATAAATACCTCAATGTTAGAAATATTAGAGGGTATACAGGAGCTCAGATTGCTAGAGAAATCTTAGATAGCCAGGGGCTTCATGATGTGAGAATAGAGATGATAGATGGACATTTATCAGACCATTATGATCCAAGAACGAAAGTTGTTCGCCTTTCACAATCAGTTTATGCTAATAGTTCGGTAGCTGCAATTGGGGTTGCAGCACATGAAACTGGGCATGCTATTCAACATCAAGTATCTTATGCCCCACTGATTTTTAGAAATAGTTTGGTGCCAATTGCAAATATTGGCTCCACTGCAGCAATTCCGTTGGCAATTATTGGTTTGATTGTAGGTATAGAACCTTTGGTGAATTTTGGTATCATCCTATTTACTGCCGTTGTGGCATTTCAGGTGATAACGCTTCCTGTAGAATTCAATGCCAGCGGTAGAGCATTAGAAATATTAGAAACTGGAGGGTTTCTTTCAAGAGAAGAGCTAAAACCTACTAAAAAGGTATTAAATGCAGCTGCACTCACTTATGTGGCAGCAGCGGCGGTCGGTATTGCTAATTTACTACGACTCATTCTAATTGCAGGTATAGGAAGAGATAGAGATTAATTTTCAGGGTCTATTTTGCGTTACAAATGTAACGCGATTTTTATGTCTAATGGAGCAATTACTGATTTGTTGGATATATAGACACTACCTATAAGGAGTTTACAAATGTACAAAAATATTTCACCAAGAGAGACAACACTCAAAATATTATATGAAATAGAAAAAAATGATGCATATGCGAATATTGCATTAAAAAAATACCTTAAAAATACGGATTATAAAGCTGTAGATAGAGGTTTAACTACAGAATTAGTTTATGGTATAATGAAATTCAAATTAACATTAGATTTTATAATATCGCAGTTTTCAACTGTTAAAAAGAATAAGTTATCTCTTTGGATTTTAAATATATTGAGAATAGGCATATATCAGATTATTTATCATGATAGAATTCCTGATTCTGCCGCATGTAATGAAAGTGTTAATTTGGCAAAAAAATATGGGCATTATGCATCTGCTAAATTTGTTAATGCAGTATTACGTAATGTATCAAGGAATAAAAATAATATCAAATTTCCTAATAAAGAACAAAATTCTATTGAGTATTTAAAAGTATCTTATTCCCATCCTCAGTGGATGATAGAAGATTGGTTAAAAAAATATGGTTTTCAATTTACCGAAGAACTGTGTAAAGCAAATAATAAAGTGCCTGAATTATG
>JASGMB010000037.1 GCA_030156665.1 Clostridiales bacterium
AGCCAGAAAGTATATCTTGCAGATATACTTTCTTAGGCTATAAAAAAAACTTCTAAAAGAAGTAATTTATAATGAAGTCTTTTTTGAAACGCATTTAACAGAAAGTGTAAAGCTAAAGAAAAAAAATACTTTCTTATGCATTATAAAAAAAACCTGAGATAAACCCCAGGTCTTTTTTATATCATTTAATTTATTATTCTGGCTGTGGCGCGTCTACTGGACAAACATTTGCACAAGCACCGCAGTCTATGCAAACTTCCTTGTCAATAACATAAACATCATCGCCAGGGGATATACAAGATACTGGACATTCTGGTTCACACGCTCCGCAGCTTATGCAAGCATCTGTAATAAAATATGCCATTTTTAAACACCTCCTTAGATTATCGATTTTATTTTACCACTATAATGGTAAATTGCAAACACTTTTTTTATATTTAATGAAAATTTAACTTTATATACTTAAGCTTACATATCTTCAAGATGTTTTAATTCATTCAAAACATCTTCATCCTCCTGTACTTCTACATCTTTAAGCACTTTCACCTCCGAAATATGAAAGGTCTGCAACACATTTTCATTATCTTTATCTAACTTTACTTTTACAGTTTCTTTTAATAGGCTTACATTGATTATCACGCCCGTTCCTTGTGGAGTAGATACAAGTGCATTGATTTTCGGAGTTTTTGCAATCACTTCCTCATAAGTATCCTGTTCATATTTTAGACAACACATCAATCTTCCACATGCTCCCGAAATTTTATTAGGATTTAGAGATAAATTCTGTTCTTTCGCCATTTTGATAGATACCGGTTCAAATTCACTTAGAAAAGAATAGCAGCATAAATGTCGTCCACACACGCCCAATCCACCTAACATTTTTGCTTCATCTCGGACACCAATTTGTCTTAATTCAATTCTTGTTTTAAAAATAGCCGCAAGATCTTTCACTAAGTCACGAAAGTCCACTCTTCCATCAGCTGTAAAATAGAATAAAACTTTATTTCTGTCAAAAGTATACTCTACATCGATTAGTTTCATTTCCAAATTATGCTCTTTTATCTTTTGTAAACAAATGTTATAAGCTTCTTTCTCTCTTCTGTTATTGTCTTCTACCTGTGCTATATCTTCTTCAGTAGCAATACGCATCACCTTTTTTAGTGGTGCCACAATGTCTTTTTCACTGACTTCCCTGCCCCCCACTACTACTTCACCAAACTCTATACCTCTTGCCGTTTCAACAATAACATTTTGTCCTTTTTCTATTGCTAAGCCATCAGGGTCAAAATAGTATATTTTCCCTGCCGGTTTAAATCGCACACCTACTACCTTTACCATGTACTTCCTCCCAACTCTTTATAAGCATGGTTTCTATCGCTAAAGTATAATTTGCATTCATGCTTATCTTTTTCTTTATATCAAGAATGATATCTATAATATTGCACACTGCACGACTAGAAACCTTTCTTGAAAATTCGTGTAGTTTGCCTCTCATATCTATATTTATTACCATACTTTCACTGTGTAATTCTTTTATAAATAAAATATCCCTGAACCACAATAATAGAAAATCCAAAATCAACTCAATGATATGCTTGTGGTCATTAAAATAGTTGATTACATTTAAAACATCCCATTCACTATCACTTAACAATCTGGTAATCACTTCTACTACTTCTTGTCTCATATCACGGAATTCCTCTGACGAAGCGATTGCTTTTGCTCTGCCAATGACTCCACCGGAAAGCATCGCTAAAGAAGAAATTTCTTCTTTTAACTCCGGATATTCTTTTCTTAAAAATGTTTCTATTTCTTCATACGGATGTATTCTAAATCTAACCAGGATAGCACGGGATAAAATTGTACTTAAAAGTAGAGAAGCATTTACTGTAGTCAGAATCATTACGCCATATTCAGGGGGCTCCTCAAAAATTTTTAATAAACTATTCTGAGCTTGAACGGTCATCCGATCAGCTCGGGGAATAATATATATCTTTTTATTAGATTCGTATGGCTTTATATATATATCTTTCTGAAGTTCTCTCACTATATCTACACCAATATGATTTCCATTATCTTCTATGGTTTTTATATCGGGATGATTATTACTTTTACTCTTTATACAACTTGTGCAAACACCGCAGGGTTGAACCTGTAAACTTTTGCATGTTAAAGCAGTGGCAAAAATTGATGCCACTGTTTTTTTTCCAATGCCTTCCGGCCCTTCAAATATATATGCATGGCTGACCATATGATTACGTATACTATTTTCCAAACTTTTTATAACCGTTCTCTGACCGATAATCTCTTTAAAATGCATAATAACCTACTTCCTACATGAGTATATCCAATAATAAGCCTCTAATATCATCTAACTTTTGCAATATTTTAATATTACTTTTTTCTTCTTTTAACACCTCTTGGGTAAGGTGTTCCAGATGCTCATTCACTTTATTAATGACAGCATATACCCGATGTCTTCCTCTACGGTCTAACATGCTATCCTTATGAAATTTATGTGAATTGTTTACAGCTTCATATAAAAATTCCGAAATAAGCTTTTTATAGCGTTTAAGCTCTTTAATATCAATGTGTTCAGATAAACGTTCTCCTTGCTTGCTGATTTGATCCAGCATAGCTGCTAAACGTTCCTCATAATTCTGTCCTGACATGACCTTAAGCTGTGTATGAAATATTGATGCTCTAGCTTCCGTTGTCTTTTTTTCATCTACTTCCACTCTTCCGCGTAATCTGGAAAGTTGATTCAGTGTGTCTTGAATTTTCATATGAATAACCCCCATAAGCAGTGCTCACAAATATTCATGATGCATTAAACTTTCTCAAACTTCTCTACGTCAACTACAAAAATGGTGGCTCCACCCACTTCAACTTCTACAGGGTATGGCACATATAATCCTGCTGCTCCGGTAGATGGCGTAGGGGAAGTTGCAATTTGCTTTCTGCTGCTGCACTTTGCCTTAATAATATCAATAACTGTTTGCACATGCTCTTTGCTGGTTCCAACAAGAAGCGTAGTATTTCCTGCCCTTAAAAAACCTCCGGTTGTAGCTAACTTGGTTACACTGAAACCTTTTTTGTTTAGTTCCCCTAATACTCTGTTTCCGTCCTCATCATGTACAATCGCAAGCACAAGTTTCATTTTTTAACCTCCCGTATTATTTGATTGATGTCGGCAATGCCGCAGTCAGTATAAAATAATATTCATACCAACAATGACAGCATCATGATATGATAGTTTACAGTTCACCGTTAACGGTTCTCAGCATTCAGCATATAGATTGGTTTTGTGAACTTATTACTATAAAATAATGGTTTGTAATAAATTTAAATTTGATAAAATAACATCATTATTCTTTAATATCAATTATATCTTTTTCTAATAAAATAAACCACTAATTTTTTACTACCCTTATATTACATCCATCTTCCAGCCCTACCACTTTACCTCCACATGCTATAATTTCCGATATATATTTTATTATATCATAACATACCACTTCTCCGGGACATAAAATAGGAATACCGGGAGGGAAACTGACAATGGTATCGGCACATACTCTATCTACAGCTTTTTCTATAGGAATTATCTCACTCTCGCTATAAAATACTTCTCTAGGTGTAATTGTATATTGACCTATTGGTGGTTGTTTAAATATAGGCTTTATATAACCGGTTCTATTAAATGTTTTCTTATTGTATATGATAGATGATATTTGCTGACTACATTGCCCTAAATATTCCAACTGCTGTTTATTATTCCCTGGAGATACAATACATATAATATTATGAAAATCTGCCATCTCTACCTGGATATTATATCGCATATTCAGCTCTCTAGCCACTTGATACCCTGTCAAACCTAATTTGCCAAAATGAATAACCACCCGGGTAGCATCCATATCTTGAATATGACAGGTGCCAATTAACTCTTTTCCTAAACAATATATTTTACCGATACGATTTATTCGGTCTCTCAATTCCTCTGTCCACTCTATTAAATCATTTAACATTTTCTCCCCACTGTTTTGCATGATACTTCTCGCAATGTCCAAATATGCCATCAAAATGAAGGATGGACTGCTGCTTTGAAAAAGCTTCAAACAACTTTTTAGCCGAGGTAAATCTATTCTATCAGAATTGACATGTAACAATGAACTTTGCGTTAATGCAGGTAGCGTCTTATGCGCACTTTGTACACACATATCTGCACCTGCCTGAAGCGCACTTTGCGGTAATTTTTTATGAAAGCAAAAATGCGCCCCATGGGCTTCATCCACTAAGAGTATCTTGCCATGGCTGTGAACAATTTGGGCTATCTTTTTTACATCCGAACATATGCCATAGTAGGTAGGGCTGGTAATAAGCACGCCTTTTGCCTGCGGGCATTGTATTAACATTTCCTGAATTTTGGCCGGATGAATACCTCCTACCACCCCTAAATCAGCAATATATTCGGGATAAATATATTTGGGCGTAACGCCACACAATATGAGGGAAGAAATCACCGAACTGTGACAATTCCTGTCTACAATCAGTATATCGCCAGGATTACATATACTTGCCACCATCGCTTGAATCCCACAGGTGGACCCGTTTATCAAAAAAAAGCTATGTTGCGCACCAAAAGCAGCAGCTGCCAACTGCTGCGCTTCCTGTATAGGCCCTTCCGGTGCATGCAGGTTATCCGTTTCTAAAAGTTCAGTAAGGTCAATATCGAATACACTGGTTTTAAATCGGGCAGAAATTCCGCTTCCCTGTTTATGACCGGGCATATGAAAAGGAATTTTATTTTCTTTTGTATAATTTATTAGAGCACTATACAAAGGTGTGTTATATGTCATATACGTCCTCCTTAAGAACAAAGAGAAATAGGTGCGTTTAATTTATTTGAAGAAGATTATTCCAATCACCGAGCTACAAGACTAAGAGCCTTTCTCCATAATATTCTTCAAATAAAAAATATACGCCCAAGAGAAAGTGATACATTGAAAAAACAGTTAACAGTTTATTTACGATAAACGATAAACTGTTAACTGTGCACTATAAACAATTATACATATTCTCTTGATATTGAACTTTCTATTAGAATTGGGTTTGCTTCCAATATTACTTCATCCCCTATTTGCACATCCATATCGGTTACATCTACAACAATATTGTACATACTGATTCGCCCAAGTATTTTGGCTCTTATACCATTCACCCGAACATAGATAAATTTACTGCTTAAAAAGAGTTTGAGATCATGATAGATATATCTTAAAATATCTATCCATCTAAATATGTCCTTTGCTTTTTCCACTCCAAAACCGTCTTTATACCCAACCGGAACAATGGCAGTCTTCGTTCGTTTAGCAGTTTTATAAGTATTAGCGTATCCAATAAAGTGATTTTCAGGAAGTTCTTTGATCTCTGTGATACTTGCTTTTAAATATCCGATTTTCTTAAGACCATAGACATTTTCAACTGCAACTCTACCTAAGAATGCAGAACCAATCCTAACTGCATCAAGATGCATATCACTAAACCGCAGAAAAGCACTTGAATTGGCAATATGCCGCATACCGGGCTCAATTCCATTTTGTTTTAATATTTCAATACTCTTTAAAAATTTATCAAACTGAATTTGTACATTTTGACGGTCTTTTGCAAATGAAAAAGACAGATGGGAAAATGTACCGGTTATTATGATATTGTCAAGGGATTTAAGCAGTGATGCTACTTTTTCCATTTCATCCGGCAAAAACCCGAATCGTCCAAACCCCGTGTCGATTTTTAAATGTGCATGCACTACCTTCTTAAATTTTTTCGCCGCTTCATTAACAGCTATCGCCGTATTTTCCGAACCAATAGTAGGAATGATATCGTTTTTAACAATTAGTTCTATTTCTTCTTTTATACCTGTAGATGATAAAAGAAGTATCCTGTTGTCAAAACCATTTTCTCTTAAAAATACCGCTTCCTGTACTTCAGAGACTGCAAAAAAATCTATACCGTTTTCAATTAAAAAGTCTGCAAATTTTAATATATCTAACCCGTATCCATTTCCTTTTAGTACTGCTATAATTTCTGCAGCACGTTCTCCTGAACGAGCCAGTTGCTTTATAATATCAATATTGTGTTTTAGTTTCTCCCTCTCTATTACCAGTTTTTTCATAACACCCTCATCTTTACCCCTTATTTTTATTCTTTAAAGTAAACAGTTTTCTTCTGAATTCCCTAAAAGACTTCTCTCCCTTTTCTACCGCAAAATGAATAAGTGGATTAAACACTAGGTCAAGTTCTCCTATAAACTCAGTAAATTTTCCATTAAATCCTTTTTTAAATTTGTAAAGCCCATATAGCGGATTACTTTCATCAAGATCTCCGGATATTCCTCTAAAATCATATATATCGCATCCGCTTTCTAAAGCCCATTTAATCATTTCCCACTGTAACAGATAGTTAGGCATTACATTTCTATGTTCATTACTGCTCGCCCCGTACAAATACCAACACTTATTCCCATACAGTATTGCTATTGTTCCTGCAATAAGTTGTCCTTTATAATAAGCAAGATAAAGTCTGAGGTGCTTGGAACCAAGACAGTCATACATCTTTTGAAAGTATTCGAGGCTTCTTATTACAAATTTATCTCTAATACCTGTTTCCATCATCACCTTGTGAAATACCGGTAAATCCTCTCTTGTACCAATTTTGACTTTTACGCCTTTTCTACCTGCAAGTCTTATATTATATCTTGTTTTGCTGTGAAAGGACTGCATTAATTCCTCTTCTGTTTTATCCTTTATATCAAGTCGGAATACAAATCTTGGCTGAATGCCTTCGAAGTTTTTAGAATCATTTTTTACCTTAAACCCTAAGCTTCTCACCATTTTCCCGAATACTTCATCTTCTTTTTCGATATCCGGGTCTATCTTAAGTACATATCCTTTATATTTTTTGGCAAGCTGTTTGGCCCCATCCAACAACTTTTTCATTGTATCCAAATCATGCTGATCACATACGGGACCGCGAGGAGCATACATAATGGTATGATTAAAAAAAGGAATTTTTCTTATCAATATACTCATAGAGCCTTTTATATTACCACGGTCATCTTCTACAATAACCACCTCGTTTTTCCAGTTAGATTTCACTGCAGCCCACTCCGGAGACTGCATGAAATGTCCTTTGGGGTGGTTTTGCAAAAATAATTTATACTTTTCTATATTTTCATTTGTTACTGTCTTCAACAAAGTTAATTACCCCCTAAAAATTCCTTAGTGTAGTTCAAGAATTCATCAAAGTAAACAATGGAAAACTTTCCTTTTGCATATATCCGCTGGAGGAGTTTGAAAAAGTCATCTCCCATTTTTTTATGAAGCGTATAAAAATATACAGCCGAATCATAATAAACCAATCTATAATATTCGTCTTTTGAACTGTAATCCTTAAGCTGCAGTTGAAACAGCTTTGGGTTATAATATCCTGTAATTTGGCTATTACTTAACATTAGCGCAAGATAATTTACAAGTCCTTCGTCAAAAAAAGGTTCGTTTAATTGGTCAGTACCTATTATACCATAAAACCATTGATGCAATACTTCATGATACGTTACCCTTTTCAACACTTCCTGATTGTCAAAGCAATCATCGCCTATAAAAATGGTGTTGGAAAATTCCATTCCTTTTTGTAAAAGAGGTGCTTTCACAACCAAAAGTTCCTTGTACGGATACGGGCCTATATTAGATGAAGCAAATTGGAGGGCACTTTCCACGTAATCTTTTGCCGCATAAGCATCAATATAATAAATATCGATATCTCCATATTTTTCGGTGTGCACCTCTGCATTTCTAAATAATATAATTGGAAAATCCCTTATATTTTCAGCTTGAAATACCGTGATTTTTTCCCGACCTATGATTTGTTCGTCTATCTTCCCCGGTGCATAAATTTGTAACCTTTTATCGGTTGTTAATTTTATATCGTAATTATTAATGTCATATAGATAAGGGTCACCAAAGGAGGATTTGTACACAAAAAGAGGAGCACCGTTTTTATACACTGCAGGGGTTATAAGAAAATTGGTCAAAAAAATAAAATTATCAGAGTATGAAAGGGTGTCCCGCTTTTTATCTAAAACTATTTCGTATTCTAAGTGAATCTTATCCTGCTTTTCTTCAAAATCAACCTTTAGATTATGATCTCCTCTTATAATGTTCAAAAGTCCTCTCTCTGCTGACACGTTTTTTAATGTGATTTTTAAAGCATTATAAGATGGGATATATAAATGTATAGCATCCACAGCATCTTTTAAAAAAATATCCTGCTTTATATTAACGATATTATTTGAAACTTCAATTTCCGCTTTAATTTTAGGACCGACTTCATCTTCTATCTGCACCTGTTTAGCAGTATATAAATTCTTAAGTATACCTGCTGCATTGTCTTGTTTTGTACTTTCTGCTTCATTATCCATCGCCCGCGGTTTGTCCCAAAATATGAAATAATAACATGCTAAAAGGACAAAAATAATAATAAGCTCACTGATTAAAATCATTGTCTTTTTGTGCTTCATTTACACATACCTCAAGCTATACATACTGCTAAAATTATATCATACCCTTTCAGATACTGTCAAAATATTAATGATTTTGACATAAAAAGCAAGCGAATGGTCCAAAATACCATTCGCTTGCTTTTTATGCATCAAAAACTTTTTCCGGTATACTTCTTTTTAAAAGCTTGATTAACTTTAAACTTGGTTCAAAAATAAATCTATATTTTTTCCCATTTTCTTTAAAAATACCGCAATACTTTCCTTTGCGAAAGGATAAACTGCATAAGTTATAAGTTTTGTCGATTTTTCCGTATTGTTTTAAGGTATCACTACCAGCTGGCGCAATAATAAGTATATCTTCAAGATTTACATCTAGAACAACCAATTCCCGATTACCTAGAATTCTCTGAAAAATTAAGTCGGTGTCTATGAGCATATATTTAAATTCTGCTACCATATACTTTAATATGATAAATGCAAGTATTGTAAACAGCACAAGACTAACTATATCAACAACAAGTCTGTACTGCCCGGCAACCATTTCTTCCAATATGCTCATAAAAATAAATACTAGAACAATAAGGCCAACAACAATGAGAAATGTATTTCCTTGCCGTTTGATAACCTCTTTGTGCACTTTTGAAAACCCCTCTCAACAAAACAATACGTTTATATCACCGTATAGAAAATCACGCGAGTATAATTTCCTATATATTAAATAAAGAATGTAACATATGTTACATTCTTTATTTAAAGCAAATAATATTATAAAATAAAATTTACAGATACACAATGCCTATACACAGTCAAATCTGTTCAAATTTTGTGTAATAATACATTTAAGTTTATATACTGAGGTTATTTATAATCTTGCTACCCCTGTTGCTCTTGCTGCTTTTTTAACAGCTTCCGCCACCGCTTCGGTTACTCGAGGGTCAAACGCCTTGGGCAGTACATTCTCCTCATTTAACGCTTCATCGGTAATCAAACTGGCAATCGCATAAGCAGCCGCAATCTTCATTTCATCGTTAATATCTTTTGCACGAACATCCAGTGCACCTCTAAAGATTCCAGGGAATGCAAGTACATTGTTTACCTGATTGGGGAAATCCGAGCGTCCGGTCCCTACTATCCTTGCTCCCGCTATTTTTGCTTCATTAGGATGAATTTCAGGCACAGGGTTAGCCATTGCAAATACAATCGCATTTTTATTCATAGACTGTATCATCTCTTGTGTTACGATATTAGGTGCTGAAACGCCAATAAAAATATCAGCATTAGCCATAACATCCTTTAGACTGCCTTTTTTAATGTTCCGATTGGTAAGTTTAGCTATTTCTGCTTGTACAGCATTTAAATTGTCAGCTCCCTCATAAATGGCTCCATTTTTATCACATAGTACAATGTCTTTAAGTCCTACAGCCAACAACAGTTTAGTAATTGCAATTCCTGCAGACCCGGCCCCGTTGACTACCACCGACACATTTTCAATCTTTTTATTTACAATTTTTAATGCGTTAAGGATTCCGGCTAGTACCACTACTGCTGTACCATGCTGATCGTCATGAAATACCGGTATGTCCAGTTCTTCTTTAAGTCTTCGCTCAATTTCAAAACATCGGGGCGCGGAAATATCTTCTAAGTTAATACCACCGAAGGTAGGGGCAATGTATTTTACAGCTTTTATGATTTCCTCAGGGTCCTTGGTATCCAGACAAATGGGAAATGCATCTACATCGGCAAAAGTTTTGAATAAAACTGCCTTCCCTTCCATCACCGGCATACCGGCTTCAGGACCAATATCTCCCAGCCCTAACACAGCAGTTCCATCGGTAACCACTGCTACTAAATTCCATTTTCTAGTATAATCATATACCTTTTGTTTATTTTTATGTATTTCTTTACAGGGTTCTGCTACCCCTGGCGTATATGCAAGGGATAAATCCTTTGTACTGCCGACTTCTACTGTACTTTTGACTTCAATCTTACCTCGTCGGTCTTTATGCAGTTGAAGTGCTTCTTCTTGAATTGACATGGTTATTCCTCCCGCCTATTAGTTTCTGTTTCTCTCATATATAATTCTTAATCCTTCCAGTGTAAGCAGTGAATTAATTTCATCAATGGTAGAGGATTCAGAAGCAATCATTCTAGCCAATCCTCCTGTAGCAATGACTTTAATGGGCCTTGCTTTATCCGAAAATTTTTCATTCATTTCTTCTTTCATTCGATTTACAATATAATCTATCTTTCCTACATATCCGTAAATTGCACCTGACTGCATACTATTTACCGTATTTTTCCCTATTACCCTTTTAGGCTTCACAAGTTCTATCCTTGGAAGTTTAGCTGCATGTTGGAATAATGCTTCCATTGAGATTTTTATGCCAGGGCAGATTACACCTCCTAAATATTCCCCCTTTTCATTAATTGCGCAAAAAGTAGTAGCAGTGCCAAAATCAATGATAATTAACGGCCCGCCGTAAATTTCATATCCTGCTACAGCATTTACAATTCTATCGGCCCCCACCTCTTTAGGATTATCATATTTAATATTCATACCGGTCTTTATACCAGGTCCGACCACAATCGGCTCTGCCTTTATATATTTTTTGATTGCACGTTCAAGTGAATACATAATAGGAGGAACAACTGAAGAAATAATCACTGCTTGAATATCAGATGCTTTAATTCCTTCATGGTTAAAAAATTGTAAAAAAAGCATCCCCATCTCATCAGATGTTCTATCTTTATTTGTCGCCATTCTCCAATAAGTTACAAGTTTTTTATCATTGTAAATTCCCAGCACAATATTGGTGTTACCTACATCTACAACAAGTATCATTTATATCGCTCCTGTTATTACATTAAATTTTTGACTATAAAGAAATAAGTCTTTTTATACGCTTTTGTATTAAATAAGTTTACAATTCACCATTAACAGTTTATACAAAAATATATTATTCAGTTCTGTAAACCATGAACTGTTAACTGTAAACTACACATACCCATATATCCCTCTTACCGATACTTCTCCAGACATTATCTTTTGCTTCACGCCGTCATCCGTTTCAATGATTAATTCTCCTTCGTCGGTAACCTCTACTGCTGTTCCTTTTATCTCTTGATTTTTATAGACCACTTTTACCCGGCTGCCTAAAGTTAGTGAATATTTTCTGTATTCATCCATTAGCTCATTCTTCAAATTGCTGTTGTTTGCATTCACATAAATCTCCTCAAAATTTTCCAGTATCTTTCTGACCAACACCTTTCTCTGCACTGCTTGTCCTGTTACCATTTTTATAGATGTTGCCATCTCCCGAATTTCCGGCGAAAAATCTTCAGCATCCATATTTACATTAATCCCAATCCCGACAACAATATAATTTATCCTTTCAATCTCGGCACTCATTTCAGTGAGTATGCCGCACACTTTTTTTCTATTTAAAATGATATCATTCGGCCATTTAATTTTAGGGGCAATCTGTGCCACCTGTTTTATAGAGCGAGCCACTGCCAAGGCCGCTAAAATAGTAATAAATGGTGCTTGGAAAGGTAATATATCCGGTCGCAGAACAATTGACATCCATATGCCTGTATGGGGCGGTGAACTCCAGTTTCTCCCCAACCGACCTTTACCACCTGTCTGTTGATCTGCAATCACTACAGTTCCATCTTGGCAGTCTTTTCCTGCTATTTCTTTTGCAATGGTATTTGTTGATGTAACCGTATCGAAATAAATGATTTCCTTCCCAAAAAATTTAGTAGATAATTCAGCCTGTATTTCTTCTGCTGAAAGAATCTCAGGGGATGAAATCAATCTATATCCTTTTCTTGGTGAAGATTCTATATCATACCCTTCCTCGCGTAAGGCTGCAATATATTTCCATATTGCTGTTCTTGACACGCCCATTCTATTGCTGAGTTCCTCTCCGGAAATATATTGCTCACTACCCTCTTTTAATGCTTTTAGAATTTGTGCTTTCATAATGCATTAATGCACTCCTTTAAGGTAGTTCACAGTTCATAGTTCACCGAATCAAAACTACAAATCCTATAGTCTGTAAACCATGAGCTATTACACTACTTTATCATAATTTTGCTTATCATTGCTATTTTATGTAAGCGTTTTTAAGAATAACGCTGTATACCAATAATATGTCTACAATCAAAAAGCCAATCACTGTAACCCATGTAAGCCAGCGAATAATACGCGGAGATGTTTTACCACTAGCCTTTAAATACTGGATACCTAAAAATCCCCCCATAAAAACAGTTCCTATGCCATAGGGATTACCCGGGTTTAGCTTGATAGTACTAAAACCACCTATAAAACATAAAATACTAAGTATAAACATGCTATACATATAAGTATAATTAACTCGGTTATGCTTGTTCATGATTCACATCCTTATAAACCGCTGCCAATAGATTACTTGTGAGCATTTATCCACACTTACAACGTATTCAGAATTTCTTCAATTTGAACAGCCACTTCTTTAAGTCCAAAAGGCTGAAGGCGTAACTTTTTAATTAACTGACGATACTGCTTCACCGTACCTAATAATAACACATCTGTAAATGCTACCGAATGTGTAATTACACCACGATTAACAGCAGCGTCGCCTCCTTGAGCTAACATCTCCTGCTTCAAAATGTTTGCAGGAACCGGTTTTATCTTTTCCAGTTTAATAGCCAGATGCACAGCTTTAGGGATCAGAAATGGTAGCCCACCTTCATCTACACCTATCTTCTTTAATTCTTTTGCTGCTTCCTTTATGGTATTTATATGAACAATTTTCGCCTTTTCCATTCTCACACTTCTCTTTTTTAGTAAATGTTTCATGAATTAAAAGTTTTCCTATTATTCTTTCACATCAATTATACACTAATCATATTTTTTTTCAATAATTGCTTAATATTAAAATCGGTATTCTTATTATACAAATAAGTATAACAAGAATACCGATCAAGTTTGCTATTATTATTTTCATAAAAATTTTTATAGCATATGATTCTAATGAACATGATTATGCCATATTCGCAAAACCGTATTTTTATCCAATGCGATTAATACTTCTCCTTTTCTATCTAATAATTTGTCTTCTTTAGCAGTCCATATAGGGATATCTACTTTTAATTCATCACATATATTTACAAGAGCTATAAAGAAACCTTTATGATCCTGATATGTCATCTGCACGGTGTCAATTATTCTATTATTTTTAATTAATTCTCCAACTAGTGTTTTCATTAAAACCTTCTCCTTTGTGTAATTTTACCCACAGGTAAGGATATAGATTCAAAAAGTATTGCCACTACTGCAGTACCCGACTGAAGTGAAGGTAAGAAAAAACTTACTCCGCTTAATAATACGGCAAGCATAACAGAAAGATATTTAAAACGTTTTCGTCTTACCTCGCTAATAATAGGCTTGTTGGGATGATCTAACGGTGCATAAATCCATACCAGTATAAGTGATACAAGTATGGTCAATACTCTTACATACAAAGGTAAAGGAAATTGTACGCCTATCCCCACAACAGCGCCGAAAATTAGTAGCGTTACAAAAAAACACCCCCAGTAAGTTTTTGCATGATATCCGCCTGCAATTAAACGCAGTGTAGAGAAAAAAAACATAGTAATGATAAAGTATTGTGTCAATGAAAACATAGAAAATATCATGAGATAAATAATGATTTTAAAAAGTTCACCAAGTAAACATTCCAAGCCAAATTGAATTGTTTTTACCTGTAATTCTGTCAGATTGACATTTTCACGCTGTATTGCTTTGGTAATTATCTGAGCTACTTTCTGCATTACTACACTTCCTCACATTAAATCTGATCAAAAACTCTGTTTCATGCTCAGAGCTTGAAACTGTGATTTCCCCGTTATTGCGTTCAACAAGCTGTTTTACAATATATAATCCAAACCCATGTTCTTTTTTATTTTCTTTTTTGGTAGAAAACCCATTTTCGTATATTTTTTCCATGTATTCTTGCGGAATCATAGGCCCGTTATCAGAGATGGACAAGCAATATTTCCCCTGTTCAATATATGTACAAATAGATACTACCTTATCCTCCCTATCTACTCCTGATAAAATTGCTTCAAAGGCATTATCTATGATATTCCCGATAATACTTGTCAAATGGCTGTCGTTGACCGCTGCCCGCCATAACGGCGCCTCAATGTCCACCTCAAAATGAATATCATGTTCAAAGGCAAAGTTACTTTTCACTGCCAGCAAGCCGTCCACGTAATCATTTCCCGTATTAAACAATTGATAAGATGATTTCAGGCTATTTGTCAGCTTCCTGATGTACATCTCTATCTTTTCAATAGTATCTGGCTTTTTTAATATACACATGGCAAGAATGGTATTCAAATGATTGGCAAAATCGTGTTTTTCTCTGCGAATAACATCCATTACCACTTCCATATTTTTTACATATTCTTCTTGTGCCTCGAATTTATGCTGTATTTTTAGTATTCGCTCTCTTTCTTTGTAATCCAGGAAGCCTAAAATAATAAATAGTAAATAAATTGTAAATAGCAATATGTTATATAAAATGATGTTTTGCGGATGGGAAACTACATAGTTGATACTAAAGATAAATACTCCCATCATAAACACTTGAAGTATCATAAACGCTGAAAGAGAATTTTCTCTCTCGAAAACATTTAATTTAAATATTGTAATATTTGTGCGAAGCAAAAGTATAGCAGCGCCTATTTGGACACCTTTACCTAAGATAACATGTAGTATCCTTATGTTAGAGGTATTCATTATTTCGGCCATACTCATTTTAAGAATTCCCATTTCAATAATAAATATGCCCGTCTCTGTAGCAATGATAAATATCAAAATCATTGCAAAGATAACTGTTGTAGCATATATATTTGACTTTGTAATGAAACTGAGGATCACAATTGTAAAAATAATAAGTATAATGCTATGCAATCCCGTTGGAACATACGTAGATGCCCAATAAGAAAATATTGTATATAATATTAAAAAGATACAAGTTTTAAACTTGTTATCTTTTATAAACTCTTTTTTTTGAATTAAATATATAAATAACAATAAGATGAGAATAGCCTCTACAAAAGAAGCTGCTACTTCTGTTACAAATTGCACTATATCTATCATTTTAAAATGACTCCTTCTTTTATTGAAAATAAGACAATCGCCTTCGGCGAATTGATGTGCCTTTCGGCACAAAAAATTAAGGTAGATTGTCTTGATATTGCGCTTCGCTTCATAATAAGACAATCGCCTTCGGCGAATTGATGTGCCTTTCGGCACAAAAAATTAAGGTAGATTGTCTTGATATTGCGCTTCACTTCATAATAAAAAAGGCTTCTAAAAAAGCTTTTATAATGAAGCCTTTTTTGAAACACATAACGGAAATTATAAATAAATTTATCCACAGAATATACAGGTCTAT
>JASGMB010000038.1 GCA_030156665.1 Clostridiales bacterium
AATATTGAAAGGAGCATAAACATGCAAGCAATACTCGTATTAGAAGATGGTACTACTTTTTTTGGTCGTTCTTTTGGAGCTACAGGAGAAACTATTGGTGAAGTCGTTTTCAATACCTGTATGACCGGATACCAGGAAATTTTAACTGATCCCTCATATAACGGACAAATTGTTACCATGACCTATCCCCTCATCGGCAATTACGGCGTCAATGAAGTTGACAATGAATCCTATAAGCCTCATGCACAAGGATTTATTGTAAAAGAAAGCTGTGACGCCCCCAGTAATTGGAGAGCCAGTATCAATATAGAAGATTATTTAAAAAAGCACAACATTGTAGGAATCAAAGATATCGACACCCGAAGCCTTACACAACATATCAGAAAGTTTGGAAGTATGTACGGAATCATTTCAACAGAGTGTGAGAATATTGAAATACTGTTGAAAAAATTAGAAACACATTCAGCAGTCAAACGAGAGCTTGTAAAAGAGGTTAGTACAAAGCAGATATACAACATACATGGTACCGGAAAAAAAGTTGCAGTAATGGATTTTGGCATAAAACAAAACATATTACGTTCGCTGAATAACAGAAATTGCGATTTATATGTTTTACCTTTCGATGCAACTGTTGATGAAGTTTTAGCAATTAACCCCGACGGTATACTTTTATCCAATGGACCGGGCGATCCGAAAGATTTACCTCAGGTGGTAGAAAACATCAAAAAGCTGATCGGTACAAAGCCCATGATGGGCATATGCCTGGGACATCAGCTACTGGGACTATCACTGGGTGGCAATACCTACAAACTTAAATTCGGACATCACGGCGGCAATCACCCTGTAAAAGATTACACTACAGGGAGAGTTTATATTACCTCTCAAAATCATAACTATGCCCTGGATAAAAACTTCAGTAATGATATTACCATTACCCATATGAATGTAAATGATAATACAGTCGAAGGTTTCAAACATAATTATTTGCCTATTATCAGTGTACAATATCATCCGGAAGCCGCTCCCGGGCCGCAGGATTCAGCCTATATATTTGATGACTTTGTAAAATTAATGGAGGTGAGTACTAATGCCTAAACGTACTGATATAAAAAAAGTAATGGTAATCGGTTCCGGTCCGATTATTATCGGGCAGGCAGCAGAATTTGATTACTCCGGCACCCAAGCATGTAAATCGTTAAAAGAAGAAGGTATTGAAGTTGTACTCATCAATAGCAATCCTGCAACCATTATGACAGACATGGAAATTGCCGACAAAGTGTATATTGAACCTATTACCTTAGACTTTGTAAAAAAGGTTATTTATAAAGAAAAGCCGGATGGCATACTTGCTTCTCTTGGAGGACAAACGGGCCTAAATATGGCGGTAGAATTAGCTAAAGATGGCATATTGGATGAATTAAAAATTGAGCTTTTAGGTACCTCCCTTCAATCCATCATGAAGGCTGAAGATAGGGATCTCTTTAAAAAGACAATGGAGGAAATAGGCGAAAAAGTTCCCCACAGTAAAATCGTAACAAATCTAGATGATGCAATTGCTTTTGCTGAAGAAATTGGCTTCCCTATTATCATTCGTCCTGCTTATACGTTAGGCGGTACCGGAGGCGGTATTGCAAATAATATGGAAGAATTCAAGTATATCGCAGGTCGTGGATTAAAGATGAGCATGATCAAACAGGTACTTCTTGAACAGAGTGTTGCTGGCTGGAAAGAAATTGAGTACGAAGTCATGAGAGATAATGCTGATAATTGTATCGTGATATGTAATATGGAAAATTTTGATCCCGTCGGTGTACACACCGGAGACAGTATCGTTGTTGCACCCAGCCAAACACTCTCGGATGTAGAATATCAGATGTTAAGATCTGCCTCCATTAAAATTATTCGTGCACTTAAAATTAACGGTGGATGCAACATACAATTTGCGTTAAATCCCAATAGCTTTGAATATGTGGTAATAGAAGTAAATCCGAGAGTCAGCCGTTCCAGTGCACTAGCATCAAAAGCAACCGGGTATCCTATCGCAAGAGTCACAGCCAAAATTGCAATTGGCATGAATCTGGATGAGATTCAAAACTCGGTCACCCAAAATACCTATGCATGCTTTGAACCATCCCTTGATTATGTGGTTACAAAGGTTCCAAGATGGCCTTTTGATAAATTCGGCACTGCCAACCGCTCACTGAATACGCAAATGAAAGCTACCGGTGAAGTAATGGCAATCGGTAGAACTTTTGAGGAATCGCTATTAAAAGCAATAGATTCTTTAGACATCAAGCTTAATTACCAATTAGGTTTAAAAGAATTCGAAAATCAATCGGTAGATGAGCTTTTAGCATATATTCAGCAGGCCCACGATGACCGAATTTTTGCATTGTGCAAGGCGCTTCAAAAAGGCGTTACAGTAGAACAAATTGTAGAAATTACAAAGATAGACTATTTCTTTGTTAAGAAACTTGAAAAAATTGTACTCCTAGCAGAAGAACTTATGAATACAAATGTTGAATCCATTAGCTATGAATTAATGAATAAAGCCAAAAAAATCGGATTTGGAGACTCCTATATTGCAAATTTGCTGCAAACAACGGTAGATAAAGTCATTGCAAAACGAAAGCTGTATAATATACATCCGGTATATAAAATGGTGGATACCTGCGCCGGTGAATTTGAAGCTGTTACACCATATTACTATTCTACCTATGAAGGCAAAGATGATGTGGCTCAAACCGTTCGAAAAAAAGTATTGGTCATTGGCTCCGGGCCTATTCGTATAGGACAGGGAATCGAATTTGACTATTGCAGCGTTCATTCAGTGCAAACTCTTAGAGAGCTAAACATTGAATCCATCATTGTCAACAATAATCCGGAAACGGTAAGTACAGATTTCGATACCTCGGATAAACTCTACTTCGAACCACTCACAAAAGAATGCGTGTTGGATATTATTGATAAAGAAAAACCGGAAGGTGTGATTGTTCAGTTTGGAGGACAAACCGCTATTAACCTTGCCGGTCCTTTACACCAAGCGGGAGTAAAAATCCTGGGCACCGATGTGGCAAATATCGATATTGCTGAAGATCGGGATAAATTCTTAAAGCTTTTGGAAAAATTAGATATTCCACTACCCCCCGGCAGTACAGCCTTCTCTATCGAACAAGCGATAGACATTGCAGATAAAATAGGTTATCCCGTATTGGTGAGACCTTCCTATGTCCTGGGTGGCCGTGCGATGGAAATCGTATATAACGATAAAGAACTGAGAGAATATATGCAGCTTGCAGTAGATGTTTCTACGCAACATCCTGTGTTGATAGACAAATACATTACCGGTAAGGAAGTTGAAGTGGATGGCATTTCCGACGGTGCTGATGTCTTAATTCCCGGTATCATGGAACATATTGAGCGGGCCGGTGTTCACTCCGGAGACAGCATCGCCATCTATCCGCCGCAAAATCTGGATAATACAACCAAAAATACCATTGTAGATTATACCATGAAGCTCGCAAAAGCTTTACAGATAAAAGGACTATTTAATATCCAATTTGTATTGGATGAAAATAATAAAGTATATGTCATTGAGGTAAACCCCCGTGCCAGCAGAACAGTACCTATTTTAAGCAAAGTTACCGGTATTCCTATGATTACGCTAGCTACCAAAATCATTATGGGCATGACTTTAAAAGAAATGGGTTATATGTCGGGGCTAGCAAAAGAATCCAACTTTGTAGCAGTAAAGGCCCCGGTATTCTCATTCTCCAAACTGACTACCGTAGACACCTTCCTGGGCCCGGAAATGAAATCTACCGGTGAAGTAATGGGAGTGGATAGAGATTATCAAAAGGCATTATATAAAGCCCTGATCGCTTCCGGCCTAAAAGTCCCAACTGGTGGAAATGTATTGTTATCCATTGCACAGAGAAATTTGCCTGAAAGTATAGAAATTGCTAAAAAGCTGCTAAAAATGGGCTATAAGCTTTTTGCTACCGATACCACTTATACTTATTTAAACCAACAGGATATCAATGTCAGCCTTGTCTCAATGGATGAAGTTCAGCATTGGCTGAAAGCAGATAAAATCGATATGGTGATTAACACTCCTACTAAAGGAAAAATCAGTACGCGAAGCGGTTTTTTCTTAAGACGTACAGCGATGGAATATAATGTGCCCTGTATTACCTCTTTAGATACTGCTAATGCCATACTTGTAGCACTTGAAAGCATAAATGAAACGGATACAATTGATATATATGCGTTAGATGAATATTCTAATTAGTTCGAAGTGAGGAGTGGGAAGTTCGGAGTAAACACTCTTCCTCACTTCCTCTTCTAAAACCTAACCATAATGAAAAGGAGCAATTAAAATGAAACATTTATTAAGTTTACACCATTTAACGGTTGATGAAGTTAAAAATATCCTTACACTTGCTGAGAAATTGAAATATGAACAAAAAAACGGCATACAGCACCATCTTTTAAAAGGTAAAACTCTTGGTATGATCTTTACCAAATCCTCTACCAGAACCAGGGTATCTTTTGAAGTAGGTATGTTTCAATTAGGCGGATATTCTTTATTCTTAAGTTCAAATGATATCCAACTTGGAAGAGGTGAAACGATTTACGATACAGCCAACGTACTTTCAAGATATGTGGATGGTATTATGATTAGGACATTCAAGCATAGTGATGTAGAAGAGCTGGCAGAATACGGCTCTATCCCAGTAATAAACGGTCTCACTGACCTTCTTCATCCCTGCCAGGTATTAGCGGACCTTCTAACCGTTTATGAATATAAGTCAAAACTGAAAGGATTAAAAATGGCTTATGTGGGAGATGGAAACAATGTAGCCCATTCCCTGCTCTACGGTTGCGCAAAAGTAGGAATGGACATTGCAGTGGCTACACCAAAAGGCTATGAATGTAATGCTGAAATTATAGAAAATGCAAAAAGTGATGCGAAATTTACCGGATGCAATATTACCATTACCACTGACCCGGTAGAAGCCGTATCTGGTGCTGACGTTGTATATACTGACACCTGGGTGAGCATGGGACAGGAAACAGAAAAAGAAGAAAGAGTCAAGATATTTAAGCCATATCAGGTAAATAAACAATTATTCTCCAAGGCAAAGCAAGATGCAATATTCCTGCACTGTCTGCCTGCCTATAGAGGTTTTGAAGTTACAGAAGATGTTATAGACGGTCCACAATCTGCAATTTTTGACGAAGCGGAAAATAGGCTGCATGCACAAAAAGCAGTGATGGTCCTCTTAATGCAAGGATATTAAGAGGAATGCAAAATTAAAATGCAGGTTGCAATTAAGATAAAAAGTTAAATTTTAAAATTTAATAAAAATAACTGGGTCAATGCAAATTCATTGCAAGATGAATACATCTATCTAATTCTGCATTGATTTTAGGGGGGATTTGCATGGCAAGCTGGAAATTTGAAGTGAGAAAAGCAACCGTTGATGATATTCCTGAAATACAAAAAATTACAAAAGAAGCCTTTGAAAAATACTTGGAATTGGCAGGAATCGAAGGAAAGATTGCTGCTCTTGAAGAAACCTATGAGGATATCAAGAAGGACATTGAAACAAAAGAAGTTTTTGTGGCTTTTATTGATGGAACTCCTGTTGGCAGCGCACGCGTTGAAATATTTCCTGATAAAACTGCATATTTTAGCAGATTCGGTGTCAGACTGGATTATCAAAATAACGGAGTAGGAAAAGCAATCATCAATGTGGTGGATATGGCAATGAAAGAACTAGGAGTAAAAAAATTATATCTTCATACCGCATCTAAGATCTTTTCACTCATTAGATTTTATTACGGCAGAGGCTTTTACATTGATTCCACTACTAAAGATAGAGGCTATATTCGAGCACTATTATGCAAAGAATATGAATAAAAAGTATATTCTCTTTTATATGTGTAAATATCAAATAAACTCCTTTCAGAAAGACAGGGTCAAGGGTCATGGAATAGGGTTCAAGGATGTCATTCAATAAAAATAATCTTCTACCTTGACCCTTTTCCACTTTTTCCATATACTCAAACCTACAAGAATAGAATAAAAATCCATTCTTGAATAATAAAAAAATCCTATTAAACCAGCAACACTATCACCATTTATTGATCCGCTGTAAATTTAATGATCTTTGGTACAGTTATGCTGCATAAGACCTCTTTCAATTAGCTTTACCCCTTTATAGCTAATATATAACTTATATCCAATTGGTATTAACAAGATAAAACATACAATTGCTAGATTTATATTATGGTATGCAATCCACACAATACAAATTAAACCAATTAAACTTAAATTTCGAAATATACTCATATTTTTTTTATATATTGTTAAAGAAGATTTCAGGTTGTTGATTATTTCCTTCATCTCATTAGCTTCTAATTTTACCGTATTATTAGCATTCATTTCGCCTATTATTTTGTTTTTTTTGATACCCTCTAGACAGTCAAATATAATTCTCCACAGATAGTAGGAACCTGCCACACAGAATAAAATCGCCCAAATGTATTGATGGTTGATAAAATATTTTCCTCCTAAAATAAAAAAAGATATAGCAGATATGATATTAATATATCTTCTCATCGCTCTTCCTCCATCTAATATTAAGCATCAGTTTAATATAGTCTTAATGTAAGTATGGTACCTATATAGGTACCATACTTACATACACTTTATACATAAGGTAATGTTACATTACCTTAAAGAATTGGAGAATAGCTATTATCCCCATAAATGTTAATGCGATTCCAGATATAGTTACAATTATAGTTACTATAGAACTCATTTGGTAGGCCTTTGGCATTATCTTTTTATCTGTATAAACCATTGCTAATGCCCATAAACCAATACTAAATACTCCTCCGATTAAAGATGCAAAACCAACAAGAGTTGTGAATTTTAGTCCTGTGAGTATAAGTATAATACCACCTAGACCATATATAGCTAATACAATATATGTTAGTTTTTTGAAACCCATGTCTCTTATCTTTTTAGATGCAGGTGAAAAACTTTCATAGAAAGTCCATACATAAACCTCGGATGAACATGCATACATGGTGCCGAAGAATGCACAGAAAACGCCAGCTTGATACAGAAAGAGCAAGATTGGACTAATGTGTGTTAAGAATTGTGATTGATATTGCATAATCTTTAAGTCATTTGGTATTACTTGTTGTGGATTTAATATAACAGCTCCTAGAATCATAAATGCTGCTGAGAAAATAAATACTGCTGCAAAAGATGCGAATATGTCAGCCTTGATGGCTTTTAGCCATGATCGAGCTTTAGCGATCTCATTTGGAGTTTCTAACAAAGGCAATTGTTTCCCATTTTCTAATAAAAGTAATTGCTCTTGAATTTGTTTTAAATTTGGATTTCCAAGTAAACCCCATTTTTTTTCTCTATATAACCCAATATATCCAATGTAATCATAAGTACCACCACCTAGAGCACCTAAATATGTAATAACCTCAAGTGGTATACTTCTGCCAGCAATTTTAGGATACTTCTCTACTATCCATGATGCATATTCAGAAGGAATGCTAGGGATTAACCCTCCAAATATTGCGCCCCAATCTGGGGATGAGACAAAGACTGCCACAATTACCATAAACAGCATGAATGCAACAATCCATGTTTGAATTTTTTCTACAATACCGTAATTTGAAAATAATACCAAACCAGCAACGACAATGATATAAAATACTGCCCATATATTATCTACGCCAAACCCAAAAACCCATACACTCCACTGTCCTAAAAATTTAGCAAAACCGGCGGCAAAACTTGGAAATGCAATTGCTGCTAATATACCTATTACTACTGGAAACCAGTTTTTAGGACCAGGGAAAATTTGCCCCCATCGAGTCAAAGGGTGTTCTCCAGTTAAAGCAATATATCTCCCACCAGAATAAATTGCAAATCCTTTAATGATTATTCCTAGTAAGAATGCCCATAAGAATACATATGAGAAGATTGCCCCTCCGCGGGATGAAAAGAATACTTCTCCACTTCCAATACTAACAGATGCTATGATTAAACCAGGTCCCATAAAAGCCAATAAACTTGAAAGCTTCCCACTCTTCAGACGTGGATCTGGTTCAGGATATGTTATCATATCCTTTCGTAGTTGTATTTCATCATTATTTGACATCTTTAAATCCCCCTTTTAAACTTATACGAAATGTTTTAGTAATCCATATAATCTTTAGGATTATTTTCTCCTGGGAATTTTTCAAAGATTATCCTATTGTATATAATTTCAATAACATCCTTGGTTTTACTATTACTAGGTTCTGAGCTTTTATTGAAATTCTACCTTTGTTGTTTTAAATTCACCAATATCGTGTGAAACTTCTAGGTTAACAGCGTAAAATAGACATTGTTAATCACCTCTTTTTCATTATAGAGTTGAACACATTATGTTCAATCATCTTTTATTTTATTTAGTCTCAGCCTAGTTACTTTATATAAAAATTGCTAATTATTGTATATACTAGAACATTAACTATTTGATATTTTCTGATATAAAGGCAATCTTAGCAGTATCTTCAACTAACTCAGCTACATCAAAACAATTACCCAGTCCTTTATCAAAAGCAATGATACCATGACATTCTAAAAGTACTGCTTTTATATAGTCAGGACAATTTTTTACATTCTTCTCCACATTCTCTGCAAGTTCTACAGTCCCCGGATTGGCATATGGTACTACTGGAACTTCAATTAACTTCATTTTTGCTGAAGCAGTAATAATAGGAATGGAATGTTTTTTTATGGAATATCCTGTAGCATAAGGTGAATGCACATGAATAATACTGTCTACATTTTCTCTAGCTTTATAGACTTTCAAGTGCATTATTGTTTCTTTCGATGGTTTTAGTCCTTGTTTGCCCTCTAATATTTTTCCATTTTGATCTACTAGTAATATTTCGTTTTCAGTAATATCTCTTAAAGATATCCCACCAGCTGTAATAAGAAAAGCATCTTCATACCTCATGCTAATATTACCTCCAGCAGCTCCTACTAAACCTCTCTGATATGATAAGCGTGAATATTTTTTTATCTCTTCTTTTAAATATTGCATCATTTTACCTTCTCCTTTATATTTATCCTTTATATTCTTTTAGCTCCTAGCATAGCTGCTAACTCTATGGCTTTTACTAAGTTAGTAGCATTTGCAATATTCTTACCTGCAATATCAAAGGCAGTACCATGTCCTGTTGAAGTTCTGATAATAGGAAGTCCCGCCAATAGCGTTACTACATTTCCAAACCCTAACAACTTCATCGCAATATTTGCCTGATCATGATATAATGAAAGTACTAAATCAAATTCTCCATTTTTAGCTCTTACAAATACTGTGTCAGCTGATATGGGACCTACTACATTTATACCTAAACTTTTTGCTTGTTCAACAGCTGGTATGATTGAATCAATTTCTTCTTTACCAAAGAGTCCCCCTTCTCCACAATGCGGATTTAATGCTGATACTGCTATCATTGGATTCTCCAAATCAAAAAATTTCAGTCCTTGATGTGCTAGTTGGATTTTCTTTAAAATGCCATCGTATGTTACAGCTTTGCAAGCATCTACTAATGACATATGTGTACTGTACATCATTAATTTTAAGTCATTTAAAATTAACATCATTCCATAATTTTTTGACGCTGTAAGTTCGCCTAATATCTGTGTTTGCCCCTCATAATAGAAACCCGCTTCTCTCATTGCTTCTTTATGCAGTGGAGCGGACACCATCGCTGCAATTTCTCCATTGATGGCCATATTTCCAGCTTCAATCGTATACTTTACAGCAGCTTTACCACACATACTACTTACTACACCGAATTTCAACTTTCTCATATCTATGTTATCGTAATCTAATACATCAATAACACCATATTTAAATCTTCCATCATCAATCTTTTTTATAGGGTTTACTTGCAAATCTAAACCACATATTTTTATAATCTGATTAATAACTTTTGCATCTCCTAGAACGATTGGGTTACACTGATCGTATAAATAACTATTAGTAAGAGCCTTACATATAATTTCTGGACCTATACCTGCAGCATCACCCATTGTTATTCCAATAACTGGTTTTTTCATAATCATAACCTCTTTTCTCACTTCTAAGTTAAAGTATTTTAATCTTCAACCAAACATCAAACTTGAAGCATCTTTATTATCGCGTCTTCACTTCCTGCTGACCCACCTTTTATTACAATTTCTTTCCCTGCTAATTTACCATCTAGAATAATGCCATAAGCAATAGCATCTTCTATCTTATTTCTAAGTTTTAGCATATTACTTCCCAGCGCATTCAATATGCTGTAGCTGGTATCACCACCTATTAGAATAATCTTATCAATATTTATTTCACTACATATTTTTTCTGCTAATATCTTTAGACTTGTGAGAATAATTTGATTGGCATTTGGATAAGAAATTTTATCTTTTAGTTTTGGTCTAATTATAATACTTTTATTTTTTATTATTTGATTGCAATTGTGCATTACAGCTTCTAACTCTAGATATTGATCTTTACTATCTAAAATCCTATAAATATCAAATTCTATTACTTCTATAAATCCTTTTTGTTCTGCTTTTTGTATTTGGTTCTCAGTAGCAAAATGTGCACTGGCTGTAAAACCAATGGTATTTTTACTCCTTCCTGATTGGATATAAGATAATTCTTTTGTTTTATGATTTTTAAGAAATAGTTCACTTATATATTTTATAAGTCCTAATGACCCGGTCCACAATGTACTATATTTATATATATCATATATATCGTTTAGAATATGATATATATCACTCTCTTCAACTGCATCGAATACTAATATTCTGCTCCCTTTATGGATTTCGTTCTTTACACATTTCGCTATCTCGCCTTTTCTCACAGTATGAAGTGATATAGTTCCTACCTTAGTTTTAGAATATTGCTGTATAATGTCAGGTACGAATGATTCATTTATAGCGCTTACCGGATCATAAACATACTCAGTCTGTTCTAAAAGTTTTCCGTCTATAATCTGATATCCTCCAACTGTTATTCTATTCATTGCAGGTAAAGCATTAATTATGAAGCTCAATTTAATATCCAAAGCATTCATCAATCCGTCTAATTCAGCACCAACATTTCCTCTGTATGCTGTATCAATCTTTTTTAATATCACTTTATTATGTACTGACTGTATATTCAGTCCAAATTGATAAATTTTACGATAAGCTTGCTGAGCATTTATTGCTCTACTATTCAAATTATATATTTGTATATTGTTTTCTCTATAAGGATAATTATCTAAATTGTCAATATTAATAAGTACATTGATATCATTTGTACATTTGCAAAGATAGGCACCTGTATCACACGCTCCGGATAAATCATCTGCTATGATAATAAGTTTATCCATTTTAATCGACCACTCCATATATTATGTTTTATCTTGGATTATGTAGTGTACTAGGGTTAACAATTGAATTACTTTGAGATTATGATTCTCATGAAGTCCATAAACGAATTATGTAAAAAAATTACAACTAGTATATAGACGTGAATTGTATAAGTATTAATTATATAATCTTTTATTTAGCAATAAATATTTTTACTTCATTATTTTTTCCCCTATAAGATATTAAATCTACTAAATTACTGTGCACATTATTGGATAACAATACTTCTCTACGACTTTTTATAACTATTTGTTATTTTTCAAGGCGTACAATATCTCTTCTTGCAATAGATTATGAAATATGTAATTTTTATGCAATGTCTGCTATAGAAATGAAGCCTTCTTTTGTGATCAGTTCTTCTATCTTCTTTAATCTTTCCATTGGTATCATTATAATCAGCTTTTCACAACTTTGTATACTATATAAGACAAATTTCTATACTATTATATTCTGGAATCTTCTGAACTTTACTAATTTTTAATGAAATTTTTGCACTTTTTTTCTCACATCTATAAAGAATATATTCATTCAGTATTGTTACAAATAAAAATTTAGCAAAAATCAATAGTAATAGTATACAGGTAAAACATGTATTAATAGTAAAATTATGGTACTATTGGAGAAAAGGGGAGTAACCACGTTGTTATAAATTACAAAGTTGATAGGACTAATATAAGGCTGTCCTATTCGATAACATTTCCCATCCACTGCCGACAAAATAGATTGAAAATACTATAATAAATATTCCTAACAATAAAATCATCCAGCGATATACAGTATCATTAATCAGTTTTTGACCTCTGGAAAATGCTATGGAAATTGCTAAAAACCATGTAAAGTCCGATAAAATATGTCCTATGAAAAAGAACAAAACACCAATTAACCCTAAAGTATAAGACTGGCGTATTGACTCCATCCCTGTTGATGCCCACCAGAGAATAAAGTAAGGATTCGTAGCACTTACAAGTGCTCCCGCTAACACAAGGTTTCTCCCTCCTGCACCGCTCCTTGCTCCTTGATTCTCCAAAGAAACCGACTTTTTAATACTGGACTTTATCATTCCATATCCCATCCATGCAAGAAAAGCACCACCAAATAACCCAATAAATCCTGCAACTGTTGAATTAGAAAAGAAGTCTTTAAGCCCGAATGCCATAATGATAATTAATATAAGTTCCAGGATTCCATGTCCTAATACTACCAAAGGACCTGCTATATAACCTTTTCTAAGACTACCATCAATCGTAATCCCTAACATAGGTCCAGGCATCATTGCTCCTGAAAAGCCTATTAAAAAAGCACTAATAAAAACTCCCCACAAAACCATATCAATAAACCTCTCTTAATCAAAATCAAAAATAACCTTTTCACTCGGGTTGCTTTAAACTCATCCATTCGCCTTTCCTGTAATATATTTAATGGATATTTTCATAACTTTTACCTTGTCATTAGCATTTTTTATATACTCTTTTCCCTTCTCCATATACTGGTCTGCATATTTTTCTAATATTGCCATAAAAACAGAGTATTTTTCATCACCATTGACTTCGGCAGCCTTGCCAAACAGTATTACACTTTCATATTTCGTAGTAAATTTTTCTGGTACAGGCTCTACTTCCCCTACAACACAGAATGATACCTTATCATTATTTTTTATATTATCTAATTTGTGTCCTACTGTTGCACAATGAAAATAAATATTATTGTTTAAGTATACATAACTTAATGGCACCCCATAAGCATAACCATCTACACCTACTGTAGATAAAATGCCATACTGGCAGTTTTTTAATAATTCAACTGCTTTTTCATTACTCATTTTTCTATCTTGCCTTCTCATTTTTCTAAACACTTACTCATCCTCCAACTGAAGAATTTTCATACTCTTACGGCTCTTTTTACTTTTACTTCCAAACTTTCCACTTTTAGAATTTAGATTTCAATTTTTCGCATATGTCAACATAATGTTGATGGATATGTAAAATTCATAGAGTTACCTATATTTCTTCCTTTTCCTTTTGAAAATGATAAGTACTTGTACTGAACTTCTTATTTTGATGGTAAAGGATTTTAAGTTTTTCTTCTTGGATATTCTCAAGTTCCCCTATGCTTTTTGCAAATCCATACACCTTTAATGCATGATTAATTCGCTTAACATCACCATCAAAATATTCTATCATTTTCTTCATGGTAGCACTTACAATATTCACCATATCATCTCTCCTCTTTTAAAGCCTATACTTATTGATAATTAGTGTTATTTATTCTTTATATAAATTCATTTATATCAATTATATAGACTGTAATTTAAGTATAGTTGCTGGTATACAACTTATACTTTTAACTTTGTTATTAATTCTGCATTTGGCCCTGGATAATGACCCTTTCCCCTTACTTTTTTAGTATAAATCGCTTTTTGTGGGCAATGATTAAAACAAGCCTAGCATCCATAACATTTGGTATTATCAAAAACAGGTTTAGGGTTAAGGTGTATAGCCTTGTAAGGACATACACTTTTACTTTGTTATGTTAAAGACATTTATAAACAAACCATAGTCGGCACTTTCTACATATCATCACATCCCTATGTTTTTGCTGGCTTCATATATTGCAAACTATGCACTTTTTTGCACCTTATTAACAATCCTGGAAGGCTTTGCTTTCCAAAATATCAAAATCATTATAGCGATAATTACCTGGATGATAGTTCTAAGATACATTATATTACTTGGCAAATTCAGTATTTCACCGAAGAAATTTATACAAAAATGGACTAAAACCCCTGATAAAATACTTCTACTGTTGTTATTATAAATCCAGTCCATTATTATACTCTGGGCAAAAATTGCTACATTAAAGTCTACGAATAAAAGAAATGACTCATTTATTAAGTTATATTGAAATGTTCCTTCTATAAAAAACATGGGCAAATGCCACAATGCCCAAAAAAACCCAATATAATACTGGACGCAAACCAGTTATAATGCTTCTCCAAATGGTCAAGAGCGAAACCTCTCCATCCTATTTCTTCAGGAATTGGTCCGAAAAAAAGCATAAATATTGTGAAAGGTACTAACTGAATTGGGTTCGACAAGAAATTGTTTAGAGTATCGAGTTTGGTCATGGTATGCGGTTAGTAGATAATTAATCAAAATAGCGGTTATGCTTGTCGCAGGAATTATAGTAAATATTATCAAATACCATATTCCACTAATCTGCTTAAAATTTAAAATGCGATGCCAGAAATCCTGCCAATATGCTTTATCCCGTTTTAAGTAGGCTATAATAATTCCTGATGATGTTGGTGCAATTCCTCCTATAGCAAAAAGGATTTTTGTAACAGTATTCTCCATTCAAATTTAACGCTATGGGAATTAGGAATAAACCCCATGACCATAGAAATGTTAAGAAGAAGAACTTCCAATGTAAACTATTATACTTCTTCATTCTACAACTCATTTCTTTTTTAACAAAAAACCTACTCCCCGCCATCTATATACCGTTTTATTCCTATAAAACTTCACTTGTCTTAGATGCTGGTAATAAAATAACTCAAAAAATATTTTTGAAGATTAAGCATCACTTTAATCCTCATAAATTAATACTTATTTCTTTTTTGACTTTTAACTTCAAAAAATACATTATATCTATGAGACTTCAAAACTGTTGATTATGTTATAGAAACTCAACCTTTTAAAACAAATGTTACTACTAAATAATTCGATATCTATTATAAAAGTCCTTCTTTTATGGAATAATATAAAATAATACTTTTTGAACTAAAGAACTGTTTAAAACCTCTATGTTTAAGCATTTTCTTAATACTCTTCCACTTTTACCTTAATCCTGCCTTCTATGTAAACATCAAATAAATTCGTTCCAAAGTAAATAAACTCATTCCAAGGTCAAAAATTTTAAATCCCGGTCTGGTTTTAATTAATCGCAGGTGGAAGAGTTTGGACGGCAGAATTGTTTTTCATATAGATGTAAATTCTGCTTACCTGTCATGGGAAGCAGTAAACAGGCTTCAGTATGGGGATACTGTTGATTTGCGTACTATTCCTTCAGTGGTAGGAGGTGATGAGTCTACCCGACATGGAATTGTACTGGCAAAATCCATTCCTGCTAAAAAATACAAAATAAAAACAGGAGAAACTCTTTTTTCAGCACGAATGAAATGCCCACACCTGGTAGTTGTACCTCCTCATTATGATTTATATATGCGGTGCAGTGCTGCCATGCATAAAATACTTGAGGAATATTCACCCT
Organism: Clostridiales bacterium; assembly: GCA_030156665.1. Lineage (GTDB taxonomy): Bacteria > Bacillota > Clostridia > SK-Y3 > SK-Y3 > JASGMB01. Next base: position 15,773 of record JASGMB010000038.1, read on the forward strand.
GCGTACAACAGTTTTCTATAGATGAATACTTTTTAGACTATACTAATATGGAAAAACATTTTGGCAAGCCAATAGATGCAGCCTTCCAAATAAAAAACAGAATAAAAAAAGAATTGGGTTTTACAGTTAATATAGGAATTTCAACAAATAAACTTCTGGCAAAGATGGCTTCGGAATTTGAAAAA
>JASGMB010000039.1 GCA_030156665.1 Clostridiales bacterium
ATTGAATAAACCATTAAAATCCTTCATATATCTTCAATCTCTCACAGCCGGAGGTAAATTGAAGAATACCCTGTCAGGTCTTCTGGCTCCCAGGTCATCTTTAGATCAGCCCTTCCCGCATATCATGCAGTGGTATATGCCGACCCTCATCGCTGGTTACAGCTGCGACTACAGCAAGGGATTTCCACCCTTTTCCCTTAGGCAAGGTATTATTATCTTTTAGTTAAAATATAACATGTTCTACAGTGTATTGCAATTAATTTTTTAAGATTTTTGGCAAAATGTTATGATAGTTTATAAGAAATACTACTTAAATTTAACTGCAGTGCCATTCTATTTTACTAAATTTATTATACTACTGTATAGGAATTTTTATGAATTTTACAAGATTTATTTAGTTAAATACATTGACCCTACAAAAAGCAACACTAAAATAATGATAAACCCTATAATCATTGCCCATGACATCGGTCTAGCAAAATTATTAGTCCAGCCAACACCGAAACGTTTTTCAACAAACAGGGCCGGATCATCAGGATTGTAATAAAATATGCCTAACTTCCAATACTTATCATCATCTCTATTGATAGCTTCTCCAGATTTGGTTCGAGCAATGGAGATTCTGCTTCCACCCTGGCCTGTCTTAAACGATAAAATAATCGCTGTAATGATAATAGCTCCGGTAAAACCAAACGGTACCAATGTAATGACCCACACATTCGTAATAACGCCAATGATAGTCAATTGAGTAAATCCAAATACGCCCATTAATACTAACCCCATGAATACAATAAAAGCAGACCATCTGTATCTAAATATTCTATTTTGTTCAATAGATCTTTCAGGATGTGCAGCATCTACTTGCTGCTTTGCCTTACCAATTACCCAGTAAATAAACATCATTAAAAACATTATAAAAGTTTGCATTGCCGGTGCAAAAATAAGAACTTTATATGACTTGTTAACCCATTTTATAACCTCACCATTAAAATTATAATTCATCGGTATCTTATCCGGCATCTTATCATACATCAAAAGCCCAATACCAACTGTAGCCAGTATTATTAAAACATACAACAAAAACCACCAGTGAGACACTAAAACTCTTTTTTTTCTAAAATCTGTATCTACCACTACCCTTTGTAACTTATTTGCTGTCCAGTTATTTGATTTTTTTAATACTTTCATTTTTCTATGTCCTTTTATATAGAACACAAACATAACTGCCAATTGAACAAATAAACCTATCGAAAGAAATAATACGGTTGATTTTGCCGAACTAATGAAATCTAATATTAAACTAATGACTGCAATAATCCCCCCTGACAATAATACCCGATTTTTATACTGACTTCTTATTTTCTTTACTTCCGGTATATAATAGATTTCTTCCGGGATACTTACACCAAAGCTTTCAGTTTTTCGAGTAATATAAGGCGTTACTGCAAAAAGCAATAATGCAGGCACATATATAACAGCAAAAATCAGTATAGTCATGAATGCTTTCATATCACCCTTCTCCTTTTTCCTTTAACTCTAGAAATATTTGAGAGCATATTTTATTAAATTCTTCTTTTGACATTCCTCTACAAAATGCTTCTATAATCATAGGTCTTAACTCGGTATGAAGTTGTGTAAGATATTCTTCTGTAACCTTGGGGCCTTCATCGGGATTGACCACTACCCCTTTTTGTCTGTGAACTAATATAAAACCGTCCTGCTTAAGAAGGTTATAAGTTTTGTTGACAGTATGCAGATTTATCCCTAAGTCTTCTGCAAACTGTCTTACCGAAGGTAAGGACTCTCCCGGTTTTAGTTTGCCCGTTGCAATTCCTTCGATAATTTGCATTTTTAATTGTAGATATATAGGTATATCCGATTGAAAATCCAGATGAATGAGCACATTTTCATCTCCTCATTATATATTCAATAACTGTTATATTTATAATATAACAGTTATTCTTAAATGTCAATACTTTTCATCACTTTCTACAAACATCTTTCATCTTAAAATCAAATACATTTATTTTTCATTTATACACAGAAGTCGTTGAAAATATATAGAATATTATAATAATAACTAATTTTTTGTATTAATATCGATAACCAATATCTAAATTTAAAATAAATGAATGTAGTTATCGATGAAATTAACCAACTTTAAATCATAATATTTAGTTTTAAAGTTGGTTAATAGAATAAATTTTATTCTTTAAGGAGGTTAATTATGGAAAGATTGGTTGGGAAACCAGCACCCGGTTTTCTAATGAAAACAGCATCCGGGGATGGAAAAGAATTAGGAGAAGTAAGTCTTCAAAATTATAAAGGCAAATGGCTGGTAATGTTTTTTTATCCTTTAGATTTTACATTTGTTTGTCCAACAGAGATCAGTGGATACAGCAACAGATACGATGAATTCAAAAAGCTAGGTGCAGAGGTGTTGGCCGTAAGTACTGATAGCCAATTTTCACATCAAGCCTGGATCAATCTGGATCCGGACAAAGGCGGACTTGGCAAGTTGAATTTCCCACTTGCTTCCGATATTACAAAAGCTGTTTCAAGAAACTATGGTGTTTTAATTGAAGAAGAAGGAATTGCTTTAAGAGGATTATTTATTATTGATCCGGAAGGTATGGTAAGATATTCTGTAATACATGACTTGAATGTTGGAAGAAGTATCGATGAAACACTTCGCGTATTGCAGGCACTCCAGGCTGGAGGATTATGTCCTGTGGATTGGAAGCCCGGAGAAAAAATGTTATAAAATGTTATAATGAATAAAATTAAAAATTATACTGATGAAACTAGGAAGCGGTATTTGTCTTTTTGAGTACAAGATAAATACCGTTTGCTTTTGTTTAAAGCTGCTGTGCCTATTTATAGATGTGTAATTAAAACATTGAATATATAGAAATAAAATATATTTTTGAACTAGCTCACCGAACCAAAATAAGACAATCACCTTCGGTGAATTGATGTGCCTCTCGGCACAAAAAATTAAGGTAGATTGTCTTGATATTGCGCTTCGCTTCATAATAAGATGTTTTTTCTATGTATAAAAAGCAGGATTTGAAAAAAATTTGTCGAAATACATAACTAAAACAGCTGACAAAAACTTTAGGAATATTACGAACCTAAGGAGTTTAGTATTATGAATTCTAAAAATCTCAAAATAAAAGATAGTACCTTTTTAAATGCTGATGACTTCGTTTTTGCTCTTGATATAGGAACTAGAACAGTAATAGGCATAGTGGGTATACAGGAAAAAAAACAGTTTAAAGTACTTGCAGCAGAAATCGCGGAGCATAAAAGTCGCTCCATGGTGGATGGACAGGTCCATGATATAGAAAAAGTTGCTGTCGCAGTGGGTGATGTAAAAAATCGTTTAGAAAAAAAAATAGGTATAAAATTTGATAAAGTTGCCATTGCTGCCGCAGGAAGGGTTCTTAAAACAAAACAGGTTCAAATTCAAAAAGAAATAGATGCTGCAAAAGAAATTGACAGTGAACTGGTAAAAAATCTTGAAATGGAGGGCATGCAGCTTGCACAATTTCAGCTTGATGAAGAACTGTCCAACGAAGAGAAAATGCCCTATTATTGTGTCGGCTATGACATTATTAATTACTATTTAAATAATTATGTAATTGCTTCATTGATAGGACATAAAGGTAAAATCATCGGCGCTGATATATTGGCTACCTTTCTCCCTCATACAGTAGTAGACAGCCTATATACAGTCATCAATAAAGTCGGTCTTAAAGTTGCCAGCCTGACATTGGAACCTATTGCTGCAATCAATGTTGCAATACCCAAAGATTTAAGACTATTGAACCTTGCGCTTATAGACATAGGGGCAGGAACTTCAGATATTGCAATTACAAAAAACGGATCGGTAATAGCGTATGCCATGGTACCGGTTGCAGGGGATGAAATTACAGAACTAATTTGTCAAAATTATTTAGTTGATTTTAACACCGGTGAAAAAATTAAGCTCTCTTTGTCTTCTTCCGCCGAAACGGTTAAATTTACAGATATTATGGGCAGTAAGCAAGTTAAAAAAATTACAGAAATAAAAGAATCCATCCAACCTGCCGTAGAACATTTAGCCGACACTATTGCGCAGAAAATTCTGGAATATAACCACAAAGCACCCAATGCAGTATTTCTGGTAGGTGGAGGCAGTCAAATTGATGGCCTTACGTACCTGATTGCTCAACGTTTAAACCTACCTCTTGAAAGAGTTGCTGTAAGAAGAAGAGACATGATTCAGAATGTCAAAATAACCGGTAGAAAACTTTCGGGCCCAGAAGCAATCACTCCTATCGGTATTGCTGTTACGGCACAAACACAACAAGGTAAGGATTTTTTAAGTGTTACTATAAATGAAAATAAAGTGAGTATTTTTAATTCGCGAAAATTGACTGTAGCCGATGCGTTAGTTCTAATAAATTTTAACCCTAATGAATTAATTGGTAAGAGCGGCAAAGCTTTGACTTTTGAGCTTAACGGTGAAAAGAAAACGCTTAGAGGTGAATATGGCCAAGCTGCTGAAATTTACGTAAATAATAAAGCGGCCAATTTGGAAACTGTGATAAATCATAACGATAATATTATCATTAAGCCGGCTAAAATGGGTAAACCAGCTAAACTTACAATAAAAGAAGTAATAGAATATTATGGAAATCCTAATAGTGTTATTACGGTTAACAATCAATTCGTTTCTGATGATTATTTGATACAAGAAGGAGACAAAATTGAAATTATTCAAGAGATGCAAAAACAAATAACTTCCAACAAAGAAGGAAATATAGGATATACCAATGAAAATTTGAATAATACTACCACAGATGACAGTATATCATCTGATGAAGCCGCTTTTGAAAAAGACGATTCTGTTATTGTAAATACACAGCCATTGCCCTCAAATGAGCTCACAGTCACAATTAATGGTAAAGAAGTATCCATCAACGGCAATAAACAGCAATATATTTTTGTTGATTTATTTAATTATTTTGATTTTGACCTTTCCAATCCTAAAGGAAATATCGTATTAAAGTTAAACGGAAGACAAGCTGCATTTACCGATATTGTTAAAACCGGTGATGTTATAGAAATTGGATGGAAATAAACTGAATTTTGTCTTTTAAAATCTTTATGAAAGTCTCACATTATTGCCACACAACTGTCACATTTACAGGGTATATTATAGACATAGTAAATGAAAAACCAAATACCAATATTAAATTCAAAGCTGTACAGCTTACATTACTTATCCTTTAGTTAAAACTTTGGTTTTTCATTAGTAATTACTTTTCAAGGAGGTTTTAACCATGAAAAAGAAAATTATATGTTTGGTTATCGCAGGAACTATATTAACTGCAGGAGCAGCCTATGCCGCTGAAACAGTATTGAAAAGGCCTGTAGATGTGTTATCGGAAATCACCGGTGAAAAAGTGGAAGATCTTTATCAACAAAGAGCAGCCGGCAAAACTTACGGTCAAATTGCAGATGATAAAAAAGTGTTGGACGAATTTAAAACTAAAATGGCTGAGCAAAGAAAAGCGATTGTGGAACAAAGAGTCAAAGATGGTATTATTACTCAAGAACAGGCAGATGCATACCTTAAAGCAATGAATGAAAGAATGGAAGCTTGCACTGGTACGCCTCAAGGTAATGGACTTGGTAAACAATACGGTATAGGTTTTGGCAGAGGATCTGGAAATGCAGGCAGGCACCAAGGCCGTGGCTACGGAGCAGGCAAGGGACCGGGTACCGGATACGGCATGGGTAGAGGTTTTGTACAGCAGCAGTAGTTACAAAAAGGATAGGTAAAACTTACCTATCCTTTTTATAGTATATTAATCTATATAAAATTTGTTACTAAATAAATCACCATTGTTACAGTCACAGCACTAAAAACTGTTGCTGAAAATACTGTTTGGGATGCAAAATCCGGTTCATTATCAAATTCAATCGCCATTAAAACAGTATTTACTGCTGTAGGAGCAGCTGCGGATATAATCATTACTTGTGCAATAAGACCCTGTAATCCCAAAGCCAAAGTAACAAGATACGCCAATATAGGACTTGCAATTAACCGGATAAAATTGGATAAATATATTTTAGGCTGTAAAAAATTAAATGATGTCGTTGCCAGTTGAGCACCTAGTGTGAATAATGCTAAAGGTACCAAGCCTTGACTCAGTATATCAATCGAAGACCATATAGGCGTCCACAGTTTTATGTTCAAAACCTTTAATAATAATGCAAATACAATACTGTAAGCCATTGGTACTTTTAAAACGCTTATCAAAGCTTGCTTAGTATCCTTACTCCCACTGCTCGAATTAAAAATCCCTACTGTATTGGAAATAATATTTTGTGCCATAATAGTAATTACCTGTATAGAAATTGCAAATGGATCGTTATACAAAAGTTGAATAATGGGTAAGCAGTAGTTCCCCCCATTATAAAAACATACTGAATTTATAAAGGCTTTAGATAGTGTTTTGGGATATTTTTTTAACTTAGCGACTAACCAGCTGATTAAAAACAATAAAACAAATACAATAAAAGAGTGCAGTACAACCTTGATAAATATTTCTTTACTTATTTCAGCTTCATAAATTTTTGCAAACAGTAAAGAAGGTAGAAACACATAAAATATAGCTTTTGACAATGTTCCTACCTGCAAATTGAATTTTTTTTGCAAACTATACCCAAGTGCAATTTGTATGAACACTGGTACAATGATGTTGATAAATATAAATACAAAACTTCCCATGACTTTCTCCTTATATATGATTTTTTGACTCGGCATAATGATATGCATTATGTCATACAGAGTAAATTTTATCATAATTAAATAATAAAAAAAAGACCTAAGACGGTCCTTTCTTTAGTTATAACGCTGCATCAATCTTCTTATCCCAATGTAGTGTCCATTATCATCATAATGATGAATCCTATAATCACACCATAGGTAGCAATTCTCTGATACCCACGGGTATGTGTCTCCGGAATGATTTCATCACTTATCACAAATAACATCGCCCCTGCTGCAAAAGCAAGGCCAATAGGCAGAATGGGTTTTGCTACTTGTATAATAGAAATCCCTAACAGCCCACCTATAGGTTCTACCAATCCGGTAGCTAGTGCAATAAAAAATACCTTTGTCCTGGAATAGTTTTCTCTAAGCAGTGCAAGTGCAACCGCCAACCCTTCAGGTATATTTTGCAGGCCAATCCCAATTGCTAAAGACATTCCACTTGCTATATTTCCACTACCAAAACCTACACCTACTGCTAAGCCTTCGGGAAAATTATGTATGGTGATGGCAATAATAAAAAGCCATATCTTATTTAAAGTTGTTTTTCCACCTTCTTCACCTAAAACGCGGTGCATATGAGGTGAAAATTTATCAATCAAATCAAGAAATACTGCACCTATAAATATCCCTATAGAAGTAATTACCGCGCCTTGAACACCTCCCCCACCATATTCTATCGCTGGGATTATAAGACTAAAAGCTGTAGCTGCTAACATCACGCCTGCTGCAAACCCCAATAGACCGTCTAAAATAACATCAGGCACTTTTCTTGTAAAGAAAATAGGTAGTGCGCCTATTCCTGTGGCTACTCCAGCTAAAATACTTCCAATAATCCCTACTGTGATAATATTATACTGACCTAAAAATTCTACCATATGACACCTCCCAATGAATCATAATATATAAATACCACCTATACAAAAAATTTAATCTAAAGATTTTCCTTATTCCATCAGTAAATAATAAAAACTTTTATACGTATTTTATACATAATAAAGTGCATTATGTGTAAATACTAAAGTTATAGACATTTACAGGAGGTTGAATAATGAAATTTTTCAAAAAAAATCCGTTTACTAAGTTAGAAAAACGTGCCCAAGATACTTTTATACAAAAAGGCTATTCCATTCATACACCATCTACTTCCAATAACCATGGCATAGATTTAATTGCCGAAAATGGTGACCAAAAAATTGCTGTGCAAGTTACCCAGCCTTCTGAAAGTTCGATGGATAAATCCATAGAGGCTGCTATATCAGGTAAAGAAGCCTTTAATTGTAACAAATCAGTAATAGTGGTAGATAGTCAAATCTCCGATCAATTTAGAAATAAAGCAACAGAAAACGGAATTGACGTCATCAATGTAGATGGACATAATAATTTCCAATAATAATATTTTCAAATGCTTTCTTCGCCATAGTTCATCAATTTATTACAAAAATAAGACAATCGCCTTCGGCGAATTAATGTGCCTTTCGGCACAAATAACTAATGTAGATTGTCTTGATATTACGTTTCTCTCCATAATAAGACAATCACCTTTGGCGAATTGATGTGCCTTTCGGCACAAAAAGCTAATGTAGATTGTCTTGATATTACGCTTCGCTTCATAATAAAATAGCAGGATAATCACGACCTGCTATTTTATTTTTCCTTATAAATATTCTAAAGATTTAAAACTTTCCGGTATATTTTTTACCCTATATAATTCCATAAACGCCTTTTACAATATCTTGATCTAAGTTTTAATGTTAATCTCAACATCATTCATACTCATATTCAAATGGCTCATATACCATAGGAATGCCGCAACCTTTTGCTATCATTTCATCCAGTGCCATTAAATCTTCTTTATTTACTTCACTTAGTCTAAGCTTGCCAAGACCTTTAATCCCTTCTCCAATTTCTTCTTTACAGGCATTGAGAAATTTTTTTAATGATTCTGCTGCTTCTTCAATATGGAGCTGCCTTTCTCCTTTTGCATGATGCCATACCAATTGGGTAGGAGGCTCATAGGGTAGTACTTTCAGTACCTGTGTATGCGACATTGCAAAAAGAGCTATTGATCCTATATAACACGCATCTGCCCCCAATGCACAAGCTTTTAACATATCGCCGGGCGTTCTTATTTTGCCTCCAACCAGTAAGCTTACACTATTTTTAAAATTGTTTTTGGATAGCCACTCTGCAGCACGGTTGATGGCAAAGATTGTAGGAACCCCAAAATCATCCTGTAGAATAGGCGGGGAACCTTTTGTTGCCGCTTCTGCACCACCAACCGTAATAAAGTCCACGCCACTGTTGCAGAGAATATCCAAATCCGCTTCAATATATTTTCCCGCCGCTATTTTAGCACCTATCGGAACACCTCCACTGATCCTTTTCAACTTTTCTATTAGTTGCGGTAAGTCAGCAGGACGATTTACTTCCGGCTGCCGGGAATGAGCAACTATATTTTCACCAGGAGATATGCCATAGGCTTCACGCATCTCATTATCTATATATTTTGCGTTAAACACATGCCCTACGCCCCCAATAGCACCCTGTCCGAATTGAATTTCAATTGCATCACAATTGGTAAGGTCCTGTTCTGTCTTCCCCCAGTTTCCTCGATGATATTGATATATATACTTCTTCGCTGCTTCTCGTTCCTCCTTAAGTACGGGCCCTTCACCAGAACCAATTGCAGTTCCTGCCAGTGCTGCACCTTTGGCTAAAGCAACTTTTGCTTTTTTGCTGAGTGCTACACCATAAGCCATTGGTGCAATGATAATAGGCATTTCGATTTCTAAAGGCTTCTTTGCACTTTTACCTATTGTTACCTTTACATCTATCTCTTCCTCAAAAGGAGTAGGCATAACATATAACTGGGCAGTATTGAACATTAAACTGTCCATATTGGGAAATTTTTTAGGTGAACCCATAGGCCTCGAAATAGCTTTACCTTCTGTAGCTCTTAAATTGGTCTCAACTACTTCTTTAATGCCTATTCTGTAAGTGGAAGAAAATAACTCGTATAAGTTCTCATCATATATATCTGTCATTAATACCCTCGACATGTGCGTATTAACTGATTGTACCGCTTTTCTCGCTGCCTGTTTTGCTCCAAACAGTCCAACTGCCGCCGCGCCTGTAGCACCAACTCCATAGGCTACCAATTTTTTTGTATTCAACTTTTTTGTAAATTTTTTTGCATTTAATTTTCTAAATTTCATAGATAAATGCCTCCTTTAAAGACATAAAACGTTTGCTAAAATGTTTATATCTATAAAGTAGTATTTACTTAAACAAAAATTTTAATAAATTTTCATACTCAAAAAAGGAATGGTCTAAAACCCCATTCCTTTTTTTGATTACCTAACCTATTGTACTAGTTAAAATATATTTCAAAATTACATGCCAACCTGTTTAACTCTTGGAAAACCTGTTATAATTGCTACTATTGCCGCTATACCCAGTATTATTGGATAATAAATATGCGGTATAATCGCTATTGGAGAAATTTTTGCAATAGACCCGGCCAATAAAACTTGTGCTCCGTATGGAATTAGCCCTTGAAATACACAAGAGAATATATCCAATAAACTAGCACTTCTTCTTGGATCCACACCATTCTTTTCTGCAATCTCTTTTGCAATTCCTCCTGAAATAATAATTGCTACGGTATTATTTGCTGTACATATATCTGCTAAACTTACTACAGCACTAATACCAAATTCTCCAACTTTTACTCTATTGACACCTTTAGAAAACTTGGAAGTTATCTTATCAATTACTCTTATTAAAAATTCTATACCGCCCTGCTGTTTGATCAGTTCACCTAGACCACCAATTAATAAAGATAGAATAAGGATTTCCTGCATTCCTGTAAACCCACCGTATATATCTTTAGAAAACTGCAGCAACGTATATTCTTGTGTAGTGATAAAACCTACCATTCCCGTAATTACTATACCTGCTGTCAATACAACGAACACATTGATTCCGATTAATGCCATGATAAGTATTAATAAATATGGTATCACTTTTAAAAAGTTATATCCTTCTATATTACTGACAGTTCCGTTTGTGCTCATGATTAATAAAATAATGATGGTTAAAATTGCTGCGGGTAAAGCAATTAAAAGATTAAATTTAAATTTATCTTTCATACTACACCCTTGTGTCTTAGTAGCCGCAATTGTAGTATCTGAAATCATAGAAAGATTATCCCCAAACATAGCTCCGGCTACAACTGCTCCTACTGTAATTGCTACAGAAATATCCGTTTTGTTTGCCACTTCTACTGCAATAGGTGCGATTGCTGCAATTGTTCCCATTGATGTACCCATCGCCGTGGAAATAAATGCAGATATCATAAAAATTCCTGGCAGCACTAAAGATGCTGGAATAATAGATAATCCTAAATTTACTGTAGATTCTACACCACCTATTGCTTTGGCTACACTTGCAAATCCCCCTGCTAGCAAATAAATGATACACATTGTAATAATATTGCTATCTCCTACGCCTTTTAAAAACGTATCAATTTTTTGATTAATCTCTTCTTTTCCTATCCATATCGCAAGTACAATTGCCGGAAGAATAGCTACCGGTGCAGGAAGCTGATAAAAGGCAAATTCAGTACCTGTAGAAGTAAGATAAATTCCTGTTCCGATAAAGAGTACTAAAAACGCCAGCAGCGGTAGCAAAGCTGCAGCATTTGATTTGTTGTTTTGCATGAATAAACCTCCTAAAATACATTCATTTTTATTTTTTGACATAAGAAAAGCCCCTTTTCATAAAGAAAGAGGCTTGCGAACTTTTGCGGTATATTTACACTCTTTCTTTATCTCTCAGCTTTTCACTGCAGGAATTGGCACCAAGTATACAAATAAATACACTATATACCGGTTGCCGGGCTTCACAGGGCCAGTCCCTCCGCCACTCTGGATAAAGAAAATGTAAAGTCAAGATATTTTTACTTAAGATTTATTTTGTTTTACAGTTAGTTATTCATCGATAAACAAGGCCGAGAGACAACCTTTTATTTTATAAGTAAGCTGTTGTGCTACTCAAAATATTATTCTATATTGAACGCACTAAAGATTTTACATTAACTTTTGTATTCTACATATACGTAGCAATTGAAGTAGCGTCCAATGTAAAATCATTATCGTGATATATATAGCAACTAACTTCTCAATAAAATATTAATACCCAAAAACTGCGTTAATATTTCAAAAGTTATTTTAATTCAAACACAGTTTTCGGGTATTTTCTATCTAAATCTTAATCTTAGCCTCAATATTAATCTCTTAAAATATTAATATCTTCTCCATTGAGCACTTTCTTCATATTTCTCATAGAACACATCTTTCCACACATTGTACAGGTATCTTCATGTTCCGGAGTGGATTCCACTCGATATCTCTTGGCTTTTTCAGGATCTATCGCCAGCTCAAACATTCTATTCCAATCGATATTTGCTCTTGCTTCACTCATCTTATTATCCCATTCTCTTGCACCTTTAATTCCTTTTGCAATATCTGCAGCATGGGCAGCTATTCTTGCCGCAATAATTCCTTCTTTCATATCTTCCAAGGTAGGCAGTCTGAGGTGTTCTGCCGGGGTTACATAACAGAGAAAATCTGCTCCGTTTGCTGCTGCAATCGCTCCTCCAATAGCACTGGTAATGTGATCATAGCCTGGTGCTATATCGGTAACAATAGGTCCTAGTACATAAAACGGTGCACCATGACATAATCTTTTTTCCAACATCATATTTCCTGCAATTTCATTTAAGGCCATGTGTCCCGGTCCTTCTATCATTACCTGTACATTTCTTTCCCATGCTCTTTTGGTTAGTTCACCTAGTACAATAAGCTCTTCAATCTGAGATGCATCGGTAGAGTCATGTATACTTCCAGGCCTGCATGCATCTCCTAAACTAAGAGTAACATCATATTTTTCACATATATCTAGGATTTTGTCAAAATGTTCATAAAACGGATTTTCTTTTTTATTTAGTTCCATCCATGCAAACATCAGTGAACCACCGCGAGAAACAATATTGGTAAGTCTCTTGTTCTTTTTGAACTTTTCTGCCGTAGCTCTGTTAACTCCTGCATGAATGGTCATAAAATCTACACCATCTTGGGCATGTGTTTCAATAACATCCAAAAATTCCTGTTCTGTAATATCTTTTAACTCTTTGTCATAAAATCCTACTGCATCATATATTGGTACTGTCCCAATCATTGCCTGAGAAATATCTATTAATTTTTGACGAAACTCTTGTGTTTTTCCATAAGAGCTTAAATCCATAATTGCTTCAGCTTTTAATGCAATTGCTTTTTTTACTTTTTCAATTTCCAGATCTATATTACAACAATCCTTTGATATCCCTAAGTTTACATTGATTTTTGTTCTTAATCCCTGGCCTACCCCTTCGGGATCTAAATTAGTGTGATTTTTATTTGCAGGTATCACTACTTTACCCTGTGCCACCAATTCTCTTAGCTCATTAACATCCATATTTTCTTTTTGGGCAACAATGTTCATTTCTTTCGTGATGATGCCTTTTCTGGCAGCATCCATTTGAGTTGTATATTGCATTTTACACGCTCCTCACAAAATAGAATCTTTATTCTCAACTGACTTAATGGTCTTTCTGATACTCTCAATCTTCTGCTTTATATCTTCCGCCCCTACTATTTCAGTAACCATTGCGACGCATTTTGCACCTCGACTTATAACGTCAGCAACATTATGCTCTTTTATTCCGCCAATGGCTACAAAAGGAGTATCTACATTTTTCACTACATATTCCAAGTATTCCAATCCAACCGGGTCACATACATCCTTTTTAGTAAACGTTTTAAAAATCGGCCCTACGCCTATATAATCTGCACCTCTCTCTATTGCATCCTGTGCCTGTAAGGGCGAATGGGTAGAAAGGCCGACAATCATTTCATCTCCTACCAATTCTCTAACTTTCTCAATGGGCAGATCTTCCTGTCCGATATGCACTCCGTCTGCCTTTACCAGTAATGCAATATCAATATCATCATTTACAATAAAGGTGACCCCTGCGGCTTTGGTCATTTCTCGTATCTTTTTACATTCTTCATATTTATACAGCATCTTTTTATCTTTCTCACGGTATTGTATAATTTTTACCCCCGCTTCTATCATCTGCTGTACCACTTCTATATTGTTTCTGCCCTTTGAATATTCTTCTGCAGTAAGACAATATAGGTCTGTATCTAATACATTTTTTTTAATAATCTTATTAAATCTGGCAAAGTATAATCTTTCAACAGTATATGCATCATACCTGCATGCTTCATATACCTTTGAAAGTTCATAATACCCTGCTACTTTTAGGGTTTCTTCTATTACTCTTAAACCTTCTTGTACTCGCTTAAAGTTACCCAATATTAATGCTTTTATATTTGTTTTATTGTCCAAATTATTTTTTTGTGAAATATCAAACCCTAAATCGTTGGCAGAATCACGCTGGGATAAAAATTGAAGATAAAGATTGTTTGCAGCTTTTCGCACCCGATGTCTTATCTTTTTTATCTCTTCTGTCAATTGAGATTCTGTATAATAAAAACGTGCCAGGTCTTCTAAGACCCTTAACCCTTCTGCCACACGATTGATATTCACGTCAACCATTCTATAAATCTTATTCATACATTCACCCCTTTCCAATAGTACAACTTAAAATGACATCCATAAAAACTTTCAAGGGCTTTATGCCGGGGGTTTAGAATCGAAGATTCTTTTATAGCGTTTGCCAATCTTTAAATACCGGTTGATAACCTAATTGAAGAATCGCTTCTCGCATCTGCTGCACATTTCTCTCATCGGAAATGTCAAATTGCCCTGTGCTCTTTTTCTGTTGGGTATGTCCTCCAACAATGGTACTGGAACCGGCGGACATTTTGGTAACACCTAATCGAATGATATTGTCTCTAAAACGTGCAGTTTCCCTTGTGGAAATGGTAATGCCTGCTCTAGGCATAAACAAACGCAATGCGAGCATCATTTGTACCATATTTTTATCACTGACAATACAACGTGGTTGAAAATCTCCTTCATGAGACCTCATACGTGGCAAGGATACGCTAATTTCTGTATCCGCATAATGATTTTGTAAATAATTCGCATGCAATCCGGTAAAAAATGCTTCTCTTCGCCATTCATCCAACCCCAAAAGCGCACCAATATTTACTGATCGCATAGATGCTTTACAGGCTCTTTCAGGTGCATCCAGCCTAAATCTATAGTCTTTTTTGGGGCCTTTAATATGAATAGCATCATATAGTTCCTCGTTATAGGTTTCTTGGTAAATTGTCAATAAATCTACTCCTGCTTTTATCAATCGCGCATATTCTTCTTGCTCTAATGCATAGATTTCTATGCCTATAGAAGTAAAATATTTCTTCAAAACCTCAACACAAGTTTGAATATAGTCTACCGAAGCAATTTTTTTGGCCTCTCCGGTAAGAAGCAAAATATGTTTTAAACCTGTTGCTGCAATTGCTTTTGCCTCTGCCTCCACTTCATCAATTATAAGCTGCTTTCTCGGTATTTTATTTGTCGCATTAAATCCACAATATAAACATTGATTGGTACAATAATTCGATACATAAATAGGTGTATATAATAATATGGTTTTACCAAAATGCTGCACAGTAAGCCGATGTGCCTTTTGTGCCATTTCTTCTAAGTGTTTTTCTGCTGTTGGAGACAGTAAAGCTAAAAAATCCAATATGTTCAATTTATCCTTATTGATAATACTTCGTACCTGATTGTCTGTCACTTTTTCAAAAAACGCATCAAAATTAAAGTCTTTGTATGTCAAATATTCATTATAAAAACTCATGGTAATACCTTCTTTGTTTAATATGGTTTGTAGTTTACAGTTCATGGTTGGCAGAGTTTTAAGTTCAATTTAATAATTTCTGTGCACGCGAACCGTAAACTGTTAACGCATTCATAATTTTTCATTCTTAATTGTTTTTAATCATTCTGCATTCATTTTTATTCGTTCAAAAATCCCGTGAGCGGCGATGATGCCTGTGCATATTCATGAGTTGTTCCTAGTCCTGCAAGATAGGCCGATCTACCTGCGCTTACTGCTTTTCCAAATGCTTCTGCCATCATAACAGGGTCATTGGCACTGGCAATGGCAGTGTTTAATAGACATGCTGCCGCCCCCATTTCCATCGCTTCACATGCATCGGATGGTTTACCAATTCCTGCATCAACAATAATCGGTAAAGGAATTTCGTCAATTAAAATTCTAATCAATTCTTTTGTTTTAAGTCCCCTATTGGTGCCAATGGGGGCTCCTAACGGCATAACTGCCGCTGCTCCTGCTTCCACTAATTTTTTAGCTACCATAAGGTCCGGGCTGATATATGGGAGGACCACAAATCCCTCTGCTGCCAATACCTCAGTCGCTTTAATGGTTTCATAGCCATCGGGAAGAAGATATTTATTATCTGAAATTACTTCTATTTTTATCCAATTGCCACACCCGGCTGCTCTGGCAAGCCGTGCAATTCTTATGGCTTCCTGAGCATTTCTTGCCCCGGAAGTATTGGGAAGCAACTGCACTTCTTTCGGAATATGATTTAATATATTGTCCGTTTGGGATTCAAAGTCTATTCTTCTTAAAGCAACAGTAATCACCTGTGCCCCTGACTTTTTTATAATCTCAGGAATGAGCGTATCCGAAGAATACTTGCCTGTTCCCACAAATAAACGGCTGTCTAACTCTTTTTCACCAATTTTCAATGTATCTTGCATATCATCAACCTCCTCCTACAAATCTTAAAACTTCCAAAGTATCATTTTCTTTTAGGATAATATTTCCCCATTCTTCTTTCTTGACAATATCAGCATTGTATTCAACGACAACAGTATTCGGATCCAGCCCCTTTAACGTTAAAAGGTCAAGAATACTCATTTTTTTCTCCAAGTTTTCACTTTTCCCATTAACTGTAATAGTCATCCATATCCCCCTTTCCACAATCATGTGTATTAACGTGTTATTCAGATGAGAAGGCTCCCCCATATGCGTCATAATTCAATACATAGCCAGGTTGACTTAACACTAGAACAAAAAATAAAGCTTACCCTTTGGGTAAGCTTTATTATCGGTTATGTATTCATCATAAATCATTTAGCTTCCCTACGTTGGCATTGTCCAAATCAGGTTCAGAGGGTCAGGATTGTTCCTTCTCAGCCTATACGGCACCCCTAGCTATAACACTATTCTATTATTATTAATCATTATACGCTAATATTTATAATTTGTAAAGTTTTTATAATTAAGCAACTTTAAAACTAAATATTATGATTTAAAGTTGGTTAATTTCATCGATAACTACATTAATTTATTTTAAATTTAGATATTGGTTATCTTTCCATTCCGGCTTTCTATTATTAAATACTGTTATATATTTAAAGCCTGCTGCTTTAGCAAGTTCAATGCCTTCTTGAATGCCTTCACCTACCTCATCCGCACGGTGGGCGTCAGAACCCACTGTAAGCACTTCACCACCTAAATCTTTAAATAATTTGACAATATCTAAAGAGGGCAGACAAGCTTTTGAATGCTGTCTTAATCCGGAAGTATTGATTTCTATTCCTTTTCCATTTCGGATTAAAATTTTTAATACCTCTTCTACATCTTCATAATATTCCATTAAAGAAATACTAATTCCGTAAACTGCTGCATAACGCTTCGGTAAATCCAGATGTCCGATACAATCGAACTGATTCCATTGGGCAAGCTTTTTTAATTGACGCAAGTATTCTTTGGAATAATACTTTATATCTGCATTACTATAATCTATTGTTCCTAAATCTACATCCCCGGGCAAATTATGAGCAGACCCTAAGACATAATCATAAGGATATTCCTCTATCAATTTAATACTGTATTTAGAATACAAATGCGGCTGCCCCAACTCTATTCCCAGTTTGATTTTTAATGTATATTTAAAAACTACCCGCGCCTTTAGTACATCTATAAAATACCACTTAGGATTATATTGTTTATAGCCTTCATTGCCCTTAACAGGTTCGAAATGGTCAGTAATTGCAACTTCCTTTAATCCTAGCTCTACTGCTCTTTGGCATAATTCCATTACTGAATTTTGTCCATCTGTCGAATTGTGTGAATGCATATGGTAATCACAAAGATACATTGTTGCTCCTTTCAATTTGTATCAAAATTTTTTATCATTAAACAACCTATAGAATTGTATAAAATCATCCAGGTACTTAAACCTTTTACATTATCTTACCACCTTTTTGTAAATAAAATATTAACTTTTTATTAAATTTAGTGTTTGGGTGCATTAAATTCATCTAAATTCATTACATTAATAGGTGTGGGATATTCAATTTCATCTTTTGCTATTAATAATATTTCGGATAGTGTAGCTCCTTCTGACAGTGCTTCAACAACCTCATCTATAATCTGCAGTGCCTTTTCATCATCCTTATATTTGTACACTAACTTGCGTATATTATTATATACTTCCGGTTCATCCGTTGCATCAATTTCATTTTTAAGCATATCGGTAAATGTATTACTGAATTTATTTTTACTATCTTCTAGCTTTTCCACCTCGGTTAAAACAGAAAATAAATTTATATTTTCTATTTCTTTCATATAAAATCCCTCCCTCTATTAGCATTGCCAAATAATATAAATTCATTACATGGAGATAAATGGGTAAAATTTTGATAATTTTAGATTGCAGAGTAGTTGTCAAGCTTCTTTTGTGGTATGATAAAAACAACAGTGAATTCTTAGGAGTGATCATATGAACTATGGATATATTCGAATTGCAGCGGCTATTCCCAATTTGAAAGTAGCTGACTGTAAATACAATATTGGACGAATGATTTATCTGGTGAATGAAGCACTGCAGAATAATGTACAGATTATAGCTTTTCCTGAACTCTCCATTACAGCATACACTTGTGGAGATCTATTTCACCAAAATATGCTTTTAAAAAGTGCAGAAGAACAATTAAATGAGCTTCTGACCATTACCCAAAATTCTGAAATCATTATCATTGTCGGTATGCCTATTAGGGCTGATAATCAGCTTTTTAACTGTGCAGTTGTCTTACAAAGTGGAAAAATTTTAGCCGCGATACCTAAAACATATATACCAAACCACAGCGAATTTTATGAAAAACGCTGGTTTTCATCCGCTGTGAATGCAATAAGTGACTCCATTACGCTCTGTCATCAAAGAGTGCCTTTTGGGCCTAATATATTACTAAGCGCTAAAGAGCTCTGTTTTGGAATTGAAGTCTGTGAAGACGTATGGGTTCCTATTCCTCCCAGCAGTTATCATTGTCTTCATGGTGCAAATGTAATATTTAATTTATCAGCCAGTAACGAAGTAATTGGCAAAAATGAATATCGTAAAGAATTGGTACGTCAGCAATCTGCCCGATGCATGTCCGGTTATATATATGTTTCAGCTGGTGGAGGAGAATCTACTACCGATGTAGTGTTTGCCGGTCATGCCATCATTGCAGAAAACGGATCTATTCTTTCAGAATCAAAACGATTCGATGAACAGGAACAGCTTATCATTAACGAAATTGATATAGACCGTTTAATGCTGGATAGACAAAAAGCAACTACTTTTATGGGACTTATAGAAAATGAGATGAATCCGAATCGAAATTACAGATTTGTTGAATGTAATTTAAAACAAGTTGATATCACTACACTACACCGAAAAATCGTTCCTCATCCCTTTGTACCACAGGATGATTCTGAGAGAGACCATAGATGCGAAGAAATATTCTCCATTCAGGTAGGAGGTTTAGCAAAACGTTTTCAACATACAGGCTCAAAATCTGCCGTTATAGGCATCTCCGGAGGCCTGGATTCTACCCTTGCACTTTTAGTAACGGTAAAAACCTTTGACCGTTTGAATATATCTCGTGAAAATGTTATAGGCATTACCATGCCAGGCTTTGGCACAACGGGACGGACATATAATAATGCACTCAATCTTATGAAATCACTGGGAGTGACAGTCAGAGAAATTAATATTAAAGATGCATGTATACAGCACTTTAAAGATATCAATCACCATCCCGATATACATGATATAACCTATGAAAATACACAAGCCCGAGAACGTACACAACTGCTTATGGATATTGCCAATAAAGAAAAAGGATTGGTCATCGGAACGGGAGATTTATCTGAATTGGCCTTAGGATGGGCAACCTATAACGGCGACCACATGTCTATGTATGGCGTGAATTCAGGGATTCCTAAGACACTAGTACGCTACCTTGTTCACTGGGTTGCCGAAAATCTTGTAGATGATAATTCAAAAGAAACTTTATTGGATATACTGGATACCCCTGTAAGTCCGGAATTGTTGCCGGCAAATGATAAGGGTGAAATTGACCAAAAAACAGAAGACATTGTAGGACCTTACGAACTGCATGATTTCTTCCTTTATAATATGGTAAGGTTCGGATTTAGGCCTGCCAAAATTTTATTCTTAGCTGAAATTGCATTTAAAAAGAAATATACCAAGGAAGTCATTAAAAAGTGGCTGGAAATATTTTATCGTCGATTTTTCACGCAGCAGTTTAAACGTTCTTGTCTTCCCGACGGTCCTAAAGTGGGTTCCATTAACCTTTCTCCAAGAGGTGATTGGCGTATGCCTAGTGATGCCAGCTATAGAATATGGATGGATGAGATAAAAAACCTTTAATAGAAAATGCATATGAGAAAACAAATGCTCATATGCATTTTTAATAGTTTTTTTAATCTTTTATCAATGCTTTCTGTACACTGTTTCTGGGTAAATTTTGTGGTAACCATACGAGTTTATATGCTGCAAGCATAGAAAGAAAACAGGTGAGTAAAATAAAAATAGTGATAGACTTTCGAACTCGTGGCTTTGACACACACATCCCCTCCAAAGTTCACGTGTTATCCACTTCAATATTATGTATATTCTATATTTTTAACAAAATTCCTGCTTTATTAATTATTTTTATAGTCAAATTGAACAAATTATATTTCTAAATGCCTATAAATATCCTTCTAGCTATTTTAATTCAAAGTTTCATGCTTCCCGGTGATAATATAAATAACCCACTCTGCTAAATTTGTTGCGTGGTCACCAATTTTCTCAATATATTTGGCAATTAACATAAATATCGTGGCCTGTTTGATATTTTTAGGATTTTTTTTCATAAGATCCTGTAAATCATTAATGATTGCTTGAAAATATTCATCTACAGTAGAATCCTTCGCACAGACTTTCTCCGCAAGTGCTATATCGTTATTAATATATGCATCGATAGCACCTTTTACCATATCACGGGCAACAGCTGCCATTTTAGGAATATTTACCAAAGGCTTTATATATTCTTCATCATCAATCTGCAGCATAAGTTCACTGATATCGGCAGAATGGTCTGCAATTCTTTCCAGATCGGTTATCATCTTTAAGATAGAGGTAATAAGCCTTAAATCTTTAGCTAAAGGCTGTTGGGTAGCAATTAATTTAATACACTTTTTCTCTATTTCTCTTTCCATATCATCGATGACATCATCTTGCGCTATCACTTTTTGCGATAATTCCTTATCTTTCTGTTTTAATGCTATAATAGCTTCATCAATAGATTTTTCAACCAAACTTGCCATGCGAATAATATCTAAATGTAAATCCTGCAAGTGTTCATCAAACACATGTCTTGTAACCATACAAACTCCCCCTAAATCTATGTTCAAAATTTAATATACAGTATCCAACTTGGTTTTTATTAACTGCACGCTATAATTAACCAACTTTAAAACTAAATATTATGATTTAAAGTTGGTTAATTTCATCGATAACTACATTCATTTATTTTAAATTTAGACATTGGTTATCGATATAAATGATTCTACTTAAAATAGTTCACAGTTCACAAATCTGAACATATGTCCTAACAATTATAAATTGTCAACTGTGAATTGCTTTCATATTGCAATAGGTAGCTTAATGATAAATTCGGTTCCTTTTCCAACTTCACTTTTCACCTGAATATCGCCGTCATATAAATTTACAATATGTTTTACAATTGATAATCCTAATCCAGTTCCTCCTTGACTTCTAGAACGCCCTTTGTCTACCCTGTAAAATCTTTCAAAGAGCCTCGGGATATGTTGTTCCGAAATACCTATACCATTATCGCAAATATGAAACTCTATCATTTTCTTGAATCTTTTACATATAATTTTTACTTCCCCGCCTTGGTTTTTACTATATTTTATTCCATTATCAACCAAATTAATCAGCATCTGCTTTAATCTATCTTTATTAGCACGTACCTGTGAAATAGATGGCTCAATGGTGTAGTGTACCTGTACATTTTTCTTTTGTGCATTCTGGTCAACAATATCCACCACTTCTTTTATAATATCTTCCAAATGATAATTGTCTATACGGATATCATGCTTCATTGTTTCAATTTCGGATAGTTCAAGAATATCTTCAATTAGTATTGTAAGACGTTCCGCTTCAATATCGATAATATCCAGAAAACGTTCTGCAACTTCTTCATCATGTATAGCACCGTTCTTCAAAGTATCTATAAAACCTTTGATAGAAGTAAGCGGCGTTTTTAATTCATGGGTAACATTAGAAACAAATTCACTTCTTATTTGTTCAAGTCTTCTGATATTTGTGATATCCTGAACAATAATCAACGTACCGATAACATTATTATCTGATTTATTTTGTATAGGTGAACTATAAATTTTATAATATTTGTTGTTATATTGTATATCTTGTACTTGTTGCCCTTTAGGCACTAATTCACTTTTGCATTCTTCTAAAAATTTATTAAAAGCATGGTCGCGAATGACTAAAAGAATATTTTTCCCAATCACCTGTTTATTTTTAATATCAAACAGCTCAATCGCGTTATTGTTTATCAACATAATCCGGTTATCCCTATCTAACGCAATTAAACCACCTATCATACTATTAATGATGGTTTCCAATTCACTATTGCGTTGAGATAACTGCGTAATGGTCTTATCCAGCTCATTTTTCATATATATAAAGGATTGGGCTAGCTCACCGATTTCATTGTGTGCATCAATTTGAATATTTCCTTTAAAATTCCCTTTTGCAATTTTTCTGGAAAGAAACGTAAGCTGCCGTATTGGTTTAGTAAATTTATTAGTAAATTGTACTCCCAAAAGGCTGGCAATAAAAAACGCAATAAATATCCCTAAAGTGATGAATGAAACTAATCTTTTCCTAATACTGTTGATATCATTAATGGGAATGGATAAACGAAGCACTATCGGTTCCGGATGCACATCAATCTTTATAGCAATATATTTTAAATATTTTCCTACAGATGTACTATAGCGAGTACTTTCCCCCATGCCCCTATCAAAAGCTGCAATAATCTCAGGACGATTTGCATGATTCTCAAGTGTTGTATAATCTGTTGAGGAATCACCTAACACTTTTCCTTCTCTATTAATAAAAGTAATTCTTGTTTTTGTTACATCACCATACTCAATTGCAAATGTGTTCAGTATATTATTATCTTGTATGCTATCTAAAGCCAAAATCTCTTTTTTTAGTAAATTTCCAATAACTAATAATTTATTTTCTACTTCTGATATATAATGTTTTTGGGCTACGTGATAGGAAAATATCCCGGTAATTAATGTTCCTAACAATATCATAAGGACATAATTAACCATGATTTTTTTTTGCATGATTTTTTCTCCTATTCTTTCAGCTTATACCCAATACCACGTACAGTTTCTATATAAATTTCCGCATCATCTTCCATTAACTTTCTCAAATGTCGAATATGAACATCTACTGTCCTTGTTTCACCACAGTAATCATATCCCCAAATTTTATCCAACAGCACATCTCTGGATAATACATGTCCTTTATTGAGTGCAAGTATTTTTAAAAGTTCGAATTCTTTTAAAGTAAGCTGAAGTAATTGCTTTCCTTTATAAACTTCTCGTTTATTTAAATCAATAGTAATATCTTTTATATGAATAATTTCTGCTTCATTTTGTGTCTCCGGTTCATAATTTATTCTGCGAAATACCGCTTTCATACGTGCCGTAAGTTCCCGTACGCTAAAAGGTTTTGTAATATAATCATCCGCTCCCATTTCTAATCCTAAAACCCTGTCAAACTCTTCTCCCTTAGCGGTAAGCATAATGATAGGTATTTTCTTAGTATCCTGTTTTGAACGTAAAGTTCTACAAACCTCTAAGCCATCCATTCCCGGCAACATTAAATCTAATATAATCATATTGGGTTTAACCGTATTAAGCTTTTCTAAGAGTTCTTCACCGGTTTCAAAAATATCTACATCATATCCGTTTTTTTCAAGATTGTATTTGATGAGTTCACAAATATGCACTTCATCATCCACCACAAATATTTGCTTTTTATTCATTCTCTCACCTCTACACTGATTTTACCCAAATCTTCCTGTAATATAATCCTCTGTACGTTTATCATCGGGATTACTAAAAATTTTAACTGTCGGTGCATATTCTATCACTTCACCATGCAAGAAAAATGCCGTATTATCAGATATACGTCCTGCCTGCTGCATATTATGGGTCACTATAACGATGGTATAATTTTCTTTTAATTGTGCAGCCAAGTCTTCAATCTTAAGTGTGGAAATAGGGTCTAGTGCAGATGTAGGTTCATCCATTAGTAGTACTTCCGGCTCTACAGCCAAAGCTCTCGCAATGCATATTCTTTGCTGCTGCCCTCCCGATAAGCCGATAGCATTCTTTTTCAACGAATCTTTTACTTCATCCCAAATAGCCGCTGCCCTCAAGCTTTTTTCAACTATCTCATCCAATACTGCCTTTTGCTTAATGCCATGCGTTCTGGGTCCATAAGCAATATTGTCATATATACTTAGCGGAAACGGATTCGGCTTTTGAAATACAAGACCAACTTTTTTTCTCAACTGGATGATATCTATATTTTTGTATATATCCTGTCCATCTAACTTTACTTCTCCAGTAATTTTGCATCCTTCTACCAAATCATTCATGCGGTTTAATGTTTTTAAAAAAGTGGATTTTCCACAACCCGAAGGCCCAATAAAAGCAGTAATTTGCTTTTCTGGAATTTCCATATTAATTGATTTAAGTGCATGAAAGTCTCCATAAAATAAATTCAAATTTTTAATTGAAAATTTTGCCTTATTCATACTTACACTCCTTTATCTTACTGTCCTTTCATTCTATAATAGTTATTTCATTCATAAAAATTGGGAATATTAAAACTAGCAGTACCAGAATTCTATTGTACACCTTACTTAATCAATAGTTTACATTTAAATGAATATCTATCGATGTGGCAGTTGTTGTGGTAGTTGAAAACTTTTTATAGAGTAATATTAAGTTTTATATATGTGTTTTTAATTATATGCTGGGGATATAAATAACTGTGATAACCTATCCAACAATTAATCAAAACAACTACTATATATTAATAAAAGTTTTTGTTTATCAGCATAATTATTGCCATTGAGATATTTATCTCAATGAATATATTATTAATATAAGATATAGGCCTGTAATATAAACGTAATTATACTTCAATATTTTATGCTTGTAAAGTTGTTTGCATTGTATAATTTTTTACTATTCCACTCTAACTTTCGGTTTAAATTCTATGAATTTGAATAACCTTGATATGCTGTAAACAAGCTTAGTTAGGCTGGTTTGATTTTGATATACAAGTATAAATAATAAAGAATGATATAAAAATGTTATTGTAATTTTATTTGCATCATATTAAATTTTACATAAACTTAACAAATAATTAATACATGTTTAAAGTTTCAAGGCTATTATTCTATTTGTTCGCTAAAGCAAAAATTAGGAGGTTATTTTTATGAAATTGAGAAAAACAGTTTTAATTCTTTTTAGTCTTATTCTAACAATATCATTAGTATTTGCAGGTTGTGGTGCAAAGACTGAACAAAACTCAGATAATTCTGCTCCACAACAAAATGAACCTAAAAAAGAAGAAATAAGTGGTTCTATTATAGTAATGGGATCTACTGCAATGCAGCCACTGGTTGAAGAAGCCGCTAAACAATTTATGTCTAAAAACCCTAAAGCACAAATTCAAGTTCAAGGTGGCGGAAGTGGTACTGGCTTAAGTCAAGTAAGTTCAGGTGGTGCAAATATTGGTAATTCCGATGTATTTGTTGAAGAAAAAATTAAAGAAAAAGAAATAGCAGCTGCTTTAGTAGACCATAAAGTCGCTGTCGTTGGTATGGGAGCAGTTGTTCATAAAGATGTTGATGTTGATAACTTAACAAAACAACAGTTAATTGACATTTTTACCGGAAAAGTTACTAATTGGAAAGATGTTGGTGGACAAGATCTTAAAATTACTTTAGTAAACAGACCAAAAAGTTCCGGTACAAGAGCAACCTTCCAAAAATTCGGTTTGAATGGTGCTGATGAAGCTGAGGGAATTACAGAAGAATCTTCCGGTACAGTAAAGAAGATTATTGCTGAAACTCCTGGAGCTATTGGATATCTTGCCTTCTCATATTTCGATGATTCCATTAAACCTTTAAAACTTGACGGTGTTGAACCGACAGAAGAAAATGTTACAAATGGTAAGTTCCCTATCTGGGCATATCAGCATAGTTATACAAAAGGACAACCAGAAGGCCTAACAAAAACTTTTCTTGACTATATGCTAAGCGATGAAGTTCAAAATACAATTGTTCCAAAATTAGGTTATATTCCTTCAACGAAAATGAAAGTTGAAAGAGACGCAAGCGGTAAAATTACAAACAAATAATGTAAGTACCTCATCTATCATTAAATAATCATAGCCATTTTTATTATAAATTTTGTTGTGGTAGTTATTATTTATAACAAAATCAAATGTGAAGGAAGGATTACATTGAATAATAAAAAAAGTCGTCAAATATTGGACAATATTATACCTATTTTTGTATTTTGCTTAGTATCATTATTATTACTGTTATTACCTATTTCATTGCCTCAAAAGGTTTATCAACTTTTTTTAAGAACGGCATAAATCTGTTTGACTTTTTATTCGGCACTCAATGGAAACCTGAGCATGATACCACTCCTTTATTTGGAGCCTTTCCATTTATTTTCGGTTCTTTTTCAGTTACCATATTAGCTGTATTGCTAAGTACACCCCTAAGTGTAGGTGCAGCCATTTTTATGGCAGAAATAAGTCCGAAATGGGGGGCTAAGTTTTTACAACCGGTTATTGAACTGCTAATCGGAATTCCTTCGGTTGTTTATGGGTTTATCGGTTTATCAATCATTGTGCCATTTATAAGAAATACATTTGGCGGCATGGGATTCTCACTGGCATCAGGTATGATTGTTCTGGCAATTATGATTTTACCCACCATTACAAGTGTTTCTTACGATGCATTAAAATCATTGCCATCCGGGTTAAAGGATGCTTCTTATGCGCTTGGTGCAACAAGATGGCAAACCATTTATAGAGTTCTTATTCCAACGGCACTACCTAATATTTTAACTGGTATTGTACTGGGTATGGCACGAGCCTTTGGAGAAGCACTCGCAGTACAAATGGTAATAGGAAATGTGCAAAGACTGCCAAGTTCTATTTTAGATTCGGTTAGCACTTTAACCAGTATTCTCACATTAGAAATGAGTAATACTATTGCAGGAACAACATACAATAATGCATTATGGTCTATGGCGCTCATTTTGCTTTTAATGTCTTTTGTTTTTATTATGATTATCAGAATCTTAGGGAAAGGAAGTAAGTTAAATGAACGTTAAAGTAATTGATAAGATTGCCACAGTTATATTCTATACAATTGCAATCATCATTACACTTATATTATTTGGACTCCTGTGTTTTATTCTTGTAAAAGGACTCTCCGGTATATCCTGGGATTTTTTAACAAAACCTCCCGAAAATTTAAGAGCTGGCGGTGGTGTAGGTCCACAAATATTTAATTCATTTTTCTTACTATTGCTTACAATGCTTTTTACTATCCCTTTGGGTATCGGCGGTGGAATATATCTGGCAGAATACTCTAAACCCAATACGATTACTTATGCTGCAAGACTTGTGATTGAGGTTTTATCTTCCCTTCCTTCCATTGTTGTAGGTTTGTTCGGATTGTTAATTTTTGTTCAAAAATTAGGTATGGGATTCTCTTTATTTTCCGGTGCTTTGGTATTGATGATTTTCAATTTACCTTTAATGATTCGTATTACAGAACAATCATTAAGAGCTGTTCCGGTCGAACAAAAAGAAGCCAGTCTTGCTATGGGAATTTCTCACTGGAAAACAATTACATCCATTATGTTGCCAATAGCACTTCCAGGAATTATTACCGGCACAATTTTAACTGCTGGTAGAGCTTTCGGTGAAGCTGCTGCATTAATGTTTACTGCAGGTATGAGTTCTCCTCCCCTGGACTTTACAAATTGGAATCCATTAGCACCAAATTCACCTATCAATCCTTTTAGACCGGCTTCTACTCTTGCCGTTCATATATGGAAAATCAATAGTGAAGGTTTAATTCCTGATGCTGCCCAAATTGCGGCATCTGCTTCAGCGGTTCTTGTGATATGTGTATTATTCTTTAATATATTATCACGCTGGATTGGAAAATTAATTTATAAAAAATTCACTGCTGCATAAATTAATATGCTTATATTCGGAGGATATGATGGTTACTTGTAATAATATTTCATTAGATCAGAAAGATATTGCAATTGAGACACGTGATTTAAACATATACTATGGCAGCAAACACGCTATTAAAAATCTTAGTATGCAAATTAAAAAGTTGGATATTACGGCTTTTATAGGCCCTTCAGGGTGTGGTAAATCCACTTATTTGCGAGCCCTTAATAGAATGAATGATTTAATCCCAATCACTAAGACAACAGGAAAAATTTTATTTGATGGTATCAACATCAACGATAAAAATGTAGATTTGGCAACAATACGTCAAAAAATTGGAATGGTTTGGCAGAAACCAAACCCTTTTAATAAATCAATTTATGAAAACATTGTATTTGCACTTAAATATTACGGTATAAGACAAAAACAAATATTGGACGAAATTGTAGAGGACAGTTTGAGAAAGGTAGCATTATGGGATGAGGTAAAAGACCGCTTGCACAAATCAGCTTTAGCTTTATCAGGCGGTCAGCAACAAAGACTGTGTATTGCAAGAGCAATCGCTACAAAACCTGAAATATTACTGCTTGATGAACCTACCTCAGCACTCGACCCTATTTCATCGGGGAAAATTGAAGAACTGCTTTTTGAATTAAAGCAGGATTACACTATTATTATCGTTACACATAATATGCAGCAAGCTGGGAGAATTTCTTCCTATACTGCTTTCTTCCTATTGGGCGATCTTATTGAATATGATGAAACAAATGTGATTTTTACAAATCCAGTGGTAGATAAAACAAATGATTATATTATGGGACGGTTTGGTTAACCTCTAAAAGTCACCCTGCCTTTCCTTAATTAAAATATATGTAAATATATATAAAATATATTCATATTTTTATAGTCAGATAAATAAATTTAAGCATAGGAGGTAAAAAATGGTATCAAGGCATTATTTTGATTTAGAATTGGAAAGTCTACATCAGGATCTAGTAGAAATGGGTAGTAAAGTACAAGAATCTATTGATAACGCTATAAATGCATTGAAAAATCAGGATGTTGAATTATCCAGGCAAGTATTTAAAAATGATGATATTATCGATGAATTGGAACATAAAATTGAAAGGAAATGTATCAATCTTATTGCCAGACAGCAGCCGCTGGCAAAAGATTTAAGATCTATAAGTACTGCACTTAAAATCATCACAGATATGGAAAGAATTGCAGACCACTCAGCAGATATATGTGAGTTAACAATCAAAATGGCAGATCAAAAATACATAAAGCCATTAATTGATATACCTAAAATGGCTGAAGCTGCAAAGAAAATGGTAAATAATGCGATACATGCCTATGTCACTCAAAATGTAGAACTTGCTGAAAAAGTTTGTGCCGATGATGATATAGTGGATGACTATTTTGTAAAAGTGGTAGATGAGTTAAGAGAACTCATTCGTGAAAATCCTGATGTCGTTTATCAGGCTACAAATTTTATTTTAGTTGCTAAATACTTAGAGCGTATGGGCGATCACGCAACCAATATCAGTGAATGGGTAATCTATAATGTAACAGGTGTACACAAAGATCTTAATCACGATGATTTAACAAAAATTAAAGTTAATAAATAATAATAAAAAGTATACGATATCGTATGCTTTTTATTATTACAACAAATTAATGATTTCTTGCCGGGACTCTCTCCCTAAATAATAAAGTAGCTGTCCATAGCCCTGCTATACCTACAAGAGTATATATAATTCTACTGAGCATCGAAGCTTGTCCACCAAAGATACTCGCTACTAAGTCTACGTTAAATAGTCCGATTAATCCCCAGTTCAAAGCTCCAATTATTACTAATATCAATGCTAATCTATCCATGTTATCAACTCCTTATAACTTTTAACTTTAGTATTCCGCTTCTTATAATATTCATACATTGGGTTTAAAAATTTTGATTTAGCATGCAGTTTACACTTAATAACAATACTCTAAGTGAATATTTTTATTTCTTAAGATTTCTTCCCAATCTTCAGATAATTTATCTTCTGTAAATAAAATATCTATTTCGTCTATTTCAAACATTTTAACAAAAGCCACTTTATCAAATTTAGTATGATCTACAACTAAATATACGTTTTGAGCTGATTTTGCCATTATTTTTTTTATCTCTTTTTCCATTTCATTTGACTCCATAATCCCTATGCTCTTATCAATCCCTTTGCATGACAAAATCGCCTTATTAACATAATAATTACTAATTGTATTTTCTGCTACCGATCCAACGAAAGACATTGAAGCCGGTTTCAATAACCCACCCGTTGAAATAACGTTACAATGTTCTATTTGAGAAAACTCCATAATCACATGTATTGAATTAGTAATGACTGTAAGATTTCTTTTATCTTTAATATTTTTAGCAACTTCTAAAGCTGTAGAACTTGAATCCAACATAATGGTTTCTCCATCTTGAATCCATTCTGCTACTTTCTTTGCAATTTTTTGTTTCCCTAATTTGTTCTTTGTTACTCTAACTGTAAAAGGAGGATCTTCTGTTGTACTATCACACAATATTGCACCTCCATACGTACGCATCAGTATCCCTTTTTTTTCTAACTTTTCTAAATCTCTTCGAATTGTTTCTTCAGTTACATCAAAAAGCTGACTTAACTCCGGCACTTTTACACTTTTCTTTTCTAATATTATTTCACTTATTTTTTGTCTTCTTTCTATCGCAAGCATCACGTATACACCTCTGCTAATATTATAGCATATTTTTTCTATTCTAAAGTATTTTTCTCCAAACATGATAATTGATATTTTACTACTAAGTTTATAGTGCTATGAATATAAGATACTATAATAACGTTTCCCATAATCTTGAATCAGGATTAGGTATAATTGAATAATTCAATAGGAATCCGCCTTTTGAAATTTCATCGCACGCCTTCTTTGTAGATGCCTCTACAGCAGCTAAATCGCCACAAAATAGAACATAGGATTTTCCACTCATGCCACGTGCAATTCGTATATCCATTAATCTAATATTCGCTGTCTTTGCAGCTTGATCTGCTGCTACAATTACCGATGCAACAGTATATGTCTCAATAATTCCTAGTGCTTCAACATTCCCTATTTCTGTGGTGCCATAAAGAGCAGAAAAAATTGATTCCGCAGGATTTCCCAGAATAAAATAATCAATGATTTGTTGTTCATAATTTTTTATCCCTGTATCAATGGCAGCATTTATATCACTTAACTTCCCGGTAAATAAAAGAATATATTTACCTGGACATACTGTTTGGGCTATTAAGATTTCGATATCAGCAGATTTAATCATCTCATCCGCAACTTTTATGCCAATAGCTACTGATCTTAATTCTATCAATCCGATTGCTTGACTCATTCTCTTCCACCCCTTGCCCTAATTGTTATACTATTTTGTGTAACTTTTTCTACTTTTCCATCTATACTCGCATGAATCACTGCACCTAAAGCTGCATCAGGTACTGTTGCAATAACATCTCCCGCATGCACCAATTGTTGTTCTTCTACATTAGAAATTGAAGGTACTCCTACATGCTGTTTAAGAGGAATTTCTACACTATCTACAAAAATTTCTTTTTTTGATATAGGTGCTTTAATATTATTATATTGAGTTAGATTTAAACGAGCTATTAATCTTTTTGTCTGCACAGCTCTTATATCTCTTTGAGGATTAACCCTTGAATTCTCTGATACTGTCTGCTTTAGCCCTTTTGCCATCAGCTTTGCTTTGCAGTCCATCATCAAACTTCTAGGCGACAGTTCGTGATGACAGGCAAACATCTCACAAATCCCACAGCTGCAGCAGCCAAGAGCGGTTAAAAATGCAGAACTATCTATTGTTAATCCATTAGCTAATGCATTCATTAACCGATGCGGTTCTACATTATGTCCTAGCAAATTTCTAGGACATAAATCCGTACACATTCTACATTGGGAACAAACGGACATTACTTTCTTAATATTCAATACTGTAGTTGCTTGTTTTCTCTGTATTATTGTATGTTTTTTAGGTAGAACCAAAATTGCCTTGGTAGTTTTGGTAATAGGTGTATCTTCATCCACAAGTATTCCTGTCATAGGACCTCCCATTACAATGCCTATCTCATCCACCCTTTGTCCACCAGCCATTTTAATTAGCTCTTTAATTTTGGTTCCTATTGGTACACAAACGGTTATAGGACTGTTTACTTCTCCGGTAATAGTTACATACTTCTTGGTTACCGGTTGCTGTTTTATTATAGCGTTATAAATATTCAGAACTGTTTCAGTATTGAGTACAATTGCCCCCACAACAATTGGTATACTACCTCGAGGAACAACTTTTCCTGTTGCTTCATAAATCATCATTACTTCGTCACCGCTTGGATAAATATCCGGCAGTAAATGAAGCTTTATAAAAGGATACTGTGATATTCTATTATTAATCGCTTCAAGTGCCTCTTTGTATT
Source organism: Clostridiales bacterium (assembly GCA_030156665.1). Lineage (GTDB taxonomy): Bacteria > Bacillota > Clostridia > SK-Y3 > SK-Y3 > JASGMB01. Next base: position 33,066 of record JASGMB010000039.1, read on the forward strand.
TTGCTTTGATCGCAATAATGCCGACATTTGCTTTCAAAGTTTCAACAATCAAAGATAGTGCACTTATTATTTCATCTGTATAGATGGCCATTAATTGCTGGTCTACTCTAAGTAACGGTTCGCACTCTGCACAGTTTAATATAATTGTATCTGCATTTTCATTTAGTTTAACGTTTGTTGGAAAACCTGCGCCTCCAGCACCTACAACACCACTTTCAAATATTCTTTGCTTTAGTTCTTCAATATTCACATTCGCCCCCCCTTGCCAATTCAACCTATTTTTGAATGATGATATCATTTTCATCATCAATAATACCAACTATTGCTGTATCTACTAGTCTTTCCTCGGAATCGAAACATTTTCTTGCCGTACTTCCTTCAACAATCATGACATAATCTCCTATGCCTGCTCCCACTGTGTCTGCTGCGACTATTCTATTTCCTTGTATATCAGTCATACCTTGTATAAACTCTACTATCAAAAATTTACTTCCAACCAAATTGGGATGTTTTCTAGTCGAGATAACAGTTCCTACTACTTTTGCTATTCTCATTCTCATCAACTCCTATATAATAATGGAATAGTTCATAGTTCACAATTCACGGTTCATAGTTATTACACGCTTACAATTAACTTTAAACCGTCAACTGTGAACTACAAATATTCTCTCCCTTTCGTAGATTTACAATTTTAATGATTAAAATCGATGCAGACGTCCTCTGCATCGATTTTAATCATTTATTTAAGCAATTCCACTTTTTGATTGCATTTTACGCCCATTGCATTTGCCTCATCCGTGTCTATATGCATTTGTAATTGAAAAGAATCGTCTACCCGCACTTGTACATTTTTCAAAATTCCTTCCCGAATACCTGGAAGTTTTACAGCTACAATGTCATTATCAGATACATTATATTTTTTTGCATCTGCCGGTGACATATGAATATGTCTCTTTGCAATGATACACCCTTCCTTTAAGAATAATGCACCTCTTGGACCAACAATTGTTATTGGTGCAGAACCGGCTACATTTCCTGATTCTCTTATTGGTGCATTCACACCTAGACGTATCGCATCAGTCTTTGATATTTCTACTTGGGTTTTTGACCGAACAGGACCAAGTATACGAACATTTTCAATAACTCTTAGATTAGTTCCTACCAGTGTCACACATTCTTCAGCTGCATATTGTCCACCCATTAATTCCTTTTTAATGTGTAATTCATACCCTTTACCAAACAATTCGTCAAGATCTGCTCGGGACAAATGAACATGTCTTGCTGAAATACCTACTGGGATTCCACTGTCTTGCTGATTACTTACCACATATCTTTCTTGCAGCTGCTGACGTATGATTTGTTCTATTGTATCTCTCAATACTGCTTCTGATATACTCATACTAACTCTCTTCCTTTATTAAAAAGATGGAAGGACCTTTTCTATGTCTTCATGTGGTCTCGGAATTACATGTACAGCAACCACTTCACCAAGGCGTCCAGCAACAGCAGCTCCAGCTTCAACAGCAGCTTTTACTGCTCCTACATCTCCACGAACCATAATACTTACAAGACCTGAACCAATTTTTTCAGTCCCAATCAGCTTAACATTTGCTGCTTTTAACATTGCATCTCCCGCTTCAATTGCAGCGACTAATCCTCTTGTTTCTATCATTCCTAATGCTTGATTTTGCATATTAGCAACCTCCTCACGCTTTTTTTGAATAGTTTTTGTTTTCTGTCCACTTTGACTCTTGGACTTTCTATTTGCAGCTATAGATTTCTTTGTTATACTTTGTTCGCTCTTTTGCTCTTGCTCTAAACTTTCCACTTTTTCAGAGGCTTTATGGTTTTCTTGCACTAGTAGAGCTTCTTGAGCCACAGGTTACACCTCTTTCATATTTAATTTCATTGCACTAATCTCTGCCATTTTGATTACCTCTTGATGTGGGTTTGGAATAACCACATGAGCTACGGTTTTACCAACTTTATTACCACTCTCTACACCTACCGAAACTGCCTCTTTGACAGCTGATATACTTCCTTCAATAATAATTGTAACCAATCTTCCACCCAATGTTTTTTCCCACGTTACAAACTTAACATCAGCAACTTTCAACATCGCATCCACTGCATCAATAGCAGCTACTAATCCACTTATTTCTACCAATCCTATTGCACTCATCCCAATTCAACTCTCTTGTTTGTCTATTTTATTTCCGGAAGGATTTTTTCTACATCACCATGTGGTCTTGGAATTACATGCACTGCCACCAATTCTCCCAATTTTTGTGCTGCATTTGCCCCTACTTCTGTTGCCGCTTTTACTGCTCCTACATCCCCTCTAACTATCACTGTTACCAAACCTGAGCCGATTTTTTCACTACCTACCAATGTTACATCTGCCGCCTTTACCATTGCATCTGCTGCTTCTATCGCAGCTACCAAACCTCTTGTTTCTACCATGCCTAGTGCTTGTTGTGTCATTATTTATACCTCCTATTTTATATTAACTTCCATAGCTTCATTGATTTGATCCAGGGAAAATCGGTGAGTAATTAATTCTTCTATTGGTAAACCAATTTCACTGGCTCTTTTTAGGAAATCAAATGTTGTTACATAATCTTTTAATGTATACACCCATGAACCAACAACGGTTATTTCTTTATTACAAATATCAAAGTGAGGATTGATAGTAGCATCTCCATTATTCACGAAAAACCCTACTTCACAGAGACCTCCTCCACGTCTAACGAACTTCCAGATATTTGCTGCTGCTTGTGGTACACCTGTGCATTGGAAGGCAAAATGCGCGCCACCGTCTGTCACTTTATTAATAGCTTTAATCATTTCTTCTAATCCTGAATAATCTTTGAAATTAATTGTTTCTGTAGCTCCTAACCTTTTTGCCATTTCCAAACGCTTTTGGTCACCGTCTACAGCTACTATGTTTTGAATACCTAATGTTCTTACTACCGCTATCAATAACAGACCTATCGGTCCACATCCTTGTACTAAGACTTTACTATCAAAACGAAGTAAATTTGTTGTTTTAGCTCTTTCCACTGCATGAACTACCACAGCAGACGGTTCGATGAGAAGACGCAAGTCCAAGCTCATGTCATTTACTTTGAAAAATGTAGAACCTTTTCTAAGTATTATATATTCCCCAAACCAACCATTGAAGTGATATTCATCATCTGAAATAAGCCCGTATATTCCTGAATTTTCACATAAGTTGGCCTTTTCAGGCTGAAGATTGCATATGTCACAATCATTACATGGAATTGTACATGTTACGATTCTATCTCCAACAGAAACACTTTTCCCGGCACTGTCCTTCTTCACATTTTTTCCGATTTTTACGATTTTTCCTGTCCCTTCATGTCCCAATACCACTGGAATCAAAGCAAAAGGGTCTCCTTTATACTCATGAACATCCGTACCGCAGATTCCACATCCTTCAACTTCTACAAGAATTTCGTCATCTCCGATTTCCGGTATCTTAAATTTTTTAACTTCAATTTGTTTTTCCCCTGTCAGCATTGCTACCCTGGCTTCAGCCGGAAGACTTGCAGCTGCTTTTTGAGTACTATTAGGAACCCCTTTCATTTCACTAAGTACTTGTTTTACAATTTGTTCAAGACTCACTTCATTAATTTGCATAGTAATCTCCTTTCTGCTATCTAATACACAAATTATCTGCCATTACGCAACGTCTGCTCTTTGTAAATGAAGCAGCATACGTCAATCCTTCACCTGTTCGGCTTGCTATTGTAAATGTTGTATATCCTTCTCCACCATATCCAAGTGCTGAATATGACGGCCCATTTTTAACAAAAATAGCCGTATCTACTGCTTTCCCAAATCTTGTTAAATTATCGATGTTTTTAGAATGCATATGTGCTGAATGGCGGTTTCCGCCTTCAAGCTCAACAGCTACCTTAATGCCTTCATCAATATCTTTTACCCTTACAATTCCTAAAATAGGCATCATCAGTTCTTCCTTAATCATCGGATTATCTTTTGTTCCTTCAAAAATAATGCATCGAATCGTTTCAGGTACTTCAATGCCAATTGCTTTTAATATTTTGTGTGCATCTTTCCCAACATACTTTCTATTTAAAATATGTTTGCCATCCTTTTCTATAAACACTTCTTTAATTAGCCGGTTAACAGTTTCTCCCGAAATTTGATAACATCCGTTTTCTTTCATATGCATTATCAATTCATCTGCTACAACGTCAAGTACAACTACTTCTTTTTCTGCAATACACGGTAAATTATTATCGAAAGTTGCACCATTCACAATATCTCTGGCTGCCTTTTCAATATCTGCAGTATCATCAACTAATACAGGTGGATTTCCTGCACCTGCCCCCATAGCTCTCTTTCCTGAAGATAATACTGCTGTTACAACGCCCGGACCTCCTGTCGCCACCAATAACGGTATGTCTTTATGTTTAAATAAAATATCTGCTGTTTCTAATGTCGGTTTAACCACAGAAGTAGCAATGTTGATAATCCCACCTGCTTCTTTTGCCGCTTCATTAATTAACTTGACGGCATAATTGGATACCCTTATTGCCCCTGGATGTGGATTAAATACCACCGTATTTCCTGCTGCCAGCATACCTATTGTATTACATAGTACTGTTTCACTCGGATTAGTTGAAGGAGTAATGGCACCAATCACACCAAATGGTCCTTGTTCAACCAGTGTTAATCCCCTGTCTCCAGACCACGCTGTTGTTGTTAGACTTTCCGTACCCGGAGTTTTTTCAGCTACTAACTGATGTTTTATTATTTTGTCTCCAACGCGACCCATTCCAGTTTCTTCCACGCCCATTTCTGCCATTATTTTTGCATGCTCCATAATTTTTTCCCTGATACACTTAATGATTTTTTCACGAAATTCTATCGGCATTGTTTTTACTTTTTCTTGCGCCTCTTTTGCTGCTGCAATTGCTTCATTCATGTCTTCAAAAATACCATCTTCTTTATTAGTGTTCATCTTATCCATATTCTTGCTATTTTGAAATTCCATAATAACATTTTTAACAATCTTTTCGATATCAATCTTTTGTATTGACATTAAAACACCTCCTTGGCAAATTCTATACTACACTGTGCCAGCTGAATATCCTGCCCAGCACTTCCGCCACTTACGCCAACAGCACCAATCACTTGATCATTTATTTCTATAGGAACACCTCCGCCAAGTGTAATAATTTTGTGGCTCAATGCAGTTTCTAATCCGCTGAAGTCTGCGCCGGGCTGGGTAAGCTCTCCTACCTTTTCCGTAGGCATCTTTAAAGCAGCCGCTGTAAACGCTTTTTTTAAGGCCACCTCAAAACTAACTAAAAATGAATTATCCATTACATGTACACAGACTGGATTACCTTCTCTATTAACAACAGCAATCACTACTGACAGTCCCATAGATTGCGCTTTCTGTTCAACATATTCAATAATTCTTTTTGCTGTTGATAAAGTCATTCTATTGGTATTTTCTTTCATATTCTTTTTCTCCGATAAACTTTTTTCAATTTTCTTTCTAACCGCTTCATAAAAATCCATATATCGAGCAATTGTGTATAAATAATCCGATAGTCTATTCATATACTGCAAAACTACCGCATCCAGCTTAAACTCTTGCATCATCTTTACTATTGTTCGTTCAGCTCGTCTGGCTACTGTTCTTGCAACATCAAATTGAGCTGAAACAGGATTAGCTCCTGGCAAAACAAAACCGTTCTTGTGCAGAATTGTTGTTTGATATATGTCGATTTTTTGCTGCAATTTTTCAACAGAGGATTTATTTATAAAATTCTCGGATTTCATAATTCCTTTACTATCTACAATTACAGCCATTAAACTCATTAACTCTTGCTGAATTGTACTTAATTCATCTTTTAACTGGGGATTAATAATCAACGCTTTTGCTTTGCCTATATGGCTTGTTAATTCGTCAATAGTTCCAACCGTTTCAATTCGGATATCAGATTTGCTAACTCGTCCTCCACTGTATAAATCAGTAAATCCCTGATCTCCTCGCATCGTATATAAACTCATAACATCACCTATTTAATAAGTTCATCAAACAAAAGGATTCTTCTTTATATATCTTGCTGCATTGATTCCCAATCTACGATATCCATTATCACCTTTAAGCAGTGGCTGTTTTCCTTCAAGTTGTCTGCATGTAACAACAACATTTCTTTGAAAAACTCCAATTCCTACATCTAATGAAGATTGTTTTGCAGCTTCTGTTGCCAGTTGTTGAACATCCATCTGTCTTTCCATCCAAATGACTTTATAAAACAATTGTTCTTCTTCAATTCCGGCAAGAATTTCTTTTAATATTTCCTTGGAAGTTTGGCAAGCCATAATTACTATTTCTGGTTTGGATTGGTTCATATTTGTCCCTCCGCAAATGACATAATCAATCCGGTTGCAACAGCATTTCTTGGTCCTTCTGTTCTCCTTATATTCCCTCGCCCGGCTAAGACATTGAAGTTTGAAAGTTCTTCCATTATTAATTCCGGAATTTCGAAATCTAACGCAGAACCACCTACTAATACAACATTTGGTATATTTCTAATATTCTCCAATGGTGCAATTTTGCCAAGCGCTCTTATAGCATTTTGAACGAACACTTTCCGTTTAACTTTTTGCCGTACATGAACAATCTTTTCCATAGAAATTTTCTTATCTATTGGAATCATTTCTTTCTCCGTGATAACAACCACTTTCCCAAAAAGCTTAGGGGCTAAAGGTTTTTCATAAAAAATAACTTCACCTGTTTCCATACGAATATGAAATAAACTTTCAACTTTTGCTACAGGATTTTTTTTAACTTCTTCTGCCAAAGATAAATTGTTTAATCCTAATTCAGAATCTATAAGCATAGTTATAAATTGTCCTGCTCCTGCTAAATGAACTGAACGCACTGTTCCATTTTCATCTAATAGTGCCGCATCTGTAGAACCTCCACCCAGATCCAATACTGCAATAGGAAGCTTGGTTCCCGGAGTAGTTAGGGCGCCCAAAGATGCCATTACTGCTTCTACACCGGCTACCATAACTTTTATACCTGTTTTCTCTTCCAATGTTTGTGCAACCTTTTCCATAGGTAATTTATCTGCCTTTACCATTGCAGCAATTGCAACCGCTTTTTCCATTGATACTTCACCTGCAAGGGCTCCTTTTACATCCAATGGAACCATTGTATCTACAGCTAACAAATCTTGAATTTTAATATCTTCCATCTTTCTATCTGTCAGCTCTGCTAATCCATCTTTCATTTTATTCAGCATTCCACCAACATTTGTTCCGGGCTCCCCATTAATATCTTCAATGATTCCGAGAGCATTAATTTTTTCCATAATACTTTGTGCGCCCTCATCTATATTACATTTAACAATAGTTCTGTTTGTATCTTGTATAAATAATGCTCCCGCTGGTATTACACGTTCTTTCACTTCACCTTTTGGTGTACGTATTACCACTGCAGAACGGTTGCCAATCAAGCTTTTGGCAACATGCATTACATATTTTGTTTCTTCTGCATCCAGACCAAAGATTGAAGCAATTCCGTATGGATTGGATAACTGTTTGATAGTTTTACCCTGTGCTGCAACTTCTACAACTGCCTTCATTCCAACAGGTATCTTTTCTATAAACTGTACTTCATCTACTATAGGAATCTTTTTTTTCAATCGATTATTAATCAGGACTCCTTCATCCGCTTGAACAATGGCACCATTTATTTTATCAATGTTTTGATTTATTACTCTTGCAGCTTCCTCATAGGTCACTGTTTCAGGAATTAAAACTATATATTGCTCATTACAATTGGTAAAACATATCTTATCCAGCGGAATTGTAATACCTATACCAATTCCTTCTCCACCTGGCGTATAAGGGTTATGCCCAATCATGGTAGACTCAGTAATGATGGTTTCTGTAATAGTTTCCATTGCCGTATCACCTATAACAGGTGCAGCTTCATTTAACCTGATTTCTGTTAGATGCGAAATATTTTTATCAATTTTATTAAGAGCTATTGCTAAAGCTTTTTCAATTCCAATTACATTACTCACTGTTCCTTTTGTTCCTGTAGTGTTAACAGACGCACTAGAACAAAATTGTATGTGTCCCTCCAAATCCATCTGCCCAATACAAACTTCTGTAGTTGAATTCCCAATATCAACCCCTGCAATCAACTTCATGTAATGCGCTCCTTCATTTTTTCAAAATATTTCTCTTTTTATATACACTTATCGTTTCAAGTATAAAGTCAGCACAAACTTCTGCACCATACTGATTCCGAAGCCGATTTGAAATTTCAAACAATTCTTGTTCTGTAGCTCTGTATGGACGCAAGAGATCATAGATCTTTAATATCTCATCATCCGGAACATCAGTTAATTCTGCAGCCCTAATTAAATTTTTCGCTATCTGTGGTCTACCATTACTTCTAGCAACTTCTGCTTGCAGCAGCAATGTTTCCTTTGAAATTTTAATATCTTCTGAAGTAATATCTCCATTTAATACATTGTTCAGCGTAATATCATTTAGTCTTTTTCCTGTCTTTGATTTAATATGTTCAGGGATTTTTTCTGAAAGCGGATAGAGGTCCATTTAAGCACTTCCTTTCTGGAACGTTGTACTGATTTCAATAAATTGCCCATCTCGATCCACTAACTCTGTTTCTTTTATTTGCATTAGAGCAGCTTTTACTTGGTACTTTGGTCTAACAGTAAGGTCATTGGGAATAACAATAGGTGTTACAACTTCTCCTTTTGCATAACGAGCAGCATTTTTCCCTATCTGCCGATAAATATCTAAAGTAATTGAAGGCGCTTGTGGGAACAATTCAAGGTTAGTTAATGGATATAAATCTTTTTGATGTATCACCGCTGTCCCTTTTGACTGTATCCCGATTCCTATACCTGAGCCAGATAATTTGGCAACCTGATTTGCCATATATGCCACATCTGAACTTCTTGTAACACGAACAACTCTTGGTGTCATTCCTTCTTCTTCGATACCGGCTAGAACTTCTTTTAGAACATCTACATGTGAAAGCCCACTTAACGTTTTATGTAGGGTAATCCCAAAAGCTGGGCCAATTCCTACTACCACTTCTTTCACGTCTACCGATGGCTTCGCAATTCCTATTTCCTCAAAAACACTTTTATAGTTTAATTTTTGATTGTTCTTGCTTAATTTTTCAGACCTGTAATTAATTTCTCTCATTACCCTGGAAATTATTTCTTCCAGTAGTCTTTCATCCAATTCCATTTCTTCCACCCCCCTATAAATCATCCGGATTAATAATATGGGGTATATTTTTGATTTCTTCCCAACGATTCGGGCTCATTTGATAGCCTGTTCCCGGTCCACGATAATCATTTTTTTGATTAATAGCACTAATTACCTTGAAATTTTCATCCAATATAGCTGAAGTCTGTAAATAGTCGCCTGAAATACGCTGCTTAAGCATGTTTAAAATACTTTCTGCAACATCGGGATATCCTCCACGCACAAGTGCTTTCACAATATCAATTCCGGTAACTTTGCTTTTCATCATTTCGTCAATCGCAGCCAAATCCCTCACTACATCTCGATCCGGTACATCTTTGCTGCCATGAGCAAAAGTAATTGCTTCTACTTCTTCATCTGTAACACATCCAAGATTAAGTTCTCTGAAAATCACTTGCATTACTTTTGCTGCCTTATTTCTTACCTTTAGTACGTCTTCCTCCTTAACAGGGCGAAGACCACCATCTACTTTAAGGTCTCTTTGAAGTACATTGTAATCATCAAAATCTTCAGCATCGAAATTGGAACCGGCAAACATATTATCATAGTTTGGTACTCCACTGTAGCCCGAAAAGATAAAATCAGTTCCCGGCAAAAATTGCATCATTGTTCTTGCTGTTCTTCTAATATCTGAATGCGTAAAATTCTGGTCATTACTGGAAGCCACTTCAAGGTCAAGCATTGCGGCAATCAAGTTTTCTGCCAAAATTGCTCTAATCCCTGACGGTACAGAAGCTGTTACACCGACACAACTAACAGAACCATTTTGTATTCCTTGAACCCCTGCACCTTTTGTTACCATTAAGCATTTGGTTTCAAGGTAAAGCATGGATTTTGATTCAGCATTTCCCATCAATACTTCCGAACCTGTCCCAGAAGTAAATCTCGTTTTAAGCCCTCTTGAGGCATATGCTGATGCAAGAAAAGCTTTTGAATAAGGCGTATCATCCCCATCAATAAAAACACTTTCTGTCCCATATACAGAAATGGTTTCGGCATAAGTAGTAAATCCCCTCATTCCCAATTCCAATTCTGTTGCTTCTTCTACAGCACATTGTGTTAAAACACCTGGAGAGCCAATCTGAGAACCAATTAAAAGACCGATTGCAGCAAGCGGTGCATATCTTGCAATTCCAACTGTTGTTTCTTCCTCACGAAATCCTCTTAATGCGCCTTCAGCAGCATCTGCGGCGATTAATACGGGATTGTCTTTTTGGTTGGTTATATGCGCTTGATTTGACGGCTGCTTACGGGCACGCATTTTCTGCATTGCCATCATCATTTCAACCACATTCATCCGGTTTAAGACATCAACAATTTTTGCCGGTGTCAACCCGGAAACGATATGAATTATTTCTCCTCTTTCTACATGAATGTCAACTAGTTTTCGCGCTATAATTAATGAATCAATTTCCATTGATTCTTCAGCAGCTTCTATATTGATGCAGTGATCCGCAATGAATAAATCAATAAAGTCAAAATCTTCACGCTTTATACCATCCATCTCAACGATTTTTCCATCTTGAATTAATATAGAAGGCTTTGGATCATAAGCACTATCCATTGCTACAAAGCCTTTTTCCTGCCATTCATTAATAAAACCATCTTGATTGACAGGCCTTTGATCCAGTATTTCAAACCGCTTTGACCTCTTCACACTTCCCCCTCCCTTCTTCTTTTTTATAATTTCTACATAGGCGTCAAGTTAATCCATATGTTACCAAAAAGATTAAAGAAATATTATTGAATAAACCTTATGGAAAAATTTAGAGATTGTTTGCGAAGCGGAAGATAAGCAGTTTCAACTGTTTGAGCCGAAGGCGAGTTTTGAAGCTGCCTGAAGCAAGCAATACAAGCTCTTAGCTTTGAAATAGCAGTTAATGAAATAATATTCTTTAATCATATAATTTACCAAATGATGGATTATCTTTACGCACATAATAATTTCTATTAACCAAGCTTGCTTAATACACGTTTAGTTACTTCTCTAATTACTTCTTCCAATTGCTTTTCCTCATTGCTAGAACTGGAATCACATGTATTGGTAGAACAAATTGAATCTTGAGAAGAACAAAGATTGCCTGGGTGTCTACCTGGCAAATTGAAAGCTTTTCTCAAATCATATAATCTTTCAACTTCATTAGCCGGAAGCTCTTTAGGACCACCAAGCATTGTGGACAGATACAGCAGTTGTGCATAAAACTCTAACGATTCCATTTTAAAATATGCATTCATTAAATCCGTTCCATAAGATAATGCACCGTGATTTTCCAAAAGCACAGCATCATAATTTTGAAGAAATTCCGCTACGGCATCAGGAATTTCAGTTGTACTTGGCATACCATATTTTGCAATCGGTACACATCCAAGAGAAATAATAGCCTCAGGCATGATGGGTTTTGTTAAAGGAATACCCGCAATTGCAAATGCAGTCGCATACATTGGGTGTGCATGTACAACAGCATTAATATCAGGTCTTTCTTTGTATACACGAAGGTGCATTTTTATTTCAGATGAAGGTTTATGAACACCATCAGAAGCAAGTATTTTCCCATCACCATCTATCTTTACTAACATACTGGGATTCATAAATCCTTTACTTACTCCTGTAGGCGTTGCAATAAACTCATTATCACTAATTTTTACTGAAAAATTCCCATCATTCGCAGCAACCATTCCTCGGTTGTATATTCTCTGACCAATCTCACACATTTGTTTTCTTACCTCATATTCATTAAACATTTGACACCCTCCCACATATTCGTAGTTTTGTTTTTTGTTGTTTGTTGTTTGTTGTTCTTTGTTTTTATTTATTATAACAAGCATTTATAATAATGTCAATATAAACACAGATAAATTCACATCAAAACATTTCTAAAATAGTACTAAAAATAAAAATATTAAGGCTTAATTTATAAAGACTGCGGCAGAAAACCTAGCCCCTTGTGAGTCAGGTTTTCTGCCGCAGTCTTTATAAAAAAGTTCATTCATTTACTTGGGTAACTTTGCAAGGTTATCCATAGAGTTTTTTAATGCTTCATAGATTCCTACATATTGTTTAAAGTAGGCATCATAAACTTCTGTACGGGCAGGATGAGGTTCAATAGCATTTTCAAATGACAACCAATCATTTATCACTTCATAGTTTTCTACCGCTCCTACACCTACAGCAGCTAACAACGCATCACCATAAGCTGCTTCTCCACCACCGGTAACACATGTAATAGGAAATTTAGTTATATCAGCTAAAATACTCTTCCATAAATCAGATTTGGTAGCTCCTCCAACCATTTTTAATTCTTTATTTAAAGTCATTCCTGTTTGTTTACCATATTCCATACAATTACGCAGCGCATATGCCACCGCTTCTAAAAAGGCACGGAATATATGACCCTTGGTATGGTATAATGTTAAACCGCATATCGTTCCACGAGCATTTACATTCCATATCGGTGCACGATCTCCCATAAAATACGGAAGTACAATTAACCCATCTGAACCTGCTGGTATTTTACGTGCTTCCAAATCTAAAATCGGATAGGCATCGACATCAATTAAGCTTCCCATTGTCTTTTCTATTTGAGCAAATGTTTCACGGAACCATTTGATAACTCCTCCAGCTGTTGCCGCCCCTGCAAAAGTGTAGATTTTCTCCTTTGGATATGCTACATGGGGCATACTGATAAGATTCTTGCTGTATCTTTGCCCGTTGTGTATAAATCCCCAGCACATTGAAGTTCCCATCATTGCCACATGATCACCTTCATCAAAAGCTCCTGCACTAAGAGTAGCTACAGCTGCATCTACACCACCGGCACATACAGGGGTCCCTTCTGCTAGTCCAGTAAGCTTCGCTCCGGCTGCATTGATTTTACCTACAACCTCTGATGACTCTGATAATTTTTCGGGGAAAAATTCTCTAAGTATTCCCATCTCTTTTAATAATTCTATCGACCAGTCTCTTTTATTGATGTCAAATATTCCGCCGATATTTCCGGCAGAACTATAATCCATTGATACGCTTCCTGTTAAATGATAAATAGCATAAGCATAAGGAGTAACCAAATATTTAATCTTCTTCCAAATATCCGGCTCATTATTTTTTATCCAAAGAATCTTAGTATATCCATAATATGAATCAATGTAGTTAGCAGTAATATCGAAAATCTTATCTTCTCCAATATTCTCTTTGACCCACTCCACTTCTTTAGTAGCTCTACGGTCCATCCAAATTAAACATGGACGCAAAGGATTCATATTTTCATCACAAGGAATTCCTGAACCAGCATACAACCCGCTGATGGTTACCCCATTGATTTGTTCTTTTGGAACTCTTGATTTTTCTACAACCCCTTTAATGGTCTTACAAACAGCATCAAACCATACATCTGGCCACTGTTCAGCCCACATTGGCTGAGGGGTAAGGACCCCATATTCTGCAAAATCTGATGCAATAATTTGACCATTAATATCTACCAATACCGACTTAGTACCTAAAGTGCCTATATCCGTACCAATAAAATATACGCCTTTTTTCTTCATCCAATAAACCACCTCTACACGTTTCATTTCACATTAGCCTTAAAACAACCTATTACCGGTACAGTGGTCCAAAATTCTTACAAGCTCTATAATCAGCACCTTCTTTATCCATACCAAATGCACTCCATGTGCTTGGCCTAAAAATCTTTTCTTCAGGTACATTATGCATACATACCGGAATTCTAAGCATGGATGCCAAAGTAATTAAATCCGCCCCAATATGTCCGTAACTTATTGCACCATGATTTGCACCCCAGTTTGCCATTACGGAATAAACATCTGTAAACGCACCTTTACCAGTCAGTCTGGGAGCAAACCATGTAGTTGGCCAGGTTGGATCAGTACGTTTATCCAGTATATCATGGACATCCTCCGGCAAATCAACTGTATAACCTTCAGCAATTTGAAGTACAGGACCTAAACCTTTGACAATATTAATTCTGGACATGGTAACAGGCATTCCACCTTTTGTTAAAAAGTCGGTAGAGAATCCGCCACCTCTAAAATAGCCTATGTTTGCAGGTCTAAATAATGTTGCATCCAAGCATTTTCCTGCTTCTTCAGGTGTGATATCCCAATATGGTTTCATTGCAGGCTTTCCATCTATAGTTTGTTCTCCAGTACCATCCAATGCAGTTGAACCAGAATTGATTAGATGAATGATACCATTTGCAGCTAATCCTTCTAATTTTTTGCCGGTAACTCTTTCTACTGCTTCAGGACTCCAATAAGTTCTAACATCTGAGAAAATCTGTGCAGTATTTGTGAGCAAATGTCCAAATAACATAGCAGCGCCATTTAAACTATCGTTTTCAGTTGCAACTATAAAAGCTTCTCTAATACCGTTCCAATCAAAAGATGAATTTAGGATAGTTTCTAAAAAGTCAGCATTGGGGAAATGATCTGTCCAGTGTCTCTGACCTTGGAAACCGGCAGCAATAGCGTTGTGACCTAATGCTTCTTCACCAAATCCAAGCTCTGCAAGTTTTGGATTACCTATCATGAGATCTCTTGCAATTAATGTCATTTTGACAACAAATTCCCATTCTTTGTCTTTTTGTTCTCGTGTCTTTTGATCTTTAGGGTCATTATTATCAGGACCTTCCATGCAGTTTTCTTTTACCCATTTTAATGCTTTTTCAAACTCTTCCTTGTCATATATTTCTTCATCTATTCTTCTTACAAATTCAGACATGTCAACGTATTCATTTCTCATCCCCAAATAATTCTGGAAAAATTCTTCATTTACAATAGAACCGGCAATCCCCATTGAAACAGAGCCCATGGACAAATAGGATTTTCCTTTCATGGTTGCTACAGCCAAACCGGCTTTTGCAAATCGAAGCAGTTTTTCTTGTACATCTTCCGGAATGCTTGTATCATCAGCATCCTGTACGTCCTTACCATAAATCCCAAACGCAGGTAACCCCTTCTGACTGTATCCTGCAAGCACAGCTGCCAAATAAACAGCTCCAGGACGTTCAGTACCATTGAAACCCCATACTGCTTTAGGTATCGTAGGATCTGCATCCATCGTTTCTGTACCATAACACCAACAAGGAGTTACCGTCAAAGATACCCCCACTCCTTCTCTTGCAAATTTTTCTACACATTGTGCTGCTTCTGCCACACCGCCAATACAGGTATCGGCAATAACACATTCTACAGGCATACCATTAGCATGTCTGAGATTTTCTTCTAAGAATTTTGCAGCAGCTTTCGCCATGTTCATAGTTTGTTCTTCAAGTGATTCCCTTACTCCTTTTCTTCTCCCATCAATGACGGGCCGGATACCTATTTTGGGAAGACATCCTCGTAATCTGTTTGTTGGCCCATTGACTTTCAAATCTTTCACATTAGCCATACTTCTATACCTCCTAAATGATAATTTAATTTATGTGCTCGATTACATACAAGTAAAAAACAAAGGTAAATTTATTATCTAAATATTATTCCGTTACAACACCTTTTTTTAATATAATATTTGCGTAAAGAGCTTTCTCACCTGTTGCAACAATAGCATAGGCTTTTTTAGCTCTTTCATAAAATGCAAATCTTTCTATAAACTCAAAATTAGGAGTTCTAAGACTATTATTTTTTATAATAGATTGGTATTCATCCCAGATTGCCGGTTTAATTGGATCGCCCGGTGTAACGGCCATTAAAGAAACAGGATGTTCATCATAAGTATCAAGCGGAAATAATTTTAAAACTGCATCGAGGAGCTGTGGAATACCATGCCCATCGCATCTTACTAGTCTTTGTGCACAACTGGCAGCAGGAAAGTTTCCGTCAGCCAATATAAATTCATCCCCATGTCCCATTTCCATAAGAATCTTTAAAAGATCTGGAGATATAATACTAGGAATACCTTTTAGCATATTTTTTATCTCTCCTTTAACAAGTGTAATAAAACTTAAAGAAAGAAGTGTTAGGTATAACTACCTAACACCTATTATTTGATACTGTAAATTATACAAAATAATGTTTATCTTCGTAAATTTTCAATTGGAAGTATAATTATTTTTTACCTAAAGGATAAAGTAATTTTTGAACTTCTTCAGTGTCAAGGTTATCTTTGCTTACAAAAGTAGCCCCTGTATCGATTCGAGATTCAACTGGATTTCCTTTTATTGCATCATAACAACCCTTAACCCCTAAATATCCCATCTTAAATGGATTCTGAACAACAAATCCCTGTATAACATCATTCTTTAAGAAATTAATTTCAGCTTCTGAACTGTCAAATCCTACTACCTTAACCTGGCCAGCTTTGTCTTTTTCCTGTACAGCTGTTGCAACTCCAATTGCCGAACCCTCATTAGTTGCATAGATACCTGCTAAGTCAGGAGTACGAGTCATCATATCTGTCGCTTTTGCCAACGCTTTAGCATGGTCACCATCACTGTATTGAATACCAACAATTTCGATATCCGGATAATTCTTTTCAATTTCATTCTTAAATCCATCTCTTCTTTCAATAGCTGTAGAAGTTCCTTCATTATGCGCAATAATACCTATTTTACCTTTACCACCGATCATTTTTGCCATTTCCTTTGCAGCTAACGCACCAGCCGCTACATTATCAGTTGCAACAAAGCTCAGTGGAATATCACTGTTTACATTAGAATCAAACATTAATACTGGAATACCAGCATCATGAGCTTTTTCTACTACAGGTACCAATGCCTCTGTATCCAGTGCAGCTAAAAGAATTGCATCAGCTTTTTTTGCGATTGCATTCTCAACCATTGCAACCTGTTCGGCAACCATGCTTTCATCTTTAGGACCTTCAAAAGTAACCTTGATCCCCAACTCTTTTCCAGCTGTGTCAGCACCAAGTTTAACAGTTTGCCAGAATTCATGCTGGAAACCCTTACTAATTACTGCTACATAAATTTCATCATTACTTACATTATCTTCTGATTTTTGTTCAGAGTTTTGTGGAACGTCCGTCTTAGAGTCTTCCTTTTGAGCACACCCTACAAAAAGTGCTGCTACCAACAACAAACTCATCATAAGACATAATAACTTTTTCATAACCTTAACTCCTTTCATATGATTGATGTTCATTTTTTGTATTCGTTTCTCCTAAAAGAGAATTGATATCTTTTAACTTTTAAAATATTTCCTCTACTACTTTTTCTTTCTGGCAGTATCCAAATATACAGCTCCTATAACTACTAATCCCATCGCAACCATCTGCCAGAATTGAGAAACATTCATAAGATTCAAACCATTTTTAAGCACACCCATGATAAAAGCGCCAATGATTGTTCCAAGGATAGTTCCTTCTCCCCCCATCAAGCTGGTACCACCAATAACTGCAGCAGCAATTGCATCCAATTCATAGCCATTACCAACTGTTGGCTGTGCAGAGTTTAATCGAGCTGCCAAAATAATACCTGAGATAGCAGATAATAATCCACAAATGGCATACACAACAAATTTTGTCTTTACTATATTAATTCCTGATAGTCTTGCTGCTTCTTCATTACTACCAACTGCATAAATATAACGTCCAACGGCTGTTTTCTTTAATATAAATCCAGCAATAACAGCTATAACCCCAAAATAGATTACAGGTATGAAGGTTATTTAAGAGCTTTGAAGGATTATTGCATACCTATAGAAAAGGAAATTATCAAATTCGGTAACTTCCATATTCAAAGTGGATACGAT
>JASGMB010000040.1 GCA_030156665.1 Clostridiales bacterium
TTCAGTAATATCAACTAACTTATGAAAGAAAGCTTCAATGTCATCACAGTAATCCTGCTTGAACCTTGAGTAAAAAGAAGCATCAGGAACGGTATTAAGCCCACAAAAATCACGGAGTTCTTTTGAAAAGGGCAAAAAAGTAATAAGTAAACCAATAGTTGGTATAGATAGTAACTTTTGCAGCAGTAAAGTTGAAACAATTGAATCGAGAGAGTTATCATGAGGGCGACCAGTAGCTTTATTATAGTGAAAATACCAATTGACAGGGATTAACTCACAAATATTAATATACTGGTCAAGAAGTTCAAGTAACTGTGGCTTTTGAACTACAATAAATTTATGAAAATCATCAATAAAATCAGAAAAATGAAGTTGTGTTATCATGCAGGATCTCCTTTCACTTTGGTTGGATTTTGAATATTTGGTATAATATATAATTCGACAAAAGTGGAGGAAAATCCTGCTGATATATAAAGTGAAACCCTTTAAAATCAAAGATTTTGGGGTTTTACAAAAAGCTAATGATTGGTTAGTGGGAGGGGTAGACCTCGTGCCTGCCCAACGAGAAGCAGTACATTCGGATAGACACAAGGCTTGTTCCTACCACATGTAAGTTAGAACCCTTTTTTACTTGCATTGATCTAAAGCCCCGGACGTATCTAATTCCAGATCATAGCAATACTGGGGATCATATCCGGAAAATAGGACATATCCCATAAAATGAATGCTGAAATGGCATTTTTAAAAAATTCTTGCGAAAGAATTTTGGAAGGAGATGGGTTCATGCTTTTTCCGTATCATAAAAAAATAAAAAATTTCAACTATTGACATAGTCTGGAGTTGATGATATTATAATATAATGTAAGAGCAACCAAGAAGGTTGCAGATAATTTAGAATGACTAAAATATAAATTTAAGTAAAGAGATAAACCATGAAGGTTTAAGCTGTGAGGAACAGCCTATGCTTTTGTGGTTTTTTATTGTCTGTGAAATAAATTTGTAGGAGGTATGAGAATGCACATTCCTGACGGGTACATAGGTTTGGAAACAGCTGTCCCATTTTTAGGGGCAATGATTCCGATTTGGAGAAAAGCATTACAAAAAATCAAAACCACTTTAAAAAGAAAGCATATACCGGTGCTTTCCATCGGAGCAGCTTTTTCATTTACTATTATGATGTTTAATGTGCCTCTGCCGGGAGGGAGCTCGGGGCACGCGGTAGGTGCGGTATTATTAGCTATATTATTGGGACCGTGGGCAGCCTGCATAGGTGTCTCTCTGGCATTGATTATTCAAGCCCTTATCTTTGGAGACGGCGGTATATGGGCAATTGGTGCGAACTGCTTTAATATGGCGTTTGCGATGCCTTTTATAGGATACTACACATATAAGCTTTTAAAGGGAAATGCAGAACACTTTTCCAAAAGAGCAGTTTTTGCTGCAGCAGCGGCGGGGTATATCGGGTTAAATGCAGCAGCCCTTCTTACTGCAGTTGAATTCGGCATTCAACCGTTGTTATTTAAAGCCGCCGATGGAACTCCTCTTTATGCGCCGCATCCTTTATGGGTTGCAGTACCTGTAATGATGTTTGAGCATTTACTGATTGCAGGTCCGATTGAAGGAGCGGTAACAGCCCTAGCTTATCTGTATATTGGCAAAACAAATCCTGAGTTATTGGGGGTAAAAGGGCAGAAAAACATAGGCAGTCAAATGAAGGAGGGGGCAGCAGTATGATGAAAAAGTATAAAAATCTTTGGATTGCCCTCGGAGTACTGGTTCTATTAACACCTTTAGGGATGTTGGCAACCGGTACGGCTTGGGGAGAGTGGGGAGCTGAAGAATTACTGGAAATGATAGGTTTTATGCCTAAAGGGATGGAGAAACTTTCAAATTCCTGGACATTGGCTCCATTACCGGATTATAGTTTATCAGCATTAAGTAATGGTTTTTCACAAGAAGCGGCAGGCTATATATTATCCGCTATTATTGGCGTATTGGTAACCGTTGCAGTCATACAGATTATAGGGAAATTCATTCCTGCGGAACAGGAAGGTGCAAATGAGTAAAACCAATGTCATTCCACAGTGGCTGCTGGAATCGGATGTATCCGATTTTCAAGTTTCCCGCGCAAAAGTTAATAAAAATAGAAAAAGCTTTATAGAGAAAACATTAGCCCAGCTATCCGATACCATTCAAAATGAATTTTTGTCTGAAATATATGCTAAAAAAGATGGATTGCTTCAAAAATTAGACCCCAGGGTTAAGTTCGTTTCATTTGTTTTATGGATAGGATTTGCGACACTAACAGGAAATATAACTGTTTTGGTAGTAATGTATTTGTCTACATTACTACTGCTTTTTTTATCAAAGCTGCCCATACTCAAGTTTTTAAAGCGGATATGGGTATTTATGCCGGTATTTACAGCACTCATGGTATTACCTGCTGTGTTTAATTTTATTGTTCCCGGCGAGCCTTTATGGGTAATATATCAATTTAAACAACCCACTCATCTGTTTGGACTTCAATTGCCTGAACTCCTGGCTGTTACCCGGCAGGGGGTAAAGGCTGGAGTGATGTTAATTTTAAGAGTAAGTATTTCGGTATCGCTGGGATTAATACTTACTGTCACTACACCATGGGCAAGACTGATGAAAAGCCTGCATTTAATTAAAATTCCCGGTATTTTTATCACCATGCTGGATATGGCATATCGATATATTGCTGTTTTTGTAAATAGATCCCTTGAGATGTTTGAAGCCCGGAAAACAAGAACTATCGGGCAATTAACTTATTCAAGCAATAAACAGTTTGTATCCAATGCCATAGGAGCATTATTTTTAAAAAGCATGCATTTTAGTGAAAATGTATACATGGCCATGATGAGCAGGGGATACACAGGACAGGTAGAAACACTCTATCCTTTTAAACTTAGTAAACTGGATTTTGGGTGGATATGTAGTATAATATTATTTATGACTTTGTTGTATATAGTGAGTTAGCCATAGTAGTTAAGTTTAAGAGGTTGATTGAAGGAGAGAGAAATATTGGATAATGGGGCAATAGTATTTGAATTGAACAATGCAGTATATAGCTATTTAGATGGAGTACCTGTCTTAAATAATATTAACTTACAAATCAAACAAGGCGAAAAAATATGTATTCTCGGTGCAAACGGCTGTGGAAAATCAACACTTTTAAAAATTCTCTGTGGCCTTATTTTTCCTACTTCGGGAGAGTTTACTGCCTTCGGAGAAAAAATTACAGAGCAAAAATTAGAAAACGATGATTTTTCCAAAAAATATCATAAAAAAGTAGGATTTATTTTTCAGGATTCGGACGCGCAGCTTTTCTGTGGAAGTGTGTGGGATGAAATTGCCTTCGGACCGCTGCAGTTAGGGTTGGGTGAAAGGGAAGTAAGAAATAAAGTGGAAGATATTATCCATATGCTTAATTTAAATGCAATTCGTGATAGAGCACCTTTTCGACTAAGCGGCGGAGAAAAGAAAAAAGTTGCGGTAGGTTCGGTATTGGTTACCAATCCCGAAGTACTCATTTTAGACGAACCCACCAACGGCCTGGACCCTAAGACACAGCGATGGCTTGTAAATCTTTTGATACAGCTGAACAAGGCAGGTAAAACAATTATTACAAGCACACATAACTTGGAATTGGTACAGGAAATTTCCGATCGCATTATTGTTTTTAGTGAAGAGCATCAAATTGTTGCCGATGGTCCTACACATCAGGTATTAGATGATAAAGAACTATTAATAAATGTAAATTTGATTGATGAATACTACCATAAACATGAGGGTACACATTCTCATTATCATATTCATAACTATTAAAAAATGGAAAATGACCGGTATATCGGTCATTTTCCATTTTTCAGTTTTGTTTTTAATGTTGTCTAGGAGATTTTACAAAAAGTTAACACAAAATTTTGTTTTCAGTAAAATAGGATGGGTATATAATATAGCAAAAGATTTATACCGAAGGGGGGTAATATTTATGTTTGGTTTGAGAAAAGTACTAGACAAAATTATAACCAACATTTTGGAAGGACAAGCTATTAATGTTGACGAGTACCTGGATAAATATGGTCAAAACAAAAAAATAGTAAAAATCCTTGAAGCGTATAACAAAAATGCTGAGGCGCGTGAGCAAGTGAAAGATTTAATTCGAAAAAATCTTCTGCTTGCTACTGAAATAAGTAGTTTTGACTTAAGACTGTTTTATTACAGCGGCCAATTAGAGGATACGGTAGGAAGACTTAATAACATATCGTCCAATATCGCTCAGGCTTTTGAAGAGACAACTGCAAGTATGGAACAGGTATCTAACGTAGTATCGGAGTTTGTCGGTTCTCTTCAAGATATAAGTGCAAAGTTAAATGCTATTAATCAAAATGTTCATAACAGCAGTGAACTTACCGAAAATGCAAAAGAAATATCCAGCCAGCTAAATACAAATGCCAATGGTATGAATAATGATATAACCCATTTATTTAATACATTAGAAAAAATGAAGCAAACGATAGAGGGGATAGGACATATTGCAGGACAGACTAATCTTTTGGCACTCAATGCATCTATAGAAGCAGCCCGGGCCGGCGAAAGTGGAAAAGGATTTGCTGTAGTAGCAGAAGAAGTTAGGAAACTTTCGGAAGAGACGCAAAGCCTTTTAACATCAATGCAAGAGCTTGTACAAGAGATTGAAGACGCTTCTCATAAAACAGCGGCAAGTGTTGAAAAAACGGTTGATGGTGTAAAACAAATAGATACAGCAGTGACTTCGATTTCAGATTTTACGAATGAGAATGCATTAGCTGTGCAAGCAATTAATACGAGTTTGGAGCACCTCGTCTCTTTTTCTGATGAAATTAATGCGTC
Source organism: Clostridiales bacterium (assembly GCA_030156665.1). Taxonomy (GTDB): domain Bacteria; phylum Bacillota; class Clostridia; order SK-Y3; family SK-Y3; genus JASGMB01. The sequence goes on from JASGMB010000040.1 coordinate 4,894, forward strand.
TACTGAAGAAGTAACAGCTGCCATGCAAGAAGTTAGTATTGATGCTGAACATCTGAACCATTCTGCAGAAAGCTTAAAATTAGTTTCTCAGAAATTGATTGAGGTAGGAAATTCAGTGCAAAATATTGAATCAAAAGTTGAAAATATTAATAGGATAAGTGGTAAACTGGCGACCGATAAATTATATAGGCTTTCCAATCATGATTTTATTATAAATATTGAAGCGGCGATTAAGGCACATAAAGACTGGGTTGAATCCCTAAGGAATATGGTGATTGATATGGAGGTGCGGCCTATACAAACTGATGATCATAAATGCAGGTTTGGACACTTCTATTATTCTTTATCTCCTTCGCATGCTGCCATTTTACCATTATGGGAAAGTGTAGAAAATGTTCATGCTGATTTGCATAAAACTGCTGAACTTATAATAGAGAATATAAGATACCAGAATAAACAGGATGCTCTGCAAGATGTATCAAGAGCTCAGCAGTTATCTAAAGAAATCATCGAGATATTTAATAAAATGATTGAAAGCACTCATCAATTATCTCTGCAAGGAGAATCAGTATTTTAATAAAGTTAATGTTAGAAAAGCGTCTATAACTATTTACATTATTAAGAAAATATATTACAATATTATTAAATGAATTAACATAATTGTAATAGTTATTTTAAAAATACATCATAAACAACTTCAGTTACATAAAGACTTTGACTGCATGTGACAAAACGATATATTGTAGACATAATGTATAAGCATTGTGTATTTTACATTATATTGTTTTGTTTTTTTATTTAACTTAAAAGTTATGTAAACAATAGGAGGCTGTTTTATGAAAAAAAGATTTGCAAAAAGACTTGTGGTAATAAGTACTTTAGCTATGCTGACATTTAATCCATACACTAAAGTGTTTGCTGCAGGTGACCAATTTACCACTCACACTGTAGTAAGTGGAGAATCTTTATGGAAAATTAGTGTAAAGTATGATGTGAGCATTCAAGAGATTATGCAGGCTAATAACCTCAGCAGTGCTAACCTGGCTGTAGGTCAACAATTAAAAATTCCAGTGAAATCATCAGATAATGTTATGGTTTATACTGTAAAAAGTGGGGATGTGCTGTGGAAGATTGCTGCTACTTATAATGTTAGTGTACAGGATATCATTGCGTATAATGGACTAGACCCAAGCAAATATCTGTATGTTGGACAAAAACTATACATACCTACTTCTATGCCCGCGCAGACGAATACTCCTCCATCGGGCGATTATATTGTACATACTGTAGAGAGTGGTGATGTGTTGTGGAAAATAGCAGCACGATATAATGTAACCACCAAGCAGATAGTGGCATTTAATAAGATAGATCCCAATATACCACTGATGATAGGTCAAAAATTATACATTCCCAACATCCAAGATGATACATCTTCACAGCCTACAAATGAGCAGGTGATACATATTGTTCAAAGTGGAGAAAGTATTTGGAAAATCAGTATAAAATATAGAATTGATGAACAGGATATTTTAAAAGCAAATGGTTTGTCAGAGGCATCCATCATATATCCGGGTCAGAAATTGATTATACCCCAATCAAATGAACAGCAGCTAAAACCCAATGTACCGTCAGCGGATAACACTCAGCCTTATATTACTTATATAGAACATACTGTACAGGCTGGGGATACGCCGTGGAATTTAAGTATCAAGTATGGTATTCCATATACCGAAATGAAAGAAGTCAATAACTTCACAGATAAGACAATGTTAACAATAGGACAGAAAGTTACTATTCCGGTACATCATATTCCTGTTACTGCTACGCCGGGTCCTCAATATGGTGAATATCTCGATTGGTGGACTCAGGCACAATATTTGTTTCCAATAGGTGCAAAAGCAAAAGTAACCGACCTTACAACAGGTAAAAGTTATAAGGTTATCAGGAGTTTTGGTGCTTTTCATGCTGACTGTGAACCGTTAACAGCACAAGATGCAGCCATTATGTACGAAATTTGGAGGAATCAATGGAGCTGGGTTCCACGGGCAGCCATTGTGGAGGTAGATGGAAGAAAAATTGCCGCTTCTGTGACTAATATGCCGCATGATGTACAGAATATTAAAGACAATAATTTTAACGGCCATTTTGATGTACACTTTTTAAATAGCAAACGACATAAAGATGGTCTAGTGAATGAAGACCACCAAGTACAAATTAAGATTGCGGCGGGCGTTAGGTAATTCGATTAAGAGTTAAACAATGAAGAATTAAGAATGGATAAACAGCCGGTGAAAAATTTGTATTATCCATTCTTTAATTAATTCTTAATTGTTTAAGACGGCGTATGTTTATGCAATGTTACTAAAATATCATTTCCGATTTTGTGTAAATATCTACTAACATGTATATTTACCATATGATATATTATGTTATAGCTACTATGACAGAAAGCTTGTCTGTTTGCAAGCAGGATGCCGTGTAAAGTTCCATTAAAATCCAGTGCTTAAATTATTTCAAAGCAAGTCTTACACAATAAAATCCAGGTTTTTGATATTTTAAAGTCGGACAAGACAGGAAATATATCGATAACCAATTTCTAAATTTAAAATAAATGAATGTAGTTATCGATGAAATTAACCAACTTTAAATCATAATATTTAGTTTTAAAGTTGGTTAATTGATTTTAACCTTGATGTTGATGACAAAGAGTTTTTAGTTTTGGTTGGTCCTTCAGGTTGTGGCAAATCTACAACTTTACGGATGATAGCTGGGTTAGAAGAAATTACGCAAGGCGAACTTTATATTGATGATAAACTGGTTAACGAAATTGAGGCAAGGGATAGGGATGTTGCAATCGTTTTTCAAAATTATGCGCTTTATCCCGAAATGACGGTTTTTGACAATATGGCTTTTGGTTTAAAAATGCAGAAAATATATAAAGATGAAATAGAAAAAAGAGTTTACGAGGCGGCAAAAATTTTAGATATGAATGATTTTCTCTATAAAAAGCCAAATATCTTATCTAGTGATAAACAGCAAAAAGTTGCAATTGGTCGTGCAATTGTTAGACAACCCAAAATATTCTTGATGGACGAGCTGCTTTCTAACCTTGACGCTCACTTAAGAGTTCAAATGAGAACTGAAATAGGTAGAATTCATAGAATGCTTCAGAAAACTTTTATCTATGGTACTCATGACCAGGCGGAAGCCATGGCGATGGGTACAAGAGTTGTGGTTATGAGAGATGGCATTATTCAACAAATAGACACGCCCCAGGGACTTTATGAAAAACCTAGAAATATGTTTGTAGCTGGATTTATAGGAAGCCCTCAAATGAATTTTATAACTGCCAAAGTTAAAAAGAAAGGAAATGAAATTTATCTTATATTTGGGGAAAATGCCATAAAACTCCCTCCAGCAAAAGCCAAGCGATTAGAAGACGGTTATGTAGATAAGGAAGTTGTTTTGGGGATTCGGCCGGAAAACCTTCATAATGAAGAAGCTTTTTTGGCATTAATGCCTGAAAGTGTTTTAGAAGCAAAAATAGATATTGCTGAGATGCTGGGAGCTGACACCTTTCTATATATGCGTATTAACGACATTAAAAAAAAGAAGGAAATGTATAAACATTATACATTTCCTTCTTTTTTTTTTGTATAATATAATATATACTGATTTTGAGGTGATGATTATGACAAGCCGATTGTTTCAAAATATTGTACATCAGATGAAAGATGTGATAGACCGGGAATTGGGAGTGATAGACGATACGGGGCTTATTGTAGCGTGTTCTGATACAATGAAAAACGGCGAGCAAATTGAAGAGATACCAGATATGATTGAAAGTACACAAGATATTCTAGTGTATAATGGATTTACATTTCAGCCCGTATATGACGAAACTAAAATAGAGTATATGGTATTTGTAGCTGGGGAAGATGAAATCGCTAAAAAGTATGCTTCCATTTTAGCGATTAGTATAGATAATATAAAACAGTACTATGACGAAAAATATGATAAAGCTACTTTTGTAAAAAATGTTATATTGGATAATATTTTACCTGGGGATATTTCGGTAAAAGCTAAGGAATTGCATTTACCATTAGAAGCACATAGAGTAGTGTTTTTTATACGTACCTTTGATGGTAATGATGTTTATGTACACGATACCATTCAAAACTTATTTCCTGCACGAAATAAAGATTTTGTATTTGTTATAGATAAACACAATATTGCTTTAATAAAAGAGGTAAAAAGCGATTTAGAACACAAAGAACTGGAACAAATTGCAAAAACCATTGTAGATACCTTAGCTACAGAATTATTAGTGAAAGTGTATGTAGGAATTGGTACAGTAGTGAATCATATTAGGGATTTGGCAAAGTCATATAAAGAAGCAAGGGTTGCACTAGAAGTAGGGAAGGTTTTTGAAACGGAAAATTATATTATTAGTTATGACAATCTTGGCATTGGCAGACTTATCTATCAACTTCCAACTACCTTGTGTGAATTGTTTTTAGCAGAAGTATTTAAAAAAGGTTCTATAGACGACTTAGATGAAGAGACGCTACAAACAATTAATAAGTTTTTTGAAAATAATTTAAATGTTAGTGAAACTTCCAGACAATTGTATGTACATCGAAATACCCTTGTGTATCGATTGGATAAAATACAAAAGATAACAGGACTGGACTTAAGAGTTTTTGATCATGCGATTATTTTTAAAGTGGCAATGATGGTAAAGAGGTATTTAGATTCTAATCCGATAAAGATTTAATTTTAAATGAAAGGTTAAGAATAAGATCCATTTGCATTATTACGATGTTTAAACTTAAAGGCTAACTTATGAACAAAAATAAATGATTTGACATTGAATAACCTGGGAAATAATTGCCCGGGTTTTTTGTTTTAAAAAATATCGATAACTAATATCTAAATTTAAAATAAATGAATGTAGTTATCGATGAAGTTCGCGAAGTTAAGATTAATGAAATATTTATTTTTAGACTTCGCTCACTATAAAATGTCTAAATATTGAGGGCTAAGCCTAAAGATAGTTCTATATACAGTGGCAAAAATTAACTCCTATTTTTTTACAAGAAATGTGAGAAATAAGAAGGAATTTTGACATGTTATGTAGAATAAAGTATTTTGGAATATAATGATCTAAACGTTTAAGTTTCATCAAAATCTACCACTAAAATAACTTCAATTTTGGTATATAGTCATGTTTTGTATTTTAGATAATGAGGTGTTGTTTTTTGATATTGTTAACCAATATATCCAAAACATATAGTAACGGTACGATAGCATTGAATGGTATTAATTTATATATAGGTAAAGGTGAGTTTGCTTTTATTGTGGGACCCAGTGGAGCCGGCAAATCTACGCTCATAAAGTTATTAATGAGAGAAGAAGTACCTACGTCTGGAAATATTATCATTAATAATTTTAATCTGAATAGTCTTAGAAGGCGAGAAGTTCCATATTTAAGAAGAAGTATGGGGATAGTGTTTCAGGATTTTAGACTACTTCCAAATAAAACAGTTTATGAAAATGTAGCGTTTGCCATGCAAATTATTGAAGCCTCTCCAAAGGAAATACGCAGGCAGGTACCATATCTTCTGGGGTTGGTAGGATTAAGCAATAAGGCGAAAATGTATCCTCATCAATTATCAGGAGGGGAGCAGCAGAGAGTAGCTTTGGCTCGTGCTTTGATAAATAATCCGGCAGTACTTATTGCTGATGAACCTACAGGCAATCTTGATCCGGATACGGCATGGGATATCGTAAAATTAATGCATGATATCAATAAGAGAGGCACAACTGTCGTGATGGCTACCCATGCGAAAGAAATTGTCAATAGTATGAAAAAACGCGTAATTGCTTTGGAAAATGGTATCATTGTCCGTGATGAAGAGAAAGGCGTGTATGGTTATGAAATTTAGAACAATTAGATATTGCCTAAAAGAGGGCTTTACAAGTATATGGACCAATCGGCTAATGAGTCTTGCATCGATAGGTACTGTACTTGCATGCCTTATTATTTTTGGAATGTTTCTTTTGTTTAGTGTAAATCTAAACTACATCGGTGCTCAAGTACAAGAGCAGTGGGAAATAAAGGTGTTTATAGATGAAAAAATACCGAGCCATGAAATTCCTATAATAGGGGAACAAATTAAAAAAATCAAATATATCAAAGCATGTACTCTTGAAACAAAAGAACAGGCATTAGAAAATTATAAAAAACAATTAGGGGAAGATGCATATATTTTAGAAGGTTTTGATGAGTTTAATCCTTTGCGGGATTCTTATAATATTAATCTTGATGATATTCGATATGCAGACCAAGTAGTCCAACAATTAAGTGAGATACCAGGGATTGCTAAAGTTAAAAACCATAAAGAATTTGTTGATAGATTATTAAAAGTTACCGAATTTGTTAGAATGGCAAGTCTATGGATTATGCTGCTTTTAGCATGTATTGCCGTATTTATTATATCAAATACAATCAAGCTGGCAGTATTTGCTCGAAGAAAAGAGATCAATATTATGAAATTTGTTGGTGCTACCGACTGGTTTATTCGTTGGCCATTTATCATAGAGGGTATGCTTATTGGCTTGATTGGTGCCTTAATATCTCTTTTACTAGTGGGATATGGATATGATTATATATTGAAACTAATTTATCAAAGTATGAATATCTTTAAACTTAGAAGTTTTTCAGAAATTTTTGAGGCGCTAGCATTTATATTTATTAGTTTTGGGATAAGCATTGGTGCAGTTGGCAGTGCAATTTCTATAAGAAAATATTTGCGTGTCTGACAAAAGGGGGAATGAAGCGAAATGAAAAGATCAAGTTTAGCATTAGTATCCGGTGTAATATTAGTAATATTTGCTATAAAAGTTATTTTACCTGTGTATGCTCAAGATATGCGTGAGTTGGAAAACAAGCTGAACAAGGTTAATAAAGAAATGATTAGAACGGAAGCCAATTTAAAAGCACTTAAAAACCAAAAACAGGGAGTAATACAGGAAAAAGCAAAGTTGGATAAAGAAATTGATAAAACTGAAACAGAGTTAGAACAAATTAACCAGTTATTGGCTCAAAGTGAACAAAAAATAAAAGAAAAACAAGAAGAACTTTTACAGGCCACACAAAAAGCAGACGAACAATTTGAAGCATTAAAATTGAGAGCGAGAACCATGTATGAAGATGGAAATATCACTTATATGGAGATTTTACTAAATTCTAAGAACTTTTCTGACTTTATATCAAGGTTTGAAATTGTTAAAGAAATTATAAAATATGATACTAAACTTCTTGAGCAATTACGTGAAACACAAAATAGTATTGCTAACGCTAAAAAAATTGCTGAAGAAGAAAAGAAAAATAGAGAAAAATTGAAAAATCGTGTTGTAACAAAAAAAAGAGAGCTAGATCAACAGCTTGCCTCTAGAAGCCAACTTATCCAAAGACTAACTTCACAAGAGCAAGAATATGCAAAGGCTTTAGAAGAATTAGAAGAAACTTCAAAACAAGTTGAAAAAGAATTAAAAAGACTCCAAGAGTTAAATAAAAGAAAATATGCCGGAGGAAAATTGGCTTGGCCAACGCCGAATTACTATAACATTACATCACCTTTTGGAAATAGATTTCATCCTATATTAAAGCAATATAAATTACACACTGGTATTGATATAGGAGCACCTAACGGTGCAGCAGTTAAAGCTGCAAATGATGGAAAAGTGATTCTAGCGACTTGGAATGGCGGATATGGCAAATGTGTTATTATCGACCATGGAGGAGGGATTGCTACATTATATGCTCATAATAGTACGCTCTTGGTAAGTACCGGACAAGAAGTAAAAAAAGGCCAGACCATTTCAAAAGTAGGCAGTACAGGATGGTCAACCGGTCCTCATTTACATTTTGAAGTTAGAGAAAAAGGTACACCTGTAAATCCTATGAACTATTATAAATAGTGGATTGTGGACGGCGTGTAGTGGGTAGGGTGATAAATTAGTCACAACTACGCTGATGTTTTTAAAGTTAAGTATTATGCACGGAGAGTATGTATAATGAGTATAAAAAGATTAAGATGATTCGTCTTAATCTTTTATTGTTTACTGTAAGGAAACATAAGGCTGTTTGCTTTTTACAATGAATTTGGTTTTTTATTCATATTAAGGTATAATAGTCTAAGGATAAAAATATTATAATTAAGAATACTATATGATACCCAAAGTTTATGAAGAATTTTGTTAAAGATTAAGTTTTAGGGTATTGCTAAGGAGATGGAACAACTTGTTTAGAAAACGTACTGTACTCATTGGGGCAATTGTATTAATATTAATTACTACATTTATGACTTTTATTACCACAAGTGTGTTTTATGTTGTTGCAGGCAATTTTCCATTTTATAGGATATTTAATTTTAACAATCGAATAAATCAGTATGCAAAATTAAATCAGGTAAAAGAAATTATCAAAAAATATTATGTTGAACCTGTAGAAGAGGATGAGCTGATGGAAGGGGCGGTAGAAGGAATAGCGGCAGCTGTAGGAGATCCTTATACAGTTTATATGGATAAGAAAGCATATGCAGATTTCAATACGCAAACTCACGGTAGTTATGCGGGAATAGGTGTTGTAGTGTCGGTCGACCCCAAAGATAATCTTATTACCGTTGTTGCACCTTTTGAAGACACTCCGGGAGAAAGAGCGGGGATATTACCTGGTGATAAGATTATAAAAGTAAACGGGAAAGAGGTTTGGGGAGATAAACTTGATGAAGCGGTAAGTATGATGAAAGGACCTAAAAATACAGAAGTTACCATTACCATTGTACGTAAAAACCTACCTCAGCCAAAAGATATAACCATTAAAAGGGATATCATCGTATTGCAGACGGTCAAGCACAAAGTAATAAATGATAACATTGGATATATTCGTATTACTATGTTTGATGAAAAAACAAGTAAAGATTTTAATACTGCTCTAGATGATCTGTATAGGCAAAATATCAAGGGATTGATTATTGATTTGAGAGATAACCCGGGAGGATTGCTTGATCAGGTAGTTAAAATTGCTGATCGGTTGATACCGGAAGGAATAATCGTTTATACAGAAGATCGCAACAAAAATAGAGATACCAAGTATTCAGATAAGGAAGAAATAAAAATTCCTCTTGCTGTTCTCATAAATGAGGGAAGTGCCAGTGCTTCTGAGATATTATCAGGGGCAGTACAAGACCATAAAAAGGGTGTATTGGTGGGAACCAAAACATTCGGGAAGGGCTTGGTTCAATCTATCTTTGAACTTGGCGATGGTTCCGCACTTAAGGTTACCATATCAAAATATTATACACCTAAAGGTACATCTATCCAGGGAGTGGGTGTGCAGCCTGATGTAGTAATAGATCTTCCGGAAGAGTTAAAAACAAATATTTCACAGCTAAAAGAAGAGGATGATGTTCAACTGAAAAAGGCAATTGAAGTAGTAAAACAAGATATGCAATAGACAGCAATCTCCGGAAAGTACCGGAGGTTGTTTTTTGTTCTCATGCTATTTTCACTTTATTCTTTTTTTATGCTAAAGAAACGATGATAGCTACATGTTTATACATGAGCAGTCGTTATAGTGAGCGAAGTCTAAAAATAAGTATTTCCTTAATCTTAACTTCGTGAACTTCATCGATAACTACATTCATTTATTTTAAATTTAGATATTGGTTATCGATATAAGCATTTAGAATTTTCCTTTTAAAAATAATCAATATAAATTGTTGCTGTGATATTTTTATGTTAAAATACTTTTAAAGTTTAACAAAAACCAATTACTACAATAAATATAAAATATTTGTTTGTTTCATTATCAAAAAGCAATTATCGCAGAAATTTAAGTATCAATATTCCTAAGTAAATAGAGGTATATGTAAATGATTCGGTATGGTGGGTGTGAATTATGAGAAAACAAGTGATACCAGGAAGTTTTTCACTTATGAAAAAGATGAATATTTCTTTAATATTAAATACCATAAGAGAAAAAGGATGTGTCTCAAGGGCAGAAATCGCAAAAATAACTGGTTTGACCCCTGCAACAGTTACAAATATTACTGCTGAATTGATAAAGTATAAATTAATTTTAGAAGCAGAAAGAGGACAGTCTAACGGAGGACGTAAACCGGTAATGCTAAGAATTAATTCTCAAGGTTACTATGTCATAGGGATTTATATTGGTTCAAAAGGAGTAGAAATAATAGTAGCAAATCTAAATTCGGATATTATCTATTCTGATAACCTTAATATTGATTCCTCTATTCCAAGTGAAGTGATATTAGATGGAATTAAGAAAAAAATAAGTAGATGGATGAATATAAATAAAGGCAAGCAGATATTGGGTATAGGCGTTGGAATACACGGATTGGTACAATCACGGGATGGAATATCAATCTATGGACCTAACCTTGGATGGGAAAATGTACCTGTAAAAGACACTTTAGAAAGTGCGTTAAAAGTTCCCGTATTTATCGATAATGATGTTAGGACAATGACATTAGGGGAAAGCTGGTTTGGTTTGGCTAAAGATATCACCAATTTTATTTTTATCTATGTAGGATATGGTATTGGTGGCAGTATCGTCATTGACAATCAGCTTTATAGGGGAATCTCTGAAGGAGCAGGTGAAATAGGGCATACAACTATTGAATGCAACGGTCCGAAATGCAGCTGCGGCAATTATGGATGCTTACAAGCTTTGGCATCAGAAAAAGCAATGGTAGATGAAGTGAAAAAACTTTTATCCGATGGTAAAAAGTCTGTAATCAAAAGTTGGGTAAATGATGATTTATGTCGTATTTCCCCGGAAATAGTTTTTGAAGCTGCGATAAAAAATGATGATCTTGCTTTAACAGTTATAAAAGAAAAAGCAAGATACTTAGGCGTTGGAATAGCAAATTTAATTAATACCTTTAACCCCTCATTGGTTATTATTAACGGACAAATTACAAAACTTGGAGATACCATTATGGATTGCATTCAACAAGAAGTTAATAAGAGAAGTATGAAATATCTACAGAATTCGACAAACATCACTTTTTCATTTCTCGGTCAAGACGCAGTATTAAAAGGAACAGTGGCTCTAGTATTAGGTGAAACATTTAACAATCCCGAACTTGTATATTCCTCTAAACAATTTAAAAAAGATTGTGAAAATAATAAGAAGATTTAAGGAGAAACCCCCACTCGTCGTCCTCTATCCACTATTAAGTATGATGTATAAAATTTAATTTTCTTCATAAACTATCACTGAAAGGAGACAGGACGATGGAGAAAAAACAAAAAGCAAAAAAAGTAAACCAGGCTGATGAAAAACTTAAACTTGAAGTAGCAGCGGAATTAGGATTATTAGAAAAAGTAAAAAGATTTGGTTGGAAAAGTTTAACAGCAAAAGAAACAGGTAAAATAGGCGGGTTAATGACAAAACGTAAAAGATTGATGAAAGACAAAAGTCAACAGATTTAACCTGTTGATTTTTGTCTTTTTATAACGTATAGGAAAGTATATTTTTTCTTTAGTTTTACACTTTCCGTTAAATGCGTTTCAAAAAAGTCAACCTTGAGAATCTTTTATAAAAAGACTTTTTTATAGTCTATGAAAGTATATCTGCAAGATATACTTTCTGGCTTCAAGAAAATCTACCTAAATCATATTCGAACGAAGTGAGATAAATTCGTCGAAGACGATTTTTTTACTTCTCTTTTTATTTATATACTCCTTTAATATGAATAAACCGTATATATTCCCAATCATAGTTGGTGAGGGGATAATAGTCTCGGTCAATACTATGTGCAGCGATTTGGATATTGCTTTCATCAGGAATAGTGCCTGTATTAATAATCACAGGTGAATGATTAAAATCATTTGCTTTTTCAAAAGAAAGCTGTACGATATCTCCGGGCTGTACATCTTTTACATCTACTTCTTCAGCAAAAGGTCCTTTCGTAGTATTTTTGGTTAGAAAACTGTATAAAAAATCCACACCAGTCCAAGCGGGTGCACGATTATTGAGATTAATATAGTACCAGCCGGTGTCCGGTGTATAATTCATGATGCCACTCCCGGTATAAATAACCTGTGATGTAAAATTAGTACAATCTCCCCCTAGATCTGAAAAATCATAGAATTTTGGATTGCGTCCGAGTGCCCATCTATGAGCATATTCAACTGCTTTTTTTCTATTATATTCTGTAACATATTTCTTGATTGGACTATTCATAATATACATATCAAGGACTCCTTTTACATTAGATAGTATACCTGCCAAAATACTTTCAGTCTAAATCTCAATCTTATATCTATGCATCATCTTTATAAAAGGTGATTTATATATGTAATAAACTGGATAAAAAATAATTATATATAGTACATAAGAATTTTATATGAAGGATACGTTTATTTATCCAATATATACATTTTTCAAATATTTGAAGTTGGTATGAATTACATATGTGGAGTACTGTGGATAGTTATTTTTGATAAAGAGGGAGATGATGAAAATGTTTGGAATTATTACAACTTCTGATGAAATAGGTCTCAAAGGTGTTCCAGGTTTTATATATAATAAAATGCCAAAAGCGGCAAAAAAAGAATTGGCAAATTTGATCATTGCAAATTTTAAGAAAAATGAATACGAATATATCGATTTTTCCGATATAGATATACAGGCTTGTGTTGCCCGTTTGCCTTTTACGCAAGCGCAATTAAGTATAATAAAACCCACTGTAATGAACAAATTTTGTAAAGAAATCATATATCGTTTTAAAGAACAAGGAATAGATTACATAGTACTTCCACAGCATATAAGAAGCAATAGAGATATATATGAAAAAATATATATAAGCGGCCAATTTTACTATTTACAGTGTAAAAAATTATTGATGTCTTTGATCATTGATATCTTAAAGAAAATATGTAAAATAGTCGGGAAAGATATGACAGAAATAGACATCGGGATAGCTGAAAATAGATTTTCGCAAAAATCTCAGATACTTATTCAAATGTTATCAGTTGACACAAAATATATTACATTTATCACGCAAGATTTGGCACAGGCGCAGGGTTATATGGAAAAAATTTGTGATGAGACTGGACTGACCGTTCGTGTGTCTGAAAATATTCGGAAATCTTTAAGAAATATAGATGTTATTTTTGTACTAGATGATTTTGAAAGTTTTATCAAAAGGACATCCATTCATCCTTCAACCGTAGTATTTAACCTGGATGAAAATGCTTCTACAGAAGAACAAACCAATATATTAAAGCCGATTATAAATATTGTAATTGACAGTTTAGATATTATCATACCGCAAAAAATTGCAGCTGTTGTTGCGCCAATTAAAGGACTAAACAAAGCAGAGCTTGTTGCGTGTATCATTGCATTAAAGAAAAATAAAAATATACCAACTGAAAATGTGGAAAGCTATATTGAAGAAAACAAAGAATTTTACAACCTGGGATGCAAAATCAATGCTTTAAAGGGATACGGGACACCAATAGATATACATAAACTAGAAAAAATTGTGAAAAATTTTAGTTAGCTCTGGTTATTATTTATTGACAATGTATAAACAGTTGTTTATAATAGATAAAAATTAAGGGATAATTGATTTTATGTATAATTAAATATTTATAGCATATATTATCATCTAGCGCATATTATTAATGTAAAAATTTATGGATTGCCGATTCAAATTTTAGTTTTACATCATATAAATAATAGGACGGATATTTACCTAGTGTACAGTGAAATAGCCTATAAATTAAAAAGTAGATAATATAAAGAATGAAGGAGAGACAAAAAATGGCTGGTAGCAAACAAGTGGTGTTAACGTATGAGGGTCTTAAAAAATATGAACAGGAACTTGAGTATCTCAAGACAGTAAAGCGCAAAGAAGTTGCTGAGAAAATTAAGCAGGCAAAAGCCTTTGGAGATTTATCCGAAAATGCTGAATATGATGAAGCAAAAAATGAACAAGCTCAAGTAGAGGTTAGAATCATACAGCTTGAAAAGATGTTGAAAAATGCTAAAGTGATAGATGATGAAGATATAAATACCGATATTGTTAATATTGGTTCTAAAGTGAAAGTTTTAGATATAGAGTTTGATGAAGAAGTGGAGTATACTATCGTTGGATCTTCAGAAGCAAATCCCAGTGAACAGAAAATTTCTGATGAGTCTCCGGTAGGGAGTGCATTACTAGGCAAAAAGGTGGGGGAGATTGCAGAAGCAATTGTTCCTGACGGAATTATAAAATTCAAGATTTTATCTATTAGTAAATAGTTCGGAATGAGGAGTTCGGAGTTTACGGTTTGGAGTGAGAGGTTCGAGTAAAGTTTTTACTCGGCATACTCCAAATTCCACAGCCTGAACTCCTAATTATTTTAATATATTTTATTTTACAAAGAAAAAAATATAATATATAATATACCCACAGAATGATATACAGGAGGTTTTACCATGTCAGAAAATGTACAAGAGATGGAATTAAGCGAGATATTACGTGTTCGTAGAGAAAAGTTGGCAGAATTACAGGATGCAGGTAACGATCCTTTTAAGATAGTAAAATACAATAAAACACATAATACTAAACAAATTATTGATAACTTTGACGAAATGGAAGGCACAACGGTATCTGTAGCAGGAAGACTAATGTCCAAAAGAGACATGGGAAAAGTTACTTTTTCTGACCTACAGGATAGAGAGGGCAGAATTCAATTATATATTAGACTTAACGAAATTGGTGAAGAAGTTTATACGCAAGTTAAAAAATATGACATTGGTGACATTGTAGGTGTAAAAGGTGAGGTGTTTAAAACACGTAAAGGAGAGATTTCAATTAAAGTATCAGAAATTATCCTTCTGTCAAAATCTCTTCAACCATTGCCGGAAAAATGGCACGGCTTAAAAGATATGGATTTAAGATATAGACAAAGATATGTAGATTTAATTGTTAATCCTGAAGTAAAGAATACTTTTATTATCAGAAGTAATATTATAAAATCTATTCGCAAATTTTTAGATGATAGAGGTTACATAGAAGTAGACACACCTATATTAAACACTATTCCGGGTGGTGCCGCGGCAAGACCATTTGTTACACATCATAACACATTGGATATAGATATGTACTTAAGGATAGCAACGGAACTGCATTTAAAGAGACTGATCGTAGGTGGATTGGAAAAGGTTTATGAAATGGGTAGGATCTTTAGAAATGAAGGTATGTCCATTAAGCATAATCCTGAGTTTACAACTATAGAACTTTATGAAGCTTATACCGATTACAAAGGTATGATGGAATTAACGGAGCAGATGATTGCAAATGTTGCTCAAGAGGTTTTAGGTACAACCAAGATTGTCTATCAGGGAGAAGAAATTGATTTGACACCACCGTGGAATAGAATGACAATGATTGAATCCATTAAAAAGTTTGCTAACGTTGACTTTGAAAACATTACTACCGATGAAGAAGCTAGGAAGGTTGCTAAGGAATTGAAAGTACATGTTGAGGACAAGCATACCAGGGGAGAAATTATTAATCTAATTTTTGAAGAGTATGTTGAAGGACACCTTGTGCAGCCTACATTTATTACCGATTATCCTGTAGAGGTTTCACCTCTTGCAAAAAGGAAGCCTGATAACCCTGCATTAACAGAACGTTTTGAATTGTTTATTACTCGTAGAGAAATGGCGAATGCATTCTCGGAATTAAACGATCCTATTGACCAAAAAGAAAGATTCATCAAACAGGTAGAGGCCAGAGAAGCGGGGGATGAAGAAGCGAATATGATGGATGATGACTTCATTAATGCACTGGAATACGGTATGCCTCCTACAGGCGGTTTAGGCATAGGGATTGATCGGTTAGTTATGCTTTTAACTGACTCTTACTCAATAAGAGATGTATTATTATTCCCTACAATGAAACCAAAAGATTAATAGTTAATTAAGAATTAAGAATGTTCACGGTTTACAGTTAATGGTTCACAGTTAACAGTTTACAGTAAAAAAAGTTTTTTTATAAAAGATTCTCAAGGTTGACTTTTTTGAAACGCATTTAACGGAAAGTGTAAAACTAAAGAAAAAATATACTTTCCTATGCGTTATATCGATAACCAATATCTAAATTTAAAATAAATCAATGTAGTTATCGATGAAATTAACCAACTTTAAATCGTAATATTTAGTTTTAAAGTTGGTTAATTATAAAAAAGATAAAAATTGTGAGCTGTGAACTGTGAACCGTAAACTGTTAACAATAGATAGTATTTGAAAAGACTCATAAAGTGCTAAAAAAGCAGGTTGATTAATCTGCTTTTCTTGTTTTATATTAAAATATATGATACTATTTTTAGTAAGAAATAACATTTATAAGATTAAAATTTGCATTAACATATAACATTGGGCTGTTTAATTTTTAATTATTCATTAAATTTACAAAGGGGGAAAGATCATGGCTTCGAATCTAAGTGTAATAGAGAAGAAATCAAATGAAGTTGTCGTAGTAGAACTTAATGGTGAAATAGATATTTCTACTGTGACAGAATTAAAGGACAAGCTTTATGCCATTATTGAAAAAAATAATAAGGATGTCAGACTTGATTGTGAAAATTTAACATATATTGATAGCACAGGTTTAGGAGTATTAGTAGGAGCGCTTAAAAAAGTTAAGAATAATAATAAAGATATCTATATTGTAAATCTTAGAAGTAATATTAAAAAGTTATTTTTAATAACCGGACTTGATAACGTATTTAAAATTGAGGAGTGAAAAATCAATGGAGCAGCTGCAAGAAAAAAGCAATGAAGTTGTGAAAGAAATCGATTTGATCGTACCGTTTTTACCGGAGATGGTAAGGGTAGTAAGATTAACTGTTTCAGGAATAGCTAGTAGAATAGGATTTCAAATAGATGAAATAGAGGATATTAAAGTAGCTGTAGCAGAAATTTGTACAAGAATACTAACTAAATCTAAACTTAACAATGAAAGATATGTTATTAAGTTCAATATGACTGATACAGGGTTAACGGTAAAGTTTGAATTTGAAAATCAAAAACCTAAAAATTTTGAATTGTTTGCTGAAGAAGATGTACTTGGAATTTCTATTGTTAACTCCCTTGTGGATGAAGTGTTTGTAAATAACGCAAAAGACAGTAAAGAAATTATTACTTTATCCATGTTTTTAAAGGAGAATTAAATATGGCCATTGCTAAAGAAGTAGCAAATATGACTGAAGAGCAATTATTTACTATATACCATAAAACAAAAGATACATTTTTGAGAGATCAAATCATCCACAAATATTTATACATAGTAGATATACTTACAAAAAAATTCTTAAACAGAGGTGTTGAGTACGACGATATATACCAAGTAGCGTGTATTGGACTACTGCAAGCGGTGGAACGATATGATGTTAGCAAGGGTGTAAAGTTCTCAAGTTTTGCTACTCCAACAATAATTGGTGAAATCAAAAGATTTTTTCGGGACAAAGGCAATATTATAAGAGTGCCGCGTAGGATATATGAAATTTATCAGAAAGTAAATCATGCGCGGCAAGCATTATCACAAAATTTAGGGCGCCCGCCTAAGGTGGAAGAGATTGCACAATACCTTAACCTATCTGAAGAAACAATACTTGAGGTGATAGAATCTGCAAATGCGAATACTGTTCAGTCGCTGGAACAATCAGTATATTCAGATGATAAAGCTACCTTACAAGAATTAGTCGGTGAAGAAGATACTACATTTTCTGCAATAGAAGATAGAGATTTTATTGAAAAGAGTTTGAGCCAGTTCGGTGAAGCAGAAAAAGAATTTATAAAACAAAGATACTTCAAGGGAAAGACACAAAAGCAAATTGCTGAACTTTTAGGCGTATCCCAGATGTATGTATCGAGGATGGAAAGAAAAATATTAGAAAAATTCAGAAGATTATATGACAAAAGTGTTAATTAAATTAACACTTTTTGTTTTGTATTATTTAATATGTGGTAATGATAATTACGGGAATGTTTGAAGCAGGCAAAAATTTTATCAGCTATTTTGTAATATGGTATCATTTCTCTGGTATATATGATTAAAGGTGGGAGTAAAGTGACCAAAGGGCTTTCTATAACAATGATGATTCCAGCAGATACTACGTACATTGTCTATACAATCGAAAAAATTATGGATTTTTTAAACACTCATGCTGTACTGACTGAAGAGGTATCTTTTGAAATAAAAGTGATATTAAATGAACTTATTATTAATGCTGTATTACATGGTAATAAAGAAGATAAAACAAAACAGGTATCTATTAAAGTAGGAATATGTACTAATCAAGTTTATGCTATTATTGAAGATGAAGGAGAAGGGTTGCCTTCCGAAAAAGAATCTGAAAATACTAAAGAGTTTGAAAAAATATTATGTCTTAGCGAAAGAGGACGAGGGCTTACAATAATAGAATCTTTATGTGATTGTATTAAAAGAAATGAAAAAGGTAATAAAGTAGTTGTATTAAAAAAACTAAACTAAGGGATGAAGCGGATATGTTAAGTAGAAATATGTAGTTCGTTTGCAAATATTGTCACGTTAGATAGCAATGAATAAGCTATATTAAGTATACCGTCGAAATAAGAGGAAAAAACAAAAGATATATACATAAGTTTAAATATTCATATGAAATTTAGATTTATAAGTATTGAAAGTAAGAATATTGTATGTTATATTAATATAGCTGTCGCTGATAATATGCAATTTTACAGTAAAGTAGAATAACTTGTGAAAAAGTTAAAAAAATTGTTGACAAACAGAGAAACATGTGATAGCATTATAAGGGTCGGCGGTTAAAGTCGATGGGTGCTCGGTTGAGCGCAAGACAAATTGGTCTTTGAAAAGTGAACAGCGTAAGAGGTTCTCGTTAATTTAGTGGGTAGTGAGTAGTGGGTAGTGGGTAGAGAAACCAATGAGAACGAAAGCGAATACCACAGAATGAGTAACTTGCGAACTTTAACAAGTAAGCTAGTGAGTAATTTTGAGCTAAACAAACGTTAAGATAAAAGGAGAGCAACCTGCCTGTTACAGGGGGATAACACATCGAAAGATGTGCTAATACCGCATGAAATCATAATTACGCATGTAATAATGATCAAAGGAGCAATCCGGTAACAGATGGGCTCGCGTCTGATTAGCTAGTTGGTAGGGTAACGGCCTACCAAGGCGACGATCAGTAGCCGACCTGAGAGGGTGAACGGCCACATTGGGACTGAGACACGGCCCAGACTCCTACGGGAGGCAGCAGTGGGGAATATTGCGCAATGGGGGAAACCCTGACGCAGCAACGCCGCGTG
>JASGMB010000041.1 GCA_030156665.1 Clostridiales bacterium
AAACAAGAACCGTAGGTCTTACGGGGATAGCCTGTGGAGAAAGTAGGTTACGAAATCTGTGAAACAGGAAAAGTTCTTGGATACACCAAGAAGCCCCCATTTCAGCGTGAGCAAGTGGAGGGAGAGTTCACTAATTTTTGCTTAAACACAATGTAAGTGGGTAAGTATTATATGAATTGTAATAATCCTCTAATTAAAATATAATAGTTTTGTAAAACATTAAAATATTGGCCATTTTTTAAGCCCTATTAATTTTTTAGTCTTACAAAACATATTATTAAATGAAAGGAGTGCTATAGTATTATGAAAATCAAAAATATTACGAATGTCACCAAATTTTTTGAGGTATTAGAAGAATGTAAAGGTAAAGTTGAACTTGTTACATCTGAAGGCGATAGATTAAATCTAAAATCAAAGCTTTGCCAGTATGTAATGTTAAATAAGCTGTTTTCAGAAGCAAAAATTGATGAAATTGAACTGATTATTCACGAACCTGAAGATACCCACAGACTATTAGAATATTTAATACGAGGATAGATTTTAATCAAAATCTCTTTTTCGGGCATAAAGCTATAGGAAAGTATATTTTTCTCTTAATTTTATAATTTCCGTTAAATGCTTTTCAAAAAAGCTTCATTAAAATATTTTAATGAAGCTTTTTTGCTACCATGCCTATAACCTCCCTTTACTCAATAAACAACATATATATTTAAATATTTTCGAATTATTTGTGATTTCAAAAACTTATGGTCTCCAATTACAAATCAAATATTGTTTATACATTGCGAAAATATGTATAAAAAAGTTTTTACTTGTATAAAAGTAAATCTAGGAATTTATAAAAGTATTGACTTATTCATCTTTACATAATAAAATCAAACATAACACATGAACGTTTATTCATATATTATCGAAGAGAAGGAGGTTCCTATATGGTCGACCATAAGGTAGATATTGAGAGCTGTGAATGCAATATAATACATCAAAACATCATAGATAAAGTTAAGGAAACAATGCCGGAAGAAGAGCATTTATATGACCTAGCAGAATTATTTAAAGTTTTCGGCGATACAACTCGTATAAAAATTCTTTATGTCCTATTTGCATCCGAAATGTGTGTTTGCGATATTGCTTCCATTCTTGGAATGACGCAGTCGGCAATATCCCATCAACTCAGAGTTTTAAAGCAGTCAAGGCTAGTAAAATATAGAAAAGAAGGTAAAACTGTTTTCTATTCTTTAGATGATAACCATATTAAGCAAATATTTGATCAAGGATTAAGCCATATTAACGAAAAATAAGTATCATAATAAATTCTATTCTTGTGATTTTCACAAATGTATTTATATTTTACTAATTTTGTTTTTCCACAACAATTGGGATACACATTAACTTTTTACCCCCTTTTTCCCTTACTACCATTCCGACCCACAAGGAGCAGGTTTTCTCATACAGTCGTTATGAAATTAAATATTAACATATTACATTTTGTCCATAATATGGTATAATGCAAATAAGATTAAAAATATATTATTATATAATATATTTTTTATAAAAATAAAAAGGAGGAAAAGCAATGGCTATGTCAGTACACAAAAATCTTGAAATTGCAGAAAAATGTATAGTATGTCAAAAAAGCTGTAAAAAAGAATTAATATCAGGCGCTGAGATATTTTATTGTAAGTGGTATGAAAAAGATACAACGTATATTTCTAAAAAAAGTTTGCTCATAGGCAATTCCAAAGGTTAAGACTACCTATAGCTTTTAGCCATCGCAATATATGATAATTTTTCAACAAAAAATACAAAATAATAAAGAAGTATGGGTGGTGTACTTTGTAAGATTCTTAGCTGTAGGCCTTTGATACCCTAGCATATATTGTAAAAATAAATAAGGAGATGGTATGACATGAAGTTTTTTAATAATTTATTAAAGTGTTCTTTTTTTAATAAAATGATATACCCAAAATTGATCAGTAAAAAAACATCATATATGTAAAATATTATCATGAAAATGATTTGATAACTTGATTTTAATAAACCATTAAGAAAAGAGATAGCAATACATTATTACCCTTTTCCACTGTATATGAATACTGAAAAGATTAGAAAAAACTACTGCATGAAGATACTTCTAAACTCAGGGCTTGAAGATAAATTATCAGAACATAAATTTGAGTATTCACCTATTTAATCTTTTTTATATTTGAACACGCATAAAAAATGTAAACTTTTATCGTCATCCACAATTTACACAACTAAATTGTAAAGCATTCATCCAAAGCGAAGATAACAGTGAATAAAATAATTATTATTCTTTATGAGACATATTGCATATATTTTTCAAAAACTCTCTTTTTAATTGAGTATGTTTTATATATTCCATTTCACTTATACGTCCTTCTGCTCTTAAATTATCTAATTTCTTAATTAAATCGATACAGAGTTGTTGTAATTGTTCTGTTATATTATCAGATTGATAACTCATAAATGACCTCCTAAAAATTAGAAGATTTAAATATAAAAATTTTATAATATTATATTTTAATTATATAATATCACTATATTTAATATTCTACAAGTATTTGGAAATCCCTTCTATTTAAGTAATTTTTTTAACAATTTCACTTAAATAACTAAACTCTTGTAATGTAAAGGTTATATTACAGTTAATACTATTGTTGTTAAAATCATAAAAAGCGTAACATAAAGTAAATTCAATTTAATACTGACATCAAGAGGATTCCCTTGATACATACTTGTAACCAACAAAGTGGCACCAGAAAAAGGTGAAAGTAGTGTATATGAAAAATATCCAACTGCTAAGGTCCCAGCTAACTGCAGCTGGGTTAACGGTAATGTACCCGCGTCAAATGTAATCGCAATAGCAGAAATCGTTATAATAGGATGTATTCCTATAACTCCGAAAACTGTAATCATAGTAATAAGAAAAGGAATTAAGATAATCGAAGAATTAAAACCTAATTTTTGAATAATTAAAGAGACATGCCGGGTGCTATCAGAAAAATCTAAAGCATATCCAAAAAATCCAATTGCAGAAAATAATATTACCTCGTCATTCATCCTGGGCAACGAAATATTTAAATATTCTTTTAGTCTACCTTTAAGTACATCGATTTTTTTTAGTATAATGCCCAAACCTATTGGTAGAGCAAAAGCAATGACGGGCACTATCACCAGAACGCTTTTTTCAGTAAGGTATTCCAAGCTAACAATTAATAATATTAAAGATACAATGATGCCTATTATTCTCAAAGAGCTTCGACGACTTTTTATCTCATTATTATTTTTTATGTTAATTTGATTTTTTATGGTGGTTATTGGTTCCTTTTTGGCACCGAATTTTACCATTAAAACACCTAATAAATTTCCCAGTGCTGCTAAAACCAAACCTAAAGGTGCCAATTCATGCCAGGTCATCCCGGTATATTGGAGAACTACTGCTACCGATAAAAAATTGGGTGACCATAAAAGATTTGTACAAAAGCCCCGCGTGATGGCTTTATAAAATAATTCTCTAGGATGATTTTGAATGGTTTTTTTTAAAAGATGATACACCATCCCCATGCTGGCTAAATTCAATAACATTCCAAAAAGTGTAGTAATAAACATACTGATAATATAAAAACTAAAATTCGAATTGATATATTTTTGGGTGATATGTAAAACATGTGCCTCAAAATCTTCATAATATAAGATAATACTCAACAACGGTAAGCTCAATAAAAGACTTACTAAACCACTATTCATAGTAAAAGCTTCTACCCAGTCAGTAAATCTTGCGTTACTTTTTACCAATAAGTAAGCACCTATTAATAATAAGGCTATCGAAAGATATTTATTAGCAGCTTTAAGTAAAGGAAAAGCAATAATAGAAATTCCGATTACAGTCAATACTGTTAAAATACGCCACAAATCTTTTGGGTAAAATGCGTTTACTAAAAATAACGCAACATAACCTAGCATCAAATAAACTTTGGTATTTTGTGCATAATTTTTAGCATCCATTAAGTCACCATTCTTTCTTGGTATAGAAAAGCAGAACAACATTATGAAACAGTTTTAAATTATTAAACTGACTAATGCATCTAGATATCATTGTACCACACAATGCACAAATTTTAAATTGCTAAATTATTTTTATTAGTAAATAAGTTGATTTTTTTTATATTCAGTGAGCATATATTTGAGGATTGTCTTAATATATTTATAAGAAGAAAATTCTCCATTAATTTTGCTGTACTTTAAAAAAGTGTTATTATCGTAATTTACTTTAAAACATGTTTCTATTTGCATCTTAGGTATTATCAATGTGTAAAAAACAACAAATCCATAGTCTTCAACGTTTACATTAAATGTTTTATCGAACTTTTCATTAATCAGGAATAAGAGAAAATCTTCAGCTTCTCCCTTATAGTTATTGAGCAATAAAATTCTCTTTAAATCTATCAAATGTGTAGCCTCCTGTCTCGTACTGCTTTTTACTGCACACCAAATATATAGACCTATTTTCTTTTTAAAAAGTTTCATTTTTATTAATTTTTATAAATTTTCAAATCCAATGTAGGGTAAGTCTACCCTCATACTTATTCTATTATTCTTGCTACATATTATGATAAGATTATCCGTATCTCCTATGTTTTTTCCTTAGTTTCATACTTTCCGTTAAATGCGTTTCAAAAAAGGCCTCATTATAATATGCTTCTTTTAGAAGCCTTTTTTATTATGAAGCGAAGCGTAATATCAAGACAATCTACCTTAATTTTTTGTGCCGATAGGCACATCAATGCGCCGAAGGCGATTGTCTTATTACTGCAAAAACACCTGCTAAAATTGCTCCTAATACATTTGCTATTAAATCCAGATTAGTATCCAATAGTCCCCGTTGATTATTGGCTTTAAACAAAATATCCAGGGTAAATTCTATAAGTTCAAAAAGAACTCCCAAACAAACCCCTAATGATGTGATAAAAATAAATGTATATAGTTTTGAACTATAAACCATACGTGTCGTTTTATGAATAATTGAAAAAAAGAATAGGGTAAAGGCAAATGTCCCGAATACATGCAGCATATTATCGAAAAATTTGACGGTATTATATGCATCAAAATACTCGCCTAACAGATTGTGTCCTATAATTGTTAAAATCACTAACCCCTTTATATAATTTTCCAAGTGAAATTTCTTTTTGTTTTCAAAATAGATAAAAATCAAATAACTCATATATGTTGATATTGCATCGTAACTGTAGTTGTATTGTTTTTTTATAACGAATCCAGCTATCGTTAAAATCTGAATAATAGAAAATATAAAGGCTAAAAGCTTCGAAATTTCTTTTTTGTTCATTAATAAAAAAACCTTTCTTCCTTTTTATGCTTATCGACTTACATTATCTACTGCTAAGTTTATTTTACCTATTTTCCTAATGTTTTATAAAAGAATCTTCAATTCTAAGTCCCGTGCATAAAGCCCGAGATATTTTTCAAGGTTGATTCTCTTGAAACTTTATGCAGCATTCATCCTGACCCACAAGGGGCCAGGTTTTCTGCCGCAGTCGTTATAAAAGAATCTTCGATACTAAACTCCATACATAAAACCCAAGGTATAAAGTTTCAAGAGAATCTATCTCATCATTTTATTTTGAAAAACATTAACACTTTAAGCTTCAAATTCATACTATATTATCGTAAGGCTATTAAATAAAGGAGGTCAGTAAAATGGCTGATACAAAAAGCTTCTTCGGATTTGGTGATGAGTTCATCTGGATTATCATTATCTTATTATTCTTCTGTTTCTTCTGCTTTGGCGGCTTTGGTTACGGCGGATACGGCTATTCGGTACAGAAGTAGTAAAAACGAATAACCAATAAAATTTATAAGGAGTGAAGATGTATGAGTTTCTTTAATGATATCTTTGACGGTGATGAAATACTTTGGTTCATAATTTTATTCTTACTGCTATTCTGGGGATGCGTTGGTTGCTACGGATATGGCGGCTACGGCTACGCAGATAAAGCAGCTCCTGCTGTAAAAGAATAAAATAAGGTTTAGGTACTTAAAAAGAGAAGCAGCGCTTTAATGCTGCTTCTCTTTTTGCCCAAGAAAGTCAGCTGTTAACAACTAATTGTCAACAACTGATTTTAAATTTTCAATACTAGCAACGTTTTCTATCCCTAAAAGCCTCTTCTGCACCTTCAAATTCAAACTTCTGAGGTGGGAAAAATTCATCAACCGGGAATTCGATTCTTTCAAATAGTTCACATGGATTATCTTCAGTAGCTGCAATACATTCTTTTTCAGGTACGCAGAAGTCAAAAGCCGGAATGAGTAATTGAACGTTTCGTTCCAATTTAATAATTGAGAATAACCCAAGCGTAACAAATACTCTCTTTCTTTCTGCACCGGCTACCAAATCGCCATCGAAGCAGTTGCATACACTGTCAGGTATTCCTGCTAGTTCTATATCATTTGTTTCAAACAATCTGTCTGTAATGTCCACCAATTTAGCTGCCAAGCATATTGGATCAACAACTTCCACTTTAGCTTTCGGCATATTTGTTTTCATCCAAAGTTGTGGATCGAATTTATCTTCTTTGAACTTAGACTGGAATATTTTCGCATTTCCATCTGAACCAAAGAGTACAACAGTCTTGTCAAAAGTAGCTAATCCTTCAACTTGTGTAGGTCTACCAACATTTGTAAACGCATCCAAAGTAATTCTAAAGAAAAATTTGATAGATACAGTAAAGAAACCTCTGTTAAACGGGACAGGCTCTACATCAGGAAATACCCAAATGATTTCGGCTTTTCTACATTTAACATTAATTGCCTGGTCAATAATTGCCTGACCACTTCGGGTAAAAAATACTCTTAAATCTTCTAGACAATCTTTTTCTTTACATGAATCATAAACTTTATCTGTCTGTATACATACAGCTTCTTTAAAACCTGGTGACCCTAGAATAGGACCTGGCTTAAGTCTTTCTGACATATGAAAACCTCCTTATTTTTAGTATTTTCAGTCCTCTCAACATTTAGAGAACCACCTTCATTAACATAATATGCGAACGCCTACCCATGTGTTCCTATATGAGTAAATAGAAAATAAATATCCATGAAATAAATTTTTAAAAACATTAACCTTTTAATTATCATTATCATAATATGTTACTGTATCAAAGCTTGATCTTCATCAATAATAATATAAGGAGGAAATATGCATGAGCTTCTTTGGAAATGTATTTGATAACGACGAAATACTTTGGTTTATCATTTTGTTCCTATTGTTATTCTGGGGCTTTGGCGGCTTTGGTTACGGCTGCTCAACTAAGAAATAGCCCCTTTTGCTGAACAACAATATCATAAAATCAAAATTTAAAGGCCCTATGGCAATATACCAAAAGGGCCTTATTTGTTCATTACATATATTCTAAACTATCTTTCTTCGCTTATTGTATAGCTTGGTAGTTTGCTTTAATACACCAAACAAAACAGCTATAAGAATTACATTGCCTACGGTTGCTGGAATTACTGCAGTGAAAAACGCCGGTACAAAAGACTGGGAAGGAAGAATCTTCAGTAAAATTGCAGTAGATAAAAATACAAATCCACTAAACAGTGTCCCCAGTATTGGAACAATCACCGAAAGAATATACTGATTAATAAACTTTCTGGTCACGTAAATAATTCCTAAACATACAATAGTGGTTAAGATTTTATCTATTACATTAGGAATTAATCCTCCAGGCACGCTAGTTGTAATACCCGATAGAATTCCAGCAGCTATTCCGGCGACAAAACTCACTGAAAAATCTTCAAAAATCAGGAAACACAAGAATAACATCGCTAAAAGAAAGTCAGGCTTGACAGGTGTACCAGTAGCAGGCGTAATGTAATGCAGCACTAACCCAATAGATAATAGTAATCCCGCTAAAATCATTTCTCTTAAATTTTTCATCACTCATCTCTCCTCATCTCAACTAATTTTGTAAATTTGTAAATAGAACCCTACAAAAACTAATCTCATCTCTGCTACTCTCTCTATAGACTTGTAGGTCTATTTATTTAATAATAGCACAATCATTATAAAAAAACAATAGACTAACACAGGAAAATAAAAGAATAAAAAAACCTGTCTTACATATGGTAATGTGCAAGGCAGGTTTTATTTGTCTTAATTTTTAATATACGATTCAGGATTAATAGGCACACCATTTTTTCTTATTTCAAAGTGCAGATGAGGTCCAGTAACTCTTCCTGTAGCTCCCACCGTTGCAATGGTTTGCCCTTTATATACTCTTTCTCCTTTTTTTACATTCATACTATTTAAGTGCGCGTAATACGTTACATAACCATTTTCATGGTCTACAATGATAAGGTTTCCATAACCGGAGCCAGAGGCACCTGAAAAAATGACTTTTCCTCCATCTGCCGCCAGAACCGGCGAACCCTTCGGTGCAGATATATCCAGTCCAGTATGTATCTCTCCCCATCTTGGTCCAAACCTTGATGTAATGACACCTGTGCGCGGATTTGTAAAATTACCATACGCTAAAGTACGAGGCCTTTCTTTTGTACCCTTTAGAATAATTTGCGTTTGAGGTTCTCGTATAGTCTCTTCTTGAATAATATTCTTATCCTTTACGGTACCATTTATTTTAATAAGTTCCGCTACTACTTTTTTCTTGCCTTCTTTTCCTTTTATTTTTGTTTTGCTTTCTCCTAAATATAGCTTATCGGTCTCTTCGTATTTTACAGTATAAGGGATAGGTTCTTCGTATATAACGGTTTCTACTATTTTAACATTGATAAAAGGCTTCGGCGCTACTAAATTAAGTTCTTGGCCAATTTGGAGCTTATCCAAATCAATGTCCGGGTTGGCCTGTTTTATATCTTCTAATGTAATATTATTCTTTTTTGTAATATCCCAGGTCGTATCTCCTTCTTGTACAATGTATTTTTCAACTTTATTACTACCGATGATAATATATTCATACGCCTCTTCTAAATCTTTTACATCACCTATATCAATACTTTCTTTTTGTATTTCTACTTTTTCCTGAAAACTTATTTCTGCTTTTTCTTTATCTTCTATCTCTTCTAAAAATTTATCTTTAAGTTTTTCTAGGATTTTTTCTGCTGTTTTTTTATCTTTTACAAAAACAATATCTTTACCATCTACATTTAATGAATAGGCTTCTACTTTTAGCTTTATGTTTTGTTCCAGTTTGGACCTCATTAAATCCATAGGCGTTATTTGGTCTTTAGATACAAAAACTTTCTCATCAGTGATCTCTTGAGATATTTTCACTTTGGCATTTAATACTTTTTCATAATGTTCTTCAATCTCTTGAATAAGCTGGTATGCCTCTTGTTTATTTTTTACAATCCCTATAACTTCATTATCTATTTTCATCGCATAAGCAACATTAGATAAGTATATAATACCCAATATAGATGCTATCACAACAAACACAATGAATGATACAATCAATTTCTTATATTTATGCATTTTATCAAATTTCATTATACATCCAACCTCATTCTGTTGATTATTCAAACCATCTTTATCAAATGTTATAACGACTGCGGCAGAAAACTTGCCCGCTTGCGGGTAAGATGAATGCCGTACAAAGTTTCATCAAAATCTACCTATTAAATAACTTCTTAAATAACTTCGAGGCTTGCCTCGAAGAATAAAATCGAAGATTTTGATATAAAACTTAGCATAGCTAGTTTACCACATTAATTCTATTACGTCCAAATAAATATTGACACATTATCTTTTATTATAAAGCAATTCTGTAGTTTTTCTTTGTATTTCTTTACTTATTACAAAAATATTAAATTTTATTACATAATTATTAAATCCAATCGCTTTAAAAATTTCTAACAAAAAATATTAACCCACTATCATTTTCTGTACATCAACAAAAAATGGATTCCACTCCAAGAGTGAAATCCATAAATCTATGTAAACGGGGAACCCCCCCATGCTTCATACTATTAACTTGCATAATAAGTAAAAAACAAATTATGCAAAATGTGTTATAAACATAGCGTATCTTGCCAATAACGCTATACCTAGCAAAGTAGCAAATATAACAATCTCTCTCATTCATCTCACCTCCTTACCTTTCTATATATTATATACCCGTTCAGTTAAAAAATTAACAGTTTATTCATCCAAATTTTGTATGTAAAATCAGATTTTTTTGTGTACAATCTCCAAAATAACTTCAAGTATTTCAGAGATTATGCC
The DNA here is from genome assembly GCA_030156665.1 of Clostridiales bacterium. GTDB lineage: Bacteria > Bacillota > Clostridia > SK-Y3 > SK-Y3 > JASGMB01. The sequence continues at coordinate 10,283 of JASGMB010000041.1, forward strand.
TATTGCATTAGACTATCAAATTCAAATACTTCTCATTATATATAAAGATATATAAAGGTGAAAGATATCTTTCCACAGCACTTTCCCAGGAGTCTGAATAAGTTTAAATTATAAATACTGTAAGAATATTGTATGAAAATGATACAATATTCTCACAGTATTTTTACTATTTTTTGGATTAACACGTATGTAACCATTTTTTCACCTAATGCATAGTATATTGTAGGTACTGAATATTGAAAGTACTTAAAATATTAATTAAATAAAAAGGAGGCCTTTAATATGTCTGGTGGATACGGAATTTTTGGTGACAACAGTGAAGTATTATTCTTTATTTTAGTATTCTTGTTCTTATTCTATGGCTTTGGCGGATATGGCCATGGATATGGATACAAAAAGTAAAATTGGTAAATAATGAATATCATTACTAAAAGGTACTAGATAGTCTAGTACCTTTTTTTAACAACTGCAAATTTTTATATCATAACTACAGTAAAACGGGAACCATTTTTGATATTAAAGCATACTATGTTAGTGTAAACAGCTTGTTATGTAAAGGAGGTCAACAAAACGACCGAACAAAAACCCCAAGGATTCTATGGTTTTGGCGGATATGGCTATGACATATGGATCTGGATTATCATCATTATCTTATTCTTCTGTTTCTTCTGTTTTGGTGGCTATGGTTATGGCTACCCATTAAAGAAGTAATAACAGATGAATAATTCATTAAATTCATTACTATTTATTTTATAAGGAGGGAACATGTATGAGTTTTATAGGTGACATTTTTGACAGAGACACAGTACTTTGGTTTATCATCTTATTCTTATTATTATTCTGGGGCTGCGTTGGATGCTATGGTTATGCCTATGGCGTTGCAGAGAAAAAGTAGTTTTTATTGCTCAATAAATTTTTAAATACCTAAAAAGAGAAGCAGTTTTAAAAATTGCTTCTCTTTTTACATTACGCTTTCTTTTGCGATTGTAAGCTGTCCCCTCTACCCATATCCACTTCAAATCCTGCCGAATTTATTCTTTTTTCAATGCACTGTCTGCAGTGGGCCGCTTCATCTCCGGTACAGATTTTATTTTCATATAATTCATACTTTGCTCTTACACCTATAGGAGAAAGATTTGGCATTACCACATTTGCGCCTACCTTCAGTGCCAATTCTCTTCCCTTTGGGTGTAACGTCCCCATTGCCGTTGTTGCCGGCAGCAAACAGTCAGGTACAAGCAAACGGACAAATGCCAGCATGACAAGCGTATCCTCCACCGTGCCTCCGTCTGCATCCCTTAATGGAGTTTCACTATGGGGAATAAAGGGACCAATCCCAATCATATCCGGATTCAGTTCTTTTAAAAAGTATAAATCTTCTGCCAAGTCTTCAGCCGTTTGTCCGGGTAAACCAACCATGAACCCGGCGCCTACCTGATAACCTATTTCTTTTAATCCTTTTAAACAGTTTATTCTATTCTCATAATTCATTGTAGGATGCAACTTTTCATACAAACGTTTGGAAGCCGTCTCATGCCTTAATAAGAACCGATCGGCACCTGCTTTAAAAAGATGCTCATATACACTGAGACTTCTTTCGCCAATTGAAAGGGTTACTGCTACATCGGAAAATAGTTTTTTAATATTTTTGACAATATTGATTAATTTCTCCTCAGTATACCAAAAATCTTCTCCGCTTTGAAGTACAAATGTCCTATAACCCAGTCTATATCCTTCTTTACAGCAATCTATAATTTCATCCGGCGTTAAACGATATCGTTCTACTTTTTTATTAGACACCCGAATGCCGCAATAAAGGCAGTCCTGTTTACATATATTTGAGAATTCAATTAATCCTCGCATAAAAACTTTATTCCCATAATATTTCATTCTAGTCCTATGGGCATAATCAAATAGAACGTTTTTATGCTCCTCATCTAAATTCTTCAACAAAAATATTATTTCTTCTTTAGTTAAATCATGCTGTGCATATAACTTATCCAATAATGCAATCATATTTCTACCCCATTTATTCCGGAATTTTGGATTTACACTTAATTTCATATTCTACCAGTTCTTTGATGGTAGGATTCTCTCCACACAAAGGACAGGCTTGCCTCTTTTTCCATGGAACCTCTCTTACGCTTAGATTTAATCCATCAAATGTTAAGATTCTGCCCGAAAGTGTTTCCCCAATTCCAAGAAGTACCTTAACGGTTTCCAGAGCTTGCAGTGAGCCAATGGTGCCAGTAATCATGCCAAGTATGCCTGTATCATTACAGGTAGGCACAACACCATCCTGGGGGGGCATTGGATATAGACATCTGTAACAGGGCGACCGGTCCGGAATAATAGTCATCAGAATACCATCAAACCCGAGTACAGCGCCTTCTATTAATGGCTTTTTCATAAAATAGCAGCAGTCGCTAATCAAATATCTTGCCGTAAAATTATCTACCGCATCTACTACTACATCATAATCCTGTATGAGTTCTTCAATATTATCCATATTCATCCTGAATGGATATTTTATCACCTTTACATCCGGATTCAGCTTTTTTATCTTTTCCTCAGCCGAGTCTACCTTTTTCCTACCTAAATCATCAGAAAAATGTAGTATCTGCCGTTGGAGGTTAGAGATGCCCACCACATCAAAATCCACAATTCCCAATGTACCAACTCCAGCTGCAGCAAGATAATAAAGCACCGGTGACCCCAGTCCGCCTGCCCCTATCACAAGCACTTTAGAATTTAGAAGTTTCTCCTGTCCTTTGTATCCTACTTCTTTTAATATGATTTGTCTGGAATACCTGAGCTGCTGGTCTCTATCGAGCATTTTATCACCTTCCCATTGTTCATCGTTCACAGTTCACTGTTAACAGTTTACAATAATCGAAGATAAAATTCAAACCTATAAATTTGATTTTTATGATTTTAATACTTCATTCATACTTCCGGTACGATATCCTTCTAAATCCAAACAGACATAGGTAAATCCTATATTTTTTAATTTTTTGACAACTTTACGCATCAATTCTTTATCCAAAAAGCTTTCAAACTCTTTTTCCCCTAGTTCTATCCGGGCGGTTTCTTCATGATGGCGTATTCTCAGATGTCTGAACCCTAAACTCATAAGATATTCTTCTGCCTGTTCCACCATAAACAGCTTTTCCCTGGTAATCTGATGCCCATAGGGAAATCTTGACGACAAGCAGGCAAAAGCCGGTTTGTCCCAAGTCGGCAATCCGAGTTTTTTGGATAAGATGCGAATATCCTCTTTTGTCAGTTCAGCATACTTCAAGGGACTTACTACCTGTAATTCTTTAGCTGCCTGCATGCCCGGCCTGTAGTCATTCAGATCATCGTAATTGGAACCGTCGGCTACATACTGAATCCCTTTTTCCCTTGCTACCTCTCCCACTTTTTCGAATAATTCTTTTTTACAATAATAGCAGCGATTTGTCGGGTTACTTGAAAAGCCTTCAATATCCAATTCTTCCGATGTAATCACAATATGCTGTGCGCCAATATTCTTAATATATGCTACTGCTTCATTAAATTCCCGCTCGGGATATGTAGAAGAACGTGCCGTCACAGCAATTGCCTTATCCCCCAGCACGTCATAAGCAACTTTTATCAAAAATGTGCTATCCACACCTCCGGAATAAGCAACAGCTACACTTCCTAAACTTTTAAGATACTCTTTTAACACATTAAATTTTTGTTCTACCACATTGACCATCTCCTTATACTTATCTAAAAGCGACTCATCTATTACCCAATCACTTATTATTCCTATGTGTTTTATATATTTTATACTTTTATTGTATATAACCCAATGAATAATGTCAATATCGCATTCAAACCGAGCTTTTGACTCATTTTTATTAAATAAGACAATCGCCTTCGGCGAATTGATGTACCTTCGGTACAAAAGGCTAAGGTAGATTGTCTTGATATTACGCTTCGCTTCATAAAATAAAAAGAGCTATCTCCCCGATAGCTCTAATACCTCCTGTATTCACGCAGGTTGCTGTTTTAATATCTTATTTAATGCCTGTTCAAGGTCATAAATCAAATCTTCTGGATCTTCGATACCGATGGACAGCCTGATCATATCCGGTGTAACCCCCGCAGATAACTGTTCTTGTTCCGATAACTGCTGATGGGTGGTGCTTGCAGGATGTATTACCAATGACTTCGCATCTGCAACATTTGCAAGGTGAGAAAATAGTTGAAGATTTTCAATAAATTTCTTTCCTTCTTCTACACCGCCTTCAATACCAAAAGTAAAGATAGAACCTGCACCTTTTGGTAAATACTTTTGCGCTAAGGCATGGTATTTATTCCCCGGTAAGCTAGGGTAATTGATCCAGCTTACTGCCGGATGATTTTGCAGAAAATCTACAACTTTTTTAGTGTTGGAGATATGCCTTTCCACCCTGAGAGATAAGGTTTCCAATCCCTGCAGGAATAAGAAAGCATTAAACGGACTTAAAGCAGCACCGGTATCTCTTAAAAGGGTTACACGTGCTTTAATAATATAAGCTAGCGGTCCTACTGCTTCTACAAACTTAATGCCGTGGTAACTTGGGTCCGGCTCGGTAAGTATAGGAAATTTTCCACTTGCAGCCCAGTCAAATTTTCCGGAATCAACGATCACACCTCCGATAGAGGTACCATGTCCCCCAATAAATTTGGTAGCTGAATGAACCACAATATCCGCTCCGTATTCTATCGGCCGGATGAGATAAGGCGTACCGAATGTATTGTCAATGATTAACGGAATACTGTTCTCATGGGCTATTTTAGCCACTGCTTCTATATCCACAATATTGATGCCGGGATTACCTATAGTTTCTATAAATACTGCTTTTGTTTTTTCAGTAATTGCTTCTCGAAAATTCTCAGGATCGTCCGGATTTACAAAAACAGTGTTAATGCCAAACCTGGGCAATGTATTGGCAAATAGATTATAAGTACCCCCATACAAAGTACTTGCTGCTACGATTTCATCACCGACACCTGCAATGTTGGTAATGGCATAGGTAATGGCTGCAGAACCTGATGCAACAGCCAATGCTCCCACGCCTCCTTCTAGCTTGGCAATTCTTTGTTCAAAAACATCGGTTGTAGGGTTCATAATTCTTGTATAAATATTTCCAAATTCTTTTAAAGCAAACAGATTGGCAGCATGCTCAGAGCTGTTAAAAACATAAGATGTGGTTTGGTAAATGGGGACAGCCCTTGAACCTGTTGCAGGGTCAGGTGTCTGACCGGCATGTACCTGTAACGTATCAAATTTGTATTCTCTTTCACTCATATTATATTCTCCTT
>JASGMB010000042.1 GCA_030156665.1 Clostridiales bacterium
ATTGCCGATACCTGTATCGGTGGCGTGGCTGAAGCGGCGAAAGCAGCAGAAAAATTTACACGAGAAGGCGTGGGGGTTTCTATTTCGGTAACTCCTTGCTGGTGTTACGGTGCAGAAACAATGGATATGGATCCCACCATTCCCAAAGCAATCTGGGGATTCAATGGTACAGAGCGTCCGGGAGCTGTTTATCTTGCGGCAGTACTTGCAGCACATAACCAAAAGGGTCTTCCGGCATTTGGTATATACGGAAAGGATGTTCAAGATGCAGGAGATACAACGATTCCTAGAGATGTTCAGAAAAAACTTCTCCAGTTTGCAAGAGCTGGGCTGGCCGTTGCAACTATGAAAGGTAAATCCTATCTGGCGCTTGGTTCTGTTTCGATGGGGATTGCAGGTTCTATTGTAAACGAAGAATTTTTCCAGGATTATCTTGGAATGCGAAATGAATATGTGGATATGTCGGAGTTCATCAGAAGAATAGAAGAAGAAATTTACGATAAGGAAGAATACGAAAGAGCATTAAAATGGGTAAAAGCAAACTGCAGTGAAGGGGCAGACAACAACCCTAAAGAAATACAAAGGTCTCGTCAGCAAAAGGATAAAGACTGGGAAACGGTTGTGAAGATGACTTTAATTACAAGGGATTTGATGATAGGAAATCCAAAGCTTGCAGCGCTCGGATTTGAAGAGGAGGCATTAGGGCATAATGCCATTGTTTCGGGATTCCAGGGACAAAGGCAGTGGACAGATTATTTCCCGAATGGTGATTTTCTAGAAGCAATCCTAAATTCATCCTTTGACTGGAACGGCATTAGAGAACCGTTTGTTGTTGCTACTGAAAATGACAGCTTAAATGGTGTAGCCATGTTATTTGGACACTTACTTACTAATACGGCACAAATATTCTCAGATGTCAGAACCTATTGGAGCCCAGAAGCAGTGAAACGGGTTACCGGAAAAGAATTAACAGGATTGGCTGCAAATGGAATCATACATCTAATCAACTCAGGTTCTAGCGCACTGGATGGAACAGGGCAACAAACTATCGACGGTCATCCAGCCATGAAGCCTTTCTGGGACATTACACAAGAAGAAGTGGAAAGATGCCTTAAAGCTACATCCTGGAGACCGGCAAATCTGGGATACTTTAGGGGAGGTGGCTATTCATCCAACTTTCTGACCAAAGGCGGTATGCCGGTGACCATGTCTAGAATCAATATTGTTAAGGGATTGGGACCGGTACTTCAGATCGCAGAAGGTTATACGGTAGAGTTACCGAAAGATATTCATAATGTCTTAGACCAACGTACCGATCCGACATGGCCAACTACCTGGTTTGCACCTATTTTAACTGGTAAAGGTCCGTTTAAAGATGTTTACTCTGTAATGAACAACTGGGGAGCAAATCACGGCGCTGTCAGTCACGGGCATATTGGTGACGATTTAATAACGCTTGCTTCAATGTTGAGGATTCCGGTGTGTATGCATAATGTACCTGAAGAAAGAATTTTCAGACCAAGTGCGTGGAATGCTTTTGGCACAATGGATCTTGAAGGTGCTGATTATAGAGCTTGTACTAATTTTGGACCATTGTATGGTAGAAAATAAATATTAAGAATAATATTAAAGATGATTTGTATATTTAAAGTGTTGAATCCGAGGAGGAAAGAGATAATGGAAAAAAAGAAATATAGCATTGGTGTGGATTTTGGAACGTTATCTGGAAGAGCGGTTTTGGTAGAGATAGATACGGGAAAGGAAATTGCTACTGCAGTCAAGGAATATACCCATGGGGTTATGGATGAATATTTACCCGACGGCAAAACAAAACTGGAACCGGACTGGGCACTGCAGCATCCTGCCGATTATTTGGAAGTGCTGGAGACCACCATTCCAGAGGTATTAAAACAATCGGGTGTCAGTGCCGATGATGTCATAGGAGTGGGAATAGATTTTACAGAGTGTACCATGCTTCCTATCGATGATAAAGGAGAACCCCTGTGTTTTAAAGAAGAGTTAAAGTCCAATCCTCATAGCTATGTAAAGCTGTGGAAGCATCATGCAGCACAAGATGAAGCCAATCGGCTCAATCAGATTGCCGTAGAAAGAGGAGAAAAATTTCTTGGAAGATATGGCGGTAAAATTTCTTCCGAATGGATGATAGCAAAAATATGGCAGATATTAAATGAAGCGCCAGAAATTTATGAAGCAGCGGATAGATTTATGGAGCTTGCCGACTGGATTGTACTGCAGCTCACAGGACAAGAAAAGAGAAACAGTTGTACCGCAGGCTATAAAGCTATCTGGCATAAAAGAGAAGGATATCCTTCAAAAGAATTTTTTAAAGCGTTAGACCCCAGATTGGAAAATGTGGTAGAAGAAAAGTTGAATAAAAATATTTATCCTTTAGGATATAAGGCTGGAGAAATCACCGAAAAAGCAGCACGGCTTACTGGATTAAAACCGGGGACTTCTGTAGCTGTCGGTGTTGGAGATGCCCATGCCGCCCTCCCGGGTGTAGGGATTACCGAACCAGGCAAAATGCTTATGATTATGGGCACTTCCACCTGTCACATGCTATTAGGTACGGAAGAAAAGATTGTACCGGGAATGTGCGGTGTGGTAGAAGATGGGATGATTCCGGGATATTACGGTTATGAAGCTGGACAGTCCTGTGTAGGAGACCATTTTCAATGGTTTGTAAAAAACTGTGTGCCGGCTTCCTACACAGAAGAAGCCAAACAAAAGGGTATCAACATTCACAAGCTATTACGAGAAAAAGCCTCAAAATTAAAAGTAGGGGAAAGCGGATTGATTGCTTTAGACTGGTGGAACGGAAATCGTTCGGTACTGGTAGATGCAGATCTTACTGGATTAATAATTGGTTGTACCCTGCTTACAAAACCGGAAGAAATCTACAGGGCATTAATAGAAGCAACAGCTTTTGGTACTAAAATGATTATAGAAACGTTTAGACATAGCGGTGTGCCTATTTATGAACTGTATGCAGCCGGTGGGATTGCAGAAAAAGATGAGTTCATGATGCAAATTTATGCAGATGTAACAAACATGGAAATAAAAATTGCAGCTTCCGCTCAGACTCCTGCTTTAGGTGCCGCTATGTTCGGAGCGGTTGCAGCGGGAAAAGAAAAAGGCGGGTATAACAGTATTGTGGATGCCGCAAAAGCAATGGGTAAAGTAAAAGACAGATACTATAAACCTATTCCGGAGAATGTAGCAGTTTATGAGAGATTATACCGAGAATACCAAAAACTCCATGACTATTTTGGCCGTGGAGAAAATGATGTGATGAAAAGATTAAAAGAGATTAAGAAAGAAATAACAAAGGTTAAAGAGAATCTATCTTGAAAAATACCTCGGGCTTTATGTTTGGAATTTAGAATTGAAGATTCTTTTATATATTGGGGGCATGCTGGTAAATAAGGTGTGCCCTCAATTTTTATTACCGATAAAATGTAAACGTTTTTTAAAAAGAATGTGGATTGATAAAAGTTATATCTCTTTACAAAGAGGATATTCTAAAATTTATTATTACTTATTTTAGTGGCGAAATGTATAAAAAATAAGTAATTAAGAAATTTTTTTTAAAAATTTTTTAAATTTAGCAGGAATTTTTTTAAAATCGTCGAATATATTTAATTATTAGAAAACGTTTACAAAAAAAGATTATTGATTTATTTTATTTAAATTTAGAATTTATAAAGGTTTTATCAAGATTAAAATTAAATTAAATAAATATAACGTTTACAAGGAGAGATAATATGCGTAGTACTAAAATGAAGAAACTTTATGGTGTTACTACTGCAATGATAACACCCTTCGATGACAATGATAAAGTAGATTTGCAGGCAATGAGAAATCTAGTTGACTTTCTTATTGAAAAAGAAGTAAATTGTCTTTATCCCTTGGGTACAACAGGAGAAATGTTTCGTTTGACGATAGAAGAAAGAAAAAAAATAGCTCAAGCTGTTGTTGAACAAGCAAATGGCAGAGTACCGGTGTTTATTCACGTTGGTGCTATGCTTCAAAGTGAAACTTTAGAGCTTGCAAAACATGCCTATAATGTTGGAGCAGATGGTATTGGGGTTGTAACGCCGTCATATTTTTCTGTTAATAATAGAGAAATGGAAGAGTACTATACTACTGTTGCTAACAGTGTACCAAATGATTTTCCGATATATTTATACAATATTCCTCAGTTATCAGGCAATGATTTAAAGCCATCTGTTGTAAAAAAAATAATAGAGAGATGTCCAAATATTATTGGAATCAAATATAGCTACCCCGATTTTTTAATTACTAATGATTATCTGCAGTTAAATGATGGTAAGTTTTCTGTTTTGCATGGTACAGACAGACTTTTTATTGCAGCACTTGCAATGGGATGCGATGGAACGGTTTCTGGTATATCATGTGTATTTCCGGAGCCTTTTGTAGCACTTTATAAAGCGTTTCAAGAGGGGGATATAGAAGCATGCAGAAGATATCAAAAAATTGCTAATCAATATTGTGAGACTTTAAAATGTGGTGCAAATATGGCATATTTTAAAGAAGCTTTAAAAATAAGAGGAATTAATGGGGGCAAAATGAGAAAACCTCAACTGGATTTATCTTATGAAGAAGTTTTAAAGTTAAAGCAGGAGATAGAAAAAATCGAAAAATGTATATAACATACGCTGTTTTCAGTATATGTTCTATAACTATTAATGAAATTCCAAATTTCCTTTGAATATTCAACTATAAAATGTTTACGGTTCACAGTAAATAAAAAAGTCTTTTTATAAAAAATTCTTAAGGTTAACTTTTTGAAACACATAATGAAAATTATAAATAAAATTTATTCACTGAATACACAGGTTTTTAATTTTCTATGTGTTATATCGATAACCAATATCTGAATTTAAAATAAATGAATGTAGTTATCGATGAAATTAACCAACTTTAAATCATAATATTTAGCTTTAAAGTTGGTTAATTATAAAAAAGATAAAAATCTGTGAGCTGTGAAACGTGAACTGTTAACAAGTTTTTTCATTGGCAATTTGGTTTTTCACTAAATTACTAAAAGCTGATGTAAAAGCTTTTGGCAAAATTTTTGTAAAAAAGAAAGGGGTAATATGAATGAAAAAAGTTTTTGTTGTAATGCTAGTGTTAGTTTTAGTGGTAAGTATGATAGGGTGTTCTGCAGCTCAAAAGTATCCTAAGAAACAAATTACGCTTGTTATTCAAGCTGCACCAGGAGGAGCATCAGATACGGTATCTAGAACAGTTGCAGGGTTGATGGAAAAGAAACTAGGTGTGCCTGTGGTTGGTGTTAATAAGACAGGCGCTGCCGGATCTGTTGCGATGTCCTATGTAAAAGAAAGTAAAGCTGACGGATATACCATAGGATATGTGCCAGTAGAACTTTCTATGGTTAAAGCATTAGGATATGCAGATATTTCTCCAAAAGACTATGATTTATTGGGCAGAGCAATTGTAATTCCAGCTGCAGTTACTGTAAAAAGTGATTCACCATGGAAGACATTGGATGATCTTATTGCCTATGCTAAAGAAAATCCTTCCAAGTTAAAGGCTGGAAACTCCGGTACTGGTTCTATCTGGCATATTGCTGCCTGTGCTTTAGAAGATACTTCAGGCATCAAATTGAACCATGTGCCTTTTGATGGTGCAGCTCCTGCAGTTGCAGCACTTCTAGGGGGACATGTGGATGTTGTAACAGTAAGTCCATCCGAAGTATTATCCGGAGTAAAATCCGGTGAGTTAAGAGTTTTAGGTGTAATGGGTGCGGAACGGTCGGCACTTATTCCTGATGTACCTACATTAAAAGAATCAGGACTTAATGCTAATGTAGTGGCGTGGGGAGGATTTGCAGCTCCTAAAGGGCTTCCTAAAGAAGTGAGAGAAAAGCTGATAGAAAGTGTAAAAGAAGCTATTAATTCTGACGATTTTAAAAATTTGTGTGAAAAAAGAGGAATGGACCATGCATACCAAGATCCGGGTGAATTTGAGAAATTTGCTACAGAACAATTTGATTTTTATAATACGCTTATTCCAAAATTAGGACTTAAGAAATAAAATATATTATATATAGAGATAAAGATATATGGAAAACATGAATTGCTTAGAGTCATATATTTGCTAAAATTTAAAATACAATCTGCAGTGGTGCTCCACTGCAGATTTTTAAGATAGGTGGTGGATGGATGATAAATGCAGATATAATTTTTGGAAGCATATCTTCCTTAATCAGTATACTATTTTACGTTGTTTCGCTATCTTTTCCCAAGGGAACAACAGATGGCATTCCTGGACCGGGTTATTTTCCACAATTGATGGCTGTTATTATATTTGTATTAAGTATAATACTTATAGTATCTGGAATAAAAAATAAAAAAAGGTATATTGTTTTAAATGAAAAAACCAGCAAGAATGTAAAACCTTTAATATTAACTATAGCTGCAATGGGTTGTTTTATTGGATTGTGGGAGTTTATACCATTTATCCTAGGGGCATTTTTATACCTTTTGATATTAAATATTATTTTTAAACAAAAACTGAAGTTTGCAGTTATATTTGCTGCTACAACAACAGCGGTGATTTATTTTATTTTTGTAAATATATTTCATATTATGCTTTGATATGAGGAGGTGTTAAACTTGGAATGGTTAGATATATTAAGTAATGTATTGCATCCTAGTGTATCGGTTTATTTAGTCATTGGAGTATTGGTGGGAGTAGGCATTGGCACACTTCCGGGGCTTACAGCTACTATGGCTGTTGCGATTTTAACGCCGCTCACATTTTGGTTGCAGCCGGAGCAAGGATTTGCTATGCTAATTGGTGTATATAATTCCGCAATTTTTGCAGGGGGTATTTCTGCTATATTAATAAATACACCGGGAACGCCTGCATCTATTGCTACAAGTTTTGACGGATTTGCAATGACACGAAAAGGTGAAGTGGGACTGGCATTAGGGATTAATACAATATATTCTGTAATAGGGGGATTGTTTAGTAGTTTTGTACTGATAATTGCAGCGTTTCCCCTTGCACGATTTGCTTTAAAGTTTGGCCCTGCTGAATATTTTGCATTAGCTATATTTGGATTATCAATGATGATTAGTGTATCTGAGAAGTCCATACTTAAAGGTTTGTTAATTGGTACCTTAGGACTTTTAATTTCAACGATAGGATTGGATCCGATGTTATCTTCACCACGTTACACTTTTGGAAATATTCATTTAATGGAAGGTATATCATTTATTCCAGTAATGATTGGTTTGTTTGGGGTAGGAGAAGTGCTGCATCAAATATTTGAAAATGACCAAAAGGTTAGAAGTATTATGGCAGACAATACAATAGGACGAATTTTTCCTACATTGGGTGAGGTAAAAAGACTATTGCCTTCCACAGCTTTATCTTCGGTGATCTCAGTAGTAACAGGAGCAATCCCTGGAGCAGGAGGCGACATTGCTTCTATTATATGTTGGGACCAGGCGAAAAGAATGTCAAAAAAACCAGAAGAATTTGGAGAAGGTTCAATAGAAGGACTAGCAAATACCTGTCTTGCCAATAATGGAGTAATCGGTGGTGCCATGACTACAATGTTAACATTAGGGATACCGGGTGATGCGGTAACAGCGGTATTAATTGGTTCGCTGATGATGTATGGTATGCAGCCTGGACCTAGATTGTTTGTAGAACATGCAGACTTTGTAAAAAGATTTATGCTGTTAATGGTTTTGGCGAATATAGTCATTCTTTTTGTAGGCTTGCTAGGTGCTAAGCTTTCGGTAAAAATATTAAAAGTTAAAAAAGAAATTATATGGATGTTAGTGTTACTACTTTGTGTAATAGGTTCTTATGCGCTCAACTCATCTTTTGTGGACGTTGTAGTGATGAGCGTGGCAGGAATATTGGGATTCTTCTTCAGAAAGATGGAATTTCCGTTAGGCCCTTTCATATTAGGGATGTTGCTAGGAAGATTAGGCGAATCGAATTTAAGAAGAGCGCTGGCGCTTTCTCAAGGATCTTATTCAATATTCATTACGAAGCCTATTACTATTATTTTATTGATAGCTGCAATATTATCAATTGTTATTCCGCTTATAAAAGAGTTCAATAAAAAGAAAACGGTACAAATACATTAAAAGCTAAAGATATCAATTGCAACTAATAGAAAAGAGGTAGTTAGATGGAAAGAGTAACTATCAAAGATGTAGCAAGACGTGCTGGTGTATCTATTGCGACAGTATCTAGAGTGATTAATAAAACAAGCAATGTTTCACCTGAAATTAAGAAAAAAATTGAAGAAGCAATCGTTGAACTTAATTACCGACCTAACCTAATGGCCAGAGCGTTAAAAAATGATATCACCCATACTATAGGTATTATCATTTCAGATATATCCAACCCGTTTTTCATGAACATCATCAGAGAGGTGGAAAATCAGGTTAAAGAGTTTGGATATACTTTAATTATGGTGAGTACCGATGAAGACCCGGAAAAGGAACGACAGTATATTAAAGTAATGTATGATAAAAGGGTGGATGGTATTATTATTTCTTCTACAGGTAAGAATGAGGACTACCTCTGTAAAGTGAAAGATTCTGGCATTCCTATTATATTTATTGATAGAAGACCGGATGATTACAAATTTGATACTGTATACGTAGATAAGGCAAAAGCTGCTTACAATATAACAAATTATTTACTAAGCAAAGGACATCGTAAAATTGCATTAATTAGCGGACCGCGTGATATTATTACAAATTATGATAGGTTTTTAGGATATACAAAAGCTTTTTATAATAATAATTTACCTATTAACAATGAATTTCTTTATTTTGGTGAATATACTAGTGAATATGGGGCACAAGTGTTAGAACAGATTTTTAAGCTTAAAGATAAGCCGACAGCAATTATATCTGCAAGTGAGAAAATAACGAATGGAATATTGTTACAGGCAAACAGATTAAACATTTGCATTCCTGACGATATTTCTCTTGTTTCGTTTGGGGACATTGAGATGGGGGAACTTATTAAACCTAGGCTTACGTATGTGGATAACTTAAATAATGAAGTAGGTAAGATTGCAGGTAAGATGATACTTGAAAGATTAAAAGACTATCAGAAAAATGTAGAAGAAAGGATTTTAAATACGAATTTAGTCATAAGAGAGTCGGTTAAAGAAATTAAATAGTAGTGATTAATGCGGGTGCTTATACAGAGGCGTAAGGCATATCAACTTCTACCAAAAATGCAAGGATTTTATGCATATACAAATTAATAAGATATAAATGCGAACTTAATTCAAATAAACTTAACAAAGAATAAAAGTCCTCTAGAATATTATTATTTATATTTTAGAGGACTTTGTGCTGTTTGATTAATAGAGTAAATTACCGCATTATTAGAATACAAACCATATTATTCTCAATTAGTATTCTTGAAACTTTAATAATAAATAAGCTGTCGCTCAAACAAGTGGTGCTACTTTTTTCCGCTTCGCTAAGAATTTCTATGGCTTTTTCAACAATATTTTTGAACTCCAAACTCCAATAAAATAGCACAACGCGTTAAATACTAATTTTTTCTTAAAAATTTAGGCAAAAAATTTGTTTTGGGTGTTTACTTATTATAAAATAAGTTAAAGCATTAAAGAAAAGAAGAGGTAATATACATGATTAAAATAAAAGAAGCCGTTATTGTAGAAGGAACCTATGACAAAATAAAACTAAGTCAGATCATAGATGCGACTATTATTACGACAAATGGATTTAGTATTTTTAAAGATAGCGATAAAGTAGAACTTATTAAAAGGTTGGCACAAAAGACCGGAATAGTAGTGCTTACTGATTCGGACCGGGCCGGATTTATGATAAGAAATTATATCAAACAATGTATACCAGCTAAATATGTAAAACACGCCTATATTCCAGAGGTGAAAGGAGTAGAAAAAAGAAAAACCATTCCGGGAAAAGAAGGGCTACTGGGGGTAGAAGGGGTGAGGAATGCGTTAATCATTGAAGCATTAAAAAAAGCTGGGTGTATGATTGTGAATGATAGAGAATCAACAGTACGGAAAAGGGAAATTACAAAGACAGACCTCTATGAGGATGGATTTACTGGCAGACCTAACAGTAGTGAACTTAGAAAAAAATTAACCGATAAGCTGAATCTACCTTCTAGAATTTCTGTAAATGCGCTGCTGGATGTACTCAACACATTATATACTTATAGCCAGTATAAAGAAATAGTGCAGGATTTGTTATAAAACGATGCGAGCTGTTTGCAATGGAGGAATACTCCAGTTGCAAACGGCTTTCTTTTTGCCAATGCTTAGCAGCATTATTGTATATTTAGAATATTGTCAGATGTATAGTATGTATAAAAAATAGGAGCTATTTTTAGTATTTTTAGACAAAACGAATAAATTGTATTGCAAAAACAAAAAAATAGTATTATAATTTAGGTAACCGGTTATCTAAACCGGTTACCTAAGCTTTGCACAAGTAAATTAAGGGGAGAAACATAATGAAAGTAACCATCAATGATATTGCCAAACTTGCCAATGTTTCAAAAACAACAGTATCGAAAGTAATTAACAATAAAGCTGAAGGTGTAGGGGAAGAGACAAGGAAAAAGATACTTAAGATTATAGAAGAATTGAATTATCAACCCAGCGCTATTGCTAGAGGATTGGTAACCAAAAGAACTCATTCCATAGGATTAATTATACCCGATATAGCGAATCCTTTTTTTCCTCAGTTGGCAAGAGGAGTAGAGGATATTGCAATTAAAAACGGTTATAACGTTTTTTTATGCAATTCGGACAATGACGTGGAAAAAGAAGAAGGTTATATTAAAGCGTTTATTGATAAAAGTGTTGACGGAATGATTCTAACTTCCAGTACTTCCATATCGGACTCACACTATCAGTCATTAAAAGAAAAAAAAATTCCTTTTATATTAGTAGATAGATATATAGAAGGAATAGAAGGTGGGGCAGGTGTCTTTTCGGATAATAAAGAGGGAGCATATAAAGCTGTTAATTATTTACTGGAGCATGGGCATGAAAAAATTGCTTTTATTTCCGGACCTCTTTCGATTACCACTGCTCTGCATAGACTGAATGGTTATCAAGCAGCTCATTATGACAAAGGAATTGAGATAGATTATGACCTTGTTCAAGAAGGAAATTACCATTTTAAGAGTGGATTTGAGTTTATAGAACAGCTCATAACGGCAAAAAAGAAATTTTCAGCTGTATTTGCTGCTAATGACATGATCGCCATTGGCGTAGTGAAAGCACTGAAAAAACACAATATCAAAATTCCCGATGATGTAGAAGTAATAGGATTTGACGATATAGATACAGCTACTCTTGTAGAGCCTGCACTTTCTACTGTGGCGCAGCCGATTTACGATATGGGTGCTTTAGGTGCGGCAATGCTGATCAAAATGATAGAAGGAAAAGAAATAGACCAAAAAAACATATACTTAAAGTCGGAGTTAGTATTAAGAGAGACAACCAGGAGGGAATAATATGAAAAAAAGTAGGATAACGGTCATAGGAAGCCTGAATATGGACTTGGTGGTAAATGTATCCCATATGCCAAAAGTTGGAGAGACAATCATGGGACGTAACTTTATAACCATTCCTGGGGGAAAGGGAGCAAATCAGGCGGTAGCAGCCGGTAAACTTGGTGCTGATGTTTATATGATTGGTAAAGTAGGAACCGATGAATACGGTAGTGTGCTAATGGATAATTTAAAAAGCGCCAATGTGGATGTGAGCGGCGTCAAGCAGCAGGAAAATATGCATACAGGACTTGCCTTTATCAATGTGGATAATAGTGGAAATAACAATATTGTTGTTGTTTCAGGTGCAAATGGCACATGTTCAAAAGAAGATATAGACACCTATAAAAATATTATACAAGAAAGTGAGATTATTATCCTTCAGTTGGAAATACCTTTAGATACTGTCATCTATGCTGTAAATATAGCAAAGGACCTGAACAAAACAGTGATACTAAATCCTGCTCCGGCAGTACAACTCCCCGACCGACTTCTAAAGCAGGTAGATATTCTCACGCCAAATGAAACAGAACTGGAAATACTTACAGGTATAGAGGTAAATTCATTAGATGATGTAGAAAAAGCAGCAAGAGTTCTTTTAGGTAAAGGAGTAAATGCAATAATAGTAACTGTAGGAGAAAAGGGAGCAGTCATGATTAATGATAGTGAGGTACTACATGTTCCTGTAGAAAAAGTAGATGTAGCAGATACAACTGCAGCAGGGGATTCCTTTACGGCAAGCTTAGCGGTCGGTTTATCCCAAGGAATGAATTATAAAGAAGCTATTGAATTTGCAAATAAGGTTGCAACAGTAGTGGTAACACGTGAAGGAGCTCAGACATCTCTTCCGACATTGGAAGAAGTTAATCAGTTTTTTGAGAATCGTTAGATTACAGGAAGGAGAGCAATTATGAATTATGAAAAAAGGAAATCTGATCAATAGTGAAATATCATCTGTAGTTGCAAAAATGGGACATACAGATATGCTTGTTATAGCTGACAGTGGATTACCTATTCCTGATGAGGTACAAAGAATTGACCTTGCACTTACCAAAAATGTACCTGCAATGTTGGATACATTAAAAGTTATTTTGACAGAACTGGAAGTTGAAGAGGTTATCATTGCAAAAGAAATGCCAGATAAAAGCCCACGAATATACAATGCGATTAAGGAAATACTCAAAAATGTAAGCATCACAATGGTAGCGCACGAGGAGTTTAAGGATATTACTAAAAATGCCAAAGCGATCATTAGAACCGGAGAATTTACACCCTATGCAAATATCATTTTAAAATCGGGTGTAACATTCTGAAGGAGGGAAAAAGATGAACCGACCCATATTAAAAATGGAGAATATTTCAAAGAGTTTTCCAGGGGTAAAAGCCTTAGATCATGTAAATTTAGAATTATATACAGGTAAAGTACTTGCCCTTTTAGGTGAGAATGGTGCAGGTAAATCTACACTGATGAAGATACTAAGTGGAGTCTATACAAAAGATTCGGGAGATATTTATTTTGAAGGCAATAAAATCGACATTCACAGTCCGAAGCATGCTCAAAGTTTAGGCATAGCAATTATCCATCAAGAGCTTAACCTTCTTCCTTATCTTTCGATTGCAGAAAATATCTTCATTGGGAGAGAATTTACTAAAAATATGACAGGAAGAATAGACTGGAAAAAATTATACCGGGAAAGCAAGAAGTATTTAGAACAGCTTGGAGTAACAATAGATCCCAGAACGCTAGTGAAAAATTTAAGTGTGGGAGAGCAGCAAATGGTGGAAATTGCAAAAGCACTTTCACTGGACGCCAAAATTATTATTATGGACGAGCCTACTGATGCGCTTACCAACAAAGAAACAGAGAAATTGTTCAAAGTTATAAGAACTCTTAAGCAGAATGGCAAAGCAATTGTATATATATCACACCGATTAAAAGAAATATTCGAAATATGTGATGATGTTACTGTTATGCGAGATGGAAAATATATTGGCAGTGCTAATGTTAAGAATATTGACCAGGAAAAGTTAATTGAAATGATGGTGGGTCGGAAGCTGGAAGATAAATTTCCTAGAAAAATATTAAAACCGGGAAAAGAAATGATAAGAGTAGAACACCTCTCTAAAAAGGGCGTATTAAAGGATGTAAATCTTAGTGTCAGATCAGGAGAAGTGGTTGGACTTTCCGGTTTAATGGGCGCAGGTAGAACGGAACTTGCAAAGGCAATTTTTGGTGCGTTAAAAATAGATAGTGGTGATATATACCTTGAAGGAGAAAAAGTAAAGATAAACAACCCCAAAGATGCGGTAAGTTTGGGAATTGCTTATGTATCGGAAGATAGAAAAATGGAAGGTCTTATTCTTAAATTATCGGTTAGACATAACATGACTTTGTCAGCTCTTGGACAGTTTTCAACAGCAGGACAGATAAATGCGAACAAGGAATCCCGACAAGTAGAAGAATACATTAAAAAATTAGCCATCAAAACCCCGTCATCATTGCAAAGGGTGAAAAACTTAAGTGGCGGTAATCAACAAAAGGTTGTTTTATCAAAGTGGATGATGATCAACCCCAAAGTATTAATACTAGATGAGCCAACAAGAGGTGTTGATGTAGGGGCGAAAGTAGAGATCTACGAGCTGATTAACAAATTAAAAGAATCAGGTGTTGCAATTATCATGATTTCATCCGAAATGCCAGAAGTAATGGGTATCAGTGACAGAATTGTGGTAATGCATGAGGGTAAAATAACTGGAGAATTTACCCATGATGAAGTTAGCCAAGAAAAAATAATGCAAAGTGCAGTAGGTATGAAATAGGAGGATGGAGATGAATAAAATAATCAATAAGCAGACATTAAGCAAATTAAGGTCACTGATCGGCTTAGTTAGTCTGACGGTTGTATTAAGTATTTTATCACCGTCATTTCTGACACTATCAAATTTCACAAATATATTCAGGCAGACATCACTCAATGCAATTATGGCAGTAGGTATGACTTTTGTAATACTAACCGGTGGGATTGATCTATCGGTAGGTTCAATATTTGCATTTTCCGGAGCGATAACAGCCGGAATACTGGCAAATGGAGGTTCTGTTCTATTGGCATTATTGGCAGGGCTTATAGTAGGTACGGCATTGGGGCTGTTAAATGGTACAATTGTGACAATTGGTAAAGTGCCTCCGTTTATCTCTACACTGGCAATGATGACAGTATTAAGAGGAGCTACATTGGTTTATACCAAAAGTCAGCCTATCACAGGTTTAGGAGAAGCCTTTTATTAATGGTAAAAAACCACCCGCTATGCGGGTGAGAATAGAAAAGGCAATGCCTATAAATAGAAAGACCAATCGGTTTTCTGTTATAATGTTT
>JASGMB010000043.1 GCA_030156665.1 Clostridiales bacterium
GCCTCTCAAGGTCCGTCCCAGGAGGTGATACACACACCTTCCAAGTCCGGGAAATATTATACATGAATGTCAAGGTTCAGGCCAACAGGTGCTGGCATATTGGCTAAGATGTGAAGCCGGATGATGTGCTTGATGTTTAGAAAAGTATAAGGTTGAATTGTTATGTTAACTATGATTTTTAATGGGTCGAACAGTGGCTTCGGTCACTGATTTAATACAATATTAATTGTACAAGGAGGTTATCCGGCAGCAGGAACAAGAAATGTCTTCGCGTGCATAGGAAACAAAATCTGTCCTTTTGCAAACTATAATACTACTGAATTTGCCAGGAAAATTGAAAAGGCAATTTTTCCTAATGATTATCATATAAAAATTGCTTTAACCGGATGTCCAAATGATTGTATCAAAGCACATATGCAGGATTTTGGCATTATAGGTATGAGTGAACCTCAATACGAAGCAAATCATTGTATCGGTTGTGAAGCATGCGTAAAGAACTGTAAAAAAAGAGTAACCGGAGCTCTAAGCATGTATAATGGTAAAGTAAAGAGAGATGAACGTCGCTGCATTGGGTGTGGCGAATGCGTATTAAAATGTCCTACCGAGGCATGGACAAGAAATCCGGAAAAGTTTTATAAACTAGTAATTATGGGACGTACTGGCAAAAAAAATCCGCGATTGGCCCAGCCATTCTTGGAATGGGTAGATGAAGCAACCATCATTAAAGTTATTCAAAATACCTATGACTATATAGAAGAATTCATAGACCGTTCATTGCCTAAAGAGCATATTGGATACATTGTAGATAGAACCGGTTATCAGGTATTTAAAGAATGGGCTTTAAAGAATATTACCTTGGGGCCAAGAGTTAAAGTTGCTGAGCATATTGATTTTGGCGGATATAAATATGAAAAAGATGTATTTATGAAATAATGCATATTCAATTCTTTTAACATAAAGAAGCAGAGGATGTCTTGTTGAGGTAATTGCTGTAGAATAAAGGGAGAGAATGAAATAACTTGATATCAAGTTATTTCATTCTCTTTTTGGTTATAAGTTACGAAAAAAACAGTTGAATACTATACACCTTGCTGTTATACTTGTCCTGTATTAAAGATGTAATATTCGTTTTAGGGAGATATAACTGATGAAAGAAAAGTTAAAAGAAATTTGTAAATTTTCAGGTATTGAATATGTAGGAATAGCACCGCCAGGACCTTACTTAGAATTAGAAAAAATATTGGAAAATAGAATTGCACAGAGATATTATACCGGATTAGAAGAAACGGATTTAAGACGAAGAATAGATCCATCCTTAATAATGGAGGATGTTCAATCTATCATTGTGTGCCTATTTCCGTATTTTATAGGACATGTACAAGACTCTAATATTTCAAAATACACTTATTCACTTGATTATCATGTGATTATTAAAGAAAAATTAGAAAAAGTAGGTAAATTACTAAGTGAACATATTGAAAACTTTTACTATCAATCTTTTGTAGATAACGGACCGTTAGTGGATAGATATCTTGCCTATTTAGCAGGATTAGGCTATTGGGGGGTGAATAATAACATTATTACAGATAAATATGGTTCTTATGTATTTATTGGATATATGCTAAACAATTATCCGTTTGAATTTGATACCCCTTTAGACAAGACGTGTATACAGTGTGGAACATGTGTAAAGCGATGTCCCGGTGCAGCCATACTCGGTAATTTTGAAATAGACCCAAAAAGATGTGTTTCATACATTACTCAAAAGAAAGATGAATTTTCTAGACAAGATATAGATATTTTAAGAAATAATCAAAAAGTATTCGGTTGTGATATATGTCAGGATGTTTGTCCTCATAATAATAAAGCTGTATTCACAAATATGAAAGAATTTAAAAAAAATCTTATGTATAATCTCAATCATAAAGAAATTCAAAGTATGTCAAACAGAGAATTTAAAAGAAAATATGGGAATAGAGCTTTTAGCTGGAGAGGAAAAAAGGTTATTTTAAGAAATTTTGAGGTTTTAAATCTAAAAAACTAATGGGGTTAAAGTCACATAAGCGAGTGAAAATATTTGGATTTAAAAATAGAAAGCGGCAGATATTTAAAATCTGCCACTTTTTATGATATTGTTTTTATATCCTCAATAGCAGCGACTTCTTCCGATTTAGGATAAAAAATACTTACTAATAGTGTAATCACTATGGCTGCGAAAATGCGCGAGCCCAGTAGAATCCATCCATTAACACCTATAGCTACAAAAATAAAAGTATCTTCTATTACAGCGTGACACAGAACCAAAAATACACTTATAAGATAAATATCTTTTTTACTCAATTTGTCTTCTTTTACACTTTGAATGATTATACCTGCGCCGAATGCTAACCCAAAAACAATGCCAATTAGTAAAGGAAATACAGCTCTTTTACGCATTCCTAAAAAAGTACACACCGGTTGAAAAATACCAAGGATTTTATCAAGTAAATTTAAATCTCTTACAAACTGCATTATAACCATTATAGGTATAACAATTAATACAATATTCGTTATGGTATTAAAACTTCCGGTTAGAGATTCGGTAATAATTATAGATAAGCTAGTATCTAAAAATTTCATGCGTATACTTACCTCCTAAAGCAATAAGTTTGCAATAAATCCAGCAATAATACTAGAAACAAATCTGAGAAAAGTTAAAGCAGAGGTGGAAATACCAAATTTTTTGCTAACTGCTGTTTCAATAAAAAACGAATGTGCAAAAGAAAGCATAATTGCAAGAATGGTTATCTCTTTTAGAGAAAGTGTAAGTGAAGCAATTGCTCCAAGTGCTGCATAAAGATTTAATGCATATCCCATTACAAGCACAATTGAAGATTCTCCACTTAATCCCAATAATTCCATGAAAGGAGAAATCAATTTTGATATATAATTTAACGCAGGTGTGTGTTTTAAAAAAGTAACGAAGAAATATACCGGAACAATTATTTTAATAAGCTCCCAGGAAGTTTTTAAACCGTTCATTAATCCTCTTTTAAAAATTTGCTGTACGTTGACCATAAATAAACCCCACAATATCTTTAACTAAATTTTCGATTTTTGTTGATGTAGATACAACAATATTATAACAGAATATATAGAGTCTTATAGAAAAATTTTATAATTTTTGCAAAGAATATTTAATACTGTAATAGCTCAGAATATTTTCAAACTAATTTACAAAAAGGAAGATATGGATGCAGAGAATATATGCAGTATTTGGCGTATTACTGATATTAAATATTTCCGCATGTGCAAGCATTCCAAAAAAACAGTTCAAATCTCAATTACGCATGGAATTGACTAATACAGCACCATCAATAGGTATTGAACTTTTTACTCAAGATAATTCAAATAAAACAGTCACTGAAGCGGTATTAGAAAGAAAGGACTAATGAACATTGCAGATATTAGTTATCGTATTTGTTATTTATACACTTTTTGACGAAATTTCACATAAAATAAAATTTAAACGAAACAAAAAGGTGGTTGAATACGTATAATTTAATGTTATAAATAAAAATAATGAGGTGAAGCTAAAATGAAAAAAAAGTTAATCAGTTTAATGATTGGTCTAGCCCTAATCAGTATGACTGCCGTTTCACTGGCAGCGGATAATGTATCTGAAGTCAAAACTTTTTCGCTCGAGCAAGCTGTGAATTATGCACTGGAAAACAGCCCCTTAGTTGGAATAAGTGAAACAGGACTGCAAAAGGCACAGGTGAAGTTAAAAGAAGCGAAGAGTGCTTATAATAAGTCTAATAAGTCGGAGGATACGGCTAAAGCATTTTCAGTTTCTATAGAAACTTTAGATACTGCAAAGTTACAGAAAGGTTATTATAAAAGATTGGCCGAAATGGGTCTTATCCTTGCAGAGAAAGCTAAGCTCCAGACGATAGAATCGATTAAGTTCTCGGTTGAGAGTAGTTATTTTAATTTACTGAATGCACAGGAAAAATTGGCGATACAAAATAGTATTTTAAAAGTCTCAAAAGAGAATCTGGACAACATTAAGAAAAAATATGCGTTGGGTATGGCGTCTCAAATAGAAGTATTGTCTTTTGAAACTGCGTATTCACAGGCAGAGCTTGACAAAAAATCAGCAGAAAGAGCCTTGATATATGCAAAGATGAGTTTTAATAAAACTTTAGGATTGCCACTTGATACAAAAGTACAACTTACCGATAAACTGCAAGTGCAAGTGCCTCCAGAAGTGGATATAGAAAAGAAAGTGGAAGAAGCACTAGAGAATAGAATGGAAGTTATCTCAGCGACGGAGCAGTATGAGGTGGATAAGTTGAATTTTGAAATTACTGCTTTATGGTATCCTGAAAATACTTATAAATACCAAGAAGCTAAACATATTGTAGAATCAAGTGCCTATTCTGTAATAAATAGTCAGCAAACTGTAGAATTATCAGTAAGAAAAGCATATATGGATATGATAGATGCCTATGAAGCAATAGAGGTATTAGATAAACTCATAGACCAAGCCGAAAAAACGTATGAAACAACTAAAGTAAGATATGATATGGGAATGGCAACCAATAATGAAGTGGTTGAAGCATTGAATAAACTACAGGAAATTAAGCTGCAGAAAGCACAGGCCCTTCTAGGTTATAATCTAGCTAAAAAGCAATTTGAGGCATCCTATGGTATAGGTTTAACTTTAACGCCTTAGTAATAATGTTCAAAATAAGTTTAATTAGTTAAAAATAAAAAATGTCCTATTATATCTGATTATCTTAATTAAACTTTAAAAGAAGAGATAATAGAAGTGAAGATCTTTCAAGAACAAGCACTTGCAGGACAAGTCCATTTGATACTTTTTTCTTTATTTCTAAGATTTGCATGAATTTTTTAATTAAAGTATCGATAACCAATGTCTAAATTTAAAATAAATTAATGTAGTTATCGATGAAATTAACCAAATTTAAATTATAATATTTATTTTTAAAGTTGGTTAATTATAAAATAGTGTTATATACTGCATATTTTATATATTATGCGTTAGTGTGAGGGTAGGGGTTTCAAAATATATTTGGAGGAGTTATGTTGTCGAATTATAATAAATATTTTAAGGATTCATATGGATGGGATAAATTTTCTAAATTTCTCTTATATTTCGGAGTGATTTTATTAGTGGTTAAACATACTGCCATTGGCGGAATTGTTGTTATAGCCTATGCATTTTGGAGAAGCATATCGAAAGATAAATATAAAAGATATCAAGAAAAGCTGATGTTTGAAGAATGGCTAAGAAAATTAAATTCCCGTTATTATAAAATAAAACAGAAATTTATGGATATTAGACAAAAGTACAATGAAAACAGAAAATACAGAATTGTATCTTGTCCAAAATGTAGTACAAAATTGAGATTACCAAAGAATAAAGGAAGAATAATAGCAACTTGTCGGATTTGTCATGCTGAATTTAGAATGAAAACCTAATAAAAGTCGACATTTATTATCCGAAAAAATATACTTTCCTATGCGTTATAAAAAAAGCTGTTAATGCAACTACATTAACAGCTTTTTACGTGCGCCCGGCATGGGCGCGTGCTAGTCGGTGAAAGTCCGATATGGGGGCTGATAGCGCCAACCATTAGCTTAAGACAAGGGTGTCCATCGAGAGGTGGAATCTGAAGGAAGTCGGCGGCAAAGCTCTGGTCTGAGGTACACGAATCACATTTGAGGCTTACACTTGTGGGTGAGTTTACATGACAAAACAAAGCCCAATAGCTATCCGAAACAGGTGGAGTAAATGTGGCAGAAATATGGAGTGAAAGTACGCGTCCTTACCTGGGGAGGTCTTACAGATACATCACCAAAAGATGTATTTCGAGGTGATAACCCATATAGTGACATATGGCTGAACTGTAAGAAGTCAGCAGAGGTCATAGTACCACACTATGAGCACGTAGTGCGGGATGGACTGAACATTAGGAGGTTTTCAGCTTTGAATAACTCAAACAAATTACAGAGAAAGCAGACAACTCAATATAGAGGTCGCCTTGTGGAAGTAGGAGTGGAACCTCGAGGTAAACAAAGGGCGCTGAGAAAGAGTTTGGCGTTAGCAAAGGGAGAAAGAGAAAACAATGTAGTAGATGATACTAGTAACTTAATCGAAAAAATATCAGATAGGCAAATATGCTTAAAGCTATGAAAAGAGTAATTGCTAATAAAGGAAGTCATGGTGTTGATGGTATGAGAGTTGATGAACTTCGAACATTTATCATTGATAACTGGACAACCATTAAGCAAAAGTTACTAGAAGGAAGGTATAAACCTTCACCCGTCAGGAGAGTAGAAATACCAAAACCTGATGGTGGAATTAGATTGTTAGGAATACCTACTGTACTTGATAGATTAATTTAACAGGCAATAGCCCAAGAACTTAATAAAATATATGACCCAGCATATTCTGACAACAGCTATGGATTTAGACCCAATAAAAGAGCTAAACAGGCTGTATTGAAGGCAAGGGAATATATTAATGAGGGATATAGATGGGTAGTTGATATGGACTTAGAGAAATTCTTTGATAAGGTTAACCATGATATATTAATGGAAAGATTATCAAGGAAAACAAAAGATAAAAGAGTACTTAAACTTATTAGAGGATATCTTAAATCTGGAGTGATGCTGAATGGAATAAAGATAAACTCTGATGAAGGTACACCGCAAGGTGGTCCATTATTATATGGAGGATACTGATGAAAATATTGATATTACTATTTTTTATCGTCAGTAACATAGGTGCCATGATATTAAAATATAACTACTTTGTTTGATACAAAGCTAGTTTCCCATAAAGTATTTGTAGTTCATGACGAAGATTTGAAATTTCCTCATTAAGGTTATGGATTTTAAGTTTCTGGCGTTCAATAATGACGTCTTTTGAAGAATCATTCAGTGGTGCTTTAGTTGGTTTAGAACATATTGAACTTGTAGAGCTTCGAAATTTAATAATTTTTTCTTTAATATCTTTATGGGAGTATAGAAAGCGTTTGGAAACACCAGCACGATTACTTACGGAGTTAAAGTTTACAGGTAAATTCTCTTTTAGCATTTGTGAAATTGCAATATCAACCTTGTTACGACATTGCTCAGTTCGCATTTTTGCATATTCAAGCATTTTAGTGGTATTAGGATTGGTATTGGCCATTGATAACACGCTCCTTGACAATTGAATATTTAGTTGCTACCTTCTAATTGAGAAATAATCTCTCTAAGACGTATAGTAATGTTGGTTTGATGTTCTTGCTCTCTTTCCCAGCCCCTTTTGGTAGCATCCTCAATTAGTTTTTCAGTCATAGTAAGCTGCTCTGCTAATACTGGCAAATAGGCTTTAGTTGTAGTGAATTTAGGGCAAGTAAGACAAACATTTGCATGTGGACATTTACCCTGCTTTGGATGTTGCAAGCAGTATCCATTTGGTAATGCATTTTTGTACAAGTTATGTTTAAACCATTCCATATCGGTTTGGATATCAACTGACGAATCAGGATATTCATTATCATTGACTTTGTAATGACCATATATACGATTTTTGATCATTTTTTCAAAATCTTCTTTTAGTGTTTGATCATGAATATGTGCATAAACCATTGTCATCTCAGGGCTTTCATGACCAAGATATTTTTGAACCGATATAACAGGTACACCTGCATTAATCATACGTGTCCCAACAGTATGGCGAAACTGGTGAAAATTAATGTAATAAATATTACCGTTGTCATCAGTAATTGGAACCTTCTTTGAAAGCTTACGAAGTTCCGCTGTTACTCTTTGGTACTGCAATAAGCCTTTACGGTTTCTAAAAAGGTATTTTTCATTATCAGTATCTGGTATTTCTGTAGCAATTAATAACAGGCTATTAACCGCGTCAACGATATCCTGATTAGTTGGCACACGATGTTCCTTATGCATTTTTCCCATATAATATTGAATCCATGGGGTACCATCTTTGTCATAAGATATACAGTCTTCTTTTAAAGTTAATAGTTCAGAAGCTCTCATACCTACATTCATAACAATCCGGTCGTTCAAAAAGCAGGTAGTCATCTAAAAGTTTGGCAAGTTGCTCAGAAATATCAACAAAACGTTCAACCCTGGACTTTACTCTGGCACCATTAGGAAAATTATCTTTAGGCAGAATGCGTATGCGTTTATCCCATAAAAACAGATCATCAATCCATAAGCTTAGGACTTCACCAACCCTTAAACCGCCTTCATACATCAGAAGAACAATTACTTTATCCCTTAGCTTTTTGATGTGTGAAAAGAATGCATTAAATTTATCCAAAGAGATAGTTGGTATAATACGTTTAACCGTGTTGCGTTTCAATAGATTTTTAGCTACCACTTTCTTAGCGACATGAATCAAAAAAACTTTTGTATCCATTTGCCGGTATTGGGGCAGGTGCATAAATCACAGGATTTTTAAGGCCCTCAATTCTGCAGATTTGCCGATGACGGTAATATATACGTTAAAAGTAAAAAGGCAGGATTAAGAGTAATGGCAAGTGTAAAAAGAATAGTTGAAGGTCGACTAAAACTTAAAGTCAATGAAAACAAAAGTGCAGTAGATCGTGTAACGAAAAGAAAATTTCTTGGATTTTCATTTATTTTGCAAAAGGCGGAGCAAATATAAGAATCCATGAGAAATCATATAAAAGATTTAAGGATAAAGTTAGGAAAATAACAAATCGTAATACTGGAATAAACATGGAATATAGACTGAAGGAACTTAATGAACTAACAGTTGGATGGATAAACTATTTCGGTATTGCGAAAGCTGCCGCCAAAATAAAGCAATTAGAAGAGTGGATAAGAAGAAGATTAAGGGCTTGTATTTGGAAACAGTGGAAGAAGATAAAGACTAGAGGACGAAACCTTATAAAACTCGGTCTATCGCCCCATAAAGCTTGGGAATATGCCAATATAAGAAAAGGCTACTGGAGAATATCCAACAGCCCAATTCTTAATACAACTCTAAATAATAAATATTTCGAAAATCTTGGATATAAAAGTATTTCTAAGAGATATCAGCTAATACATAGTTCCTAATGAACCGCCGTATACCGAACGGTACGTACGGTGGTGTGAGAGGACGCTGAATAAAATAATTATTCAGCTCCTACTCGATACTATTTAAGTTATGACCTTTTTATAACTCCCAAAATGCCGTTACCTTCAATTTTGACACCTAGCCTTCACTAGGTGGGTGTCCTGTTAAAAATTTCTGCTTTCCCTTGCCCATTATGGGAATTATCTTAGGGCCTAGCATTCATTTTTAAACACCGAACTCCCTTATTTACAATGTAGGTTCAAAATAAAAGGTTTATCGCACAATTCAGGACTATTTTTTAATCTTTTGAAAAGAACATGTTTATTATACAAAGATAAGTATAAAAAGTAAAGAAAAGATAGCAGCGTTTAATTTATAATAGCTAAAAAAGCTTTTGCTATTCTTACGCATACGTTATTATAGACAGTTATATAGCTTGTTAATAAAATTTTCTGATCTGGATTTATATTTCATGATTGTTATTTGTATAATGTTTGAATTATTAATATATTATTACAAATTAGTCTAAAAATAATATCAAAAAAATATGTAGCATACAGAAAAAGATATATTATACAGATTCGTAAGTGATAATTGACTCAAGTTTGTAAAGTAGGTTATTATATTTGATGAAGCCAAGTTGTACGGTAAATTTATATTTTAGTAAATAGATGGGGTGGAATAAAGTGGTAAATTATAAAAGGTTAATTAGTATTATTTTAATTATTTTTTTCGCTTTTGTATTTATATTGCCAGTAATAGCATTTCACATATATTAAATCGTTAAAATATAAGTATTGTATATTTTGTTGAAAGTTAGAAAATCTATAACATGTCCACAAGGTTATCAACACGTTTATCAACATTATGGATAATTATGAAAATATATCCAAATAATACAATGTTTGAAGTTTTGTATGCTAGGCACAATATGATGTAAAAGGAAATAAATTAATTGTTTTTTATCTGCAAAATATATATCACCTTGCATGGACATATTAAAATATGTTAGAATACACAAAAGACTATGAAAGAGTTTTAGTAGTAATCCATGGTTACAATATAGAGAGGAGCCGGGTGGTGCAAGGCTTTCAGCACATGGTAATACGAAATACGCTCTGGAGTTGCACACTGAATAAATTATAATAGTAGGTGTTGACGGTTGTCATCCGTTATCATGGCAAAGTATAAATGAGGTATATTTGATGATATAGATCAAATGTGCAAAATAAGGTGGTACCACGAGCTTTCTCGTCCTTATATGAGGTTGAGAGAGCTTTTTTGTTAAAAAATAAAAATATTTAAATGTAATAGGAGGTATTTAGAATGGGTAGTGTATTTGATACGTTAAATGAAAGAGGCATGATAGCGCAAGTTACTCATGAAGAACAAATAAAAGAAATACTTGAGAAAGAGAAAGTGACATTTTATATTGGTTTTGATCCTACGGCAGATAGTTTGCATGTGGGACATTTTCTTCAAATGATGGTTATGGCACATATGCAGAGAGCAGGACATAGACCTATCGCTATCATAGGAGGAGGAACTGCTATGGTAGGCGATCCCACAGGTAAAACAGATATGAGAAAAATGATGACGCGTGAAGAAATTCAACGTAATGCAAATAAATTTAAACAGCAGTTATCTAAATTTATTGACTTTAGTGAAGGAAAAGCACTAATGATTGACAATGCAGAGTGGTTATTGGAATTAAATTATGTTAAATTTTTAAGAGAGATAGGTGTCCATTTTTCAGTAAATCGGATGTTGACAGCTGAATGTTTTAAATCAAGGTTGGAACGAGGTCTTTCGTTTATAGAATTTAACTATATGCTAATGCAAAGTTATGACTTCTTAAAACTATTCCAAGAATATGATTGTAAACTTCAACTAGGAGGAGATGACCAGTGGTCCAATATACTTGGAGGAATAGACCTCATTCGAAGAGTAGAAAGTAAAGAAGCGTATGGTATGACCTTTACACTCTTAACTACAAGTGAAGGTAAGAAAATGGGCAAAACTGAAAAGGGTGCGCTGTGGCTGGACCCTGAAAAGACTTCACCTTATGATTTTTATCAGTACTGGAGAAATGTACACGATGCAGATGTGGTAAAATGTTTAAAATTACTTACATTTTTATCCATGGAAGAAATAGAGAAGTTAGCACAGTTAAAAGACCAGCAAATTAATGAAGCGAAAAAAGTATTAGCTTATGAAGTGACTAAACTAGTTCATGGAGAAGAAGAAGCAGTTAAAGCCCAACAAGCAGCAGAGGCACTTTTCGGACAAGGTGGAGTAGCAAAAGATATGCCGAGTACAGAAGTATTCCTTGATGAAATTGCAGCAGGAATGAATGTTTTAGACCTTCTTATTAAAGTTAAATTAATATCTTCAAAAGGAGAAGGACGTCGTTTGATAAAGCAAGGAGGTATATATGTAAATGATGAAAGAGTTGAAACCGCTGATTTAGTGGTAAATGAACAAGATTTTAAAGAAAATGAATTAATGATTCGAAAAGGCAAAAAAGTTTATCATAGGGTTATTTTGATTAAATAATCTATGAAAAGAAGTTTACAGTTGCTATAGAGGTTGTAGCTATTGGATAGTGCAGCCTCTTTTATCTATATATAGCTGACAAATGATTTTAAAGATGCTAGTTATTTTTTATCAGTGTGAAAACTAATTTTGCATAAACGTTAAAAAGTACAAAAAAGATTAAATTTTTTCAATACTTTACTTATATAAAGTATTACTATATAAATTGATTTAATATCATTCATTTACATAATAGTCATATTTTGATAATATAACTACATATACTTATGGAAAAGAGTGAGATAATGGAGACTGTTATCAA
The DNA here is from genome assembly GCA_030156665.1 of Clostridiales bacterium. Taxonomy (GTDB): domain Bacteria; phylum Bacillota; class Clostridia; order SK-Y3; family SK-Y3; genus JASGMB01. Next base: position 11,967 of record JASGMB010000043.1, read on the forward strand.
GTGGGATGATATTGGGTTTGATCTGGATAGAGCAATAGACTGTGCTAATGTTTATTATAATTCAGTAGGTGTTGAATGCTTTATTATAGACAATTATGGAAATACACTTTATAGTACTGATAGAAACAATGGATGTTGTGGATTTTGTAAAAAAGTGCAATATCTTTTTAAACAACACCAAACCTGTCAAAATGTTCATTTATATGGAAGTTATCAAGCTGAGAGGTTTGGTGGCAAATATATATTTTTCTGTCCAATGGGTCTTGTGCACTGGGCATCACCAATTACTATCGATGGTATGATGAAAGGTGCAATTTTAGGAGGCCCGGCATTAATGATGGAACCGGAAGAATTTTTAATGGATGATATTATTAGGAAAAATAATATTGAAGAAGCTTATATTAATGAGTTAAAACAATATCTTCACGAAATACCGATTATTCAACCGGATAGAGTTAGCAATCTGTCAGAGGCGCTTTTTATATTTGCCAATCATATTTCCGATATGCAACCTTCACAATATCTTGAGCAGATACAACATCAAGAACAACAATCAGATATATCGGAATATATACATTACATCAAGACGATGGGTGGAGATGATAGTGCATTACCAAGCTACCCTTTAGAAAAAGAAAAAGAATTATTGGCGCTTATATCGATAGGGGATAAAGCAGGTTCACAAAAGGTACTAAATGAAATATTTGGGTATATCTTTTTTTCTACAGGAGGCAATTTTGAAGTTATAAAAGCACGCGTGTTAGAACTCATTGTTCTTCTTTCCAGAGCAGCGCTGGAGGGTGGTGCGGATACAGAACAAATATTTGGTTTAAATTATAAATATCTGAATCAAATCAACAGATTTCATACAGTGGAGGAACTTACTTTTTGGTTATCAAAAATAATGATAAGGTTTACCGATTGTGTATTTAATCTTACCGATGTAAAACATGTAGACGTAATTTATAAAGCGATAGATTATGTGAAAAGAAACTATATGAGAAAAATTACTTTAGAAGAAGTTGCTTCCCATGTCTATTTAAGTACATCTTATTTCAGCAAAATTTTTAAAGATGAGATGAAATGTAATTTCAATGTATATCTTAATCGTATAAGAATTGAGATGAGTAAAAAGTTGCTAATGAATGAATCTATAGCATTAGTAGATATATCCAGTCTTGTTGGTTATGAAGACCAAAGTTATTTTTCGAAAGTATTTAAAAAAATGGTAGGCGTTAGTCCGGGAAAGTTTAGAGAAGCTAGAGGACAGCGTAAAAATCAGTCAAAGTTGTAATTGGGACTTTTAACTGTGAGAGGTTATAATGATTCATATGTAAGCATTAATAAAATGCATAAACACTTATAAAATATAATGAATAATTAAGGAGGAGTATGTATGAGTATTTTAAATGAAATTTCTCAATACTTACAACAGGGGAGAGCAAAAAATGTAAAAGAACTGGTTCAAAAAGCACTGGATGAAGGAATGGATGCAAAAACGATTTTAGAAGAAGGGCTTTTATCCGGAATGAATATTATCGGTGAAAAGTTTAAAAACAATGAAGTTTATGTTCCTGAAGTACTTATAGCAGCAAGAGCGATGAATGCAGGTACAGAAGTGTTAAAACCAATCTTAGCATCAAGTGGCGTTAAAGCAGTAGGAAAAGTGATATTAGGCACAGTAAAAGGCGACCTGCATGATATAGGTAAAAATCTTGTTAGAATGATGATGGAAGGGAAGGGCTTAGAAGTAATTGATTTAGGAGTAGATGTTCCGGCAGAAAAATTTATTACTGCGGCTAAAGAAGAAGATGCAAAAATCATTGCATGTTCAGCACTTCTTACGACAACAATGAGTGAAATGAAAAATATTGTAGAAACAGCAAAAGAAGCAGGTATTAGAGATGATGTTACCATTATGATAGGTGGAGCACCGGTAACCGAAACTTTCTGTAAGAGTATTGGTGCTGATATTTATACTGCTGATGCAGCATCCGCTTCTGATGCAGCAGCAGGTGTTTATAAAGCTTCTTAATAAGCTAATTTACAGTACAAATTTAAGGCAATGCTTAATTAAAGGTATGTAGAAATACATACCTTTTTGTATGTGTGCGTCCAGCTTAGCTGAATCATACTTATCGGTGCAAGTCCGGTACGGGTGATTGTCAAGAAGCGCGTTAGCTAATCCCGATGCGTCACACAAAGCAACCAAAGAGAACAGCAAGAGAAGATTTCATGCTCTATATGACAAAGTGTAACGTAAGGATATATTGATAAAAGTATGGAAGCGAGTAAAAGCCAATAATAGGGTAGGCGATTTTGCAGGAGAATGTTAAAATTTAAATTAGAATAGCAGAAAACATTAAAATGTAATTTGCTATTTCATCTTATTTGTTTACATAATATAGACGAAGTGTGAATTATAATGCTATAATAAGTTGCAATTATATATTATCAAGAAGATAGTATTCTATTTTTACTAATTTGAAGACTCTCGAAAACTAACTGGAAATTGAGAGCAGATCAGTCAAAATGGAAGTTATTGGAATTAATTTAGAAGAAATCTTGTTATAAACAGAAATGCACTTTGAAATGATAAACATAGTGTATCAAACGGGCTAAAAAAGGGTTGTA
>JASGMB010000044.1 GCA_030156665.1 Clostridiales bacterium
TTCCGATCTTCATAATAATCACTTCCTTTATCAATAGCTTAGCATTTTATTTTCCACAGAACTAAAAAAATTTCTGCTATGTTATTTATAATATAATTTATAATAACATTTATGCTAACATTGATTTTTGAATACTATTTTAATACATATTTGTATTGATTTAATATCTATACTTTAATATAAAATATGACAAAATTTTTAATACTATTATACTATAGTACAAATGTTGCACTGTCAATGACTACAATCATATTTTCATATTTCTCTTTCGAAGAAGACTATTTTTTACACTGTTTTACAGTAAAAATATTTTTACATAAATCTTTATTTAAGTTCATAACAAAATGTTACGTTATAACAAAAAACTTCACTACATGTAATAAAGTTTTTTACAAGCAATTATATACAAAAAGGCTGTTGGAAAATTATATTTACCAGCAGCCTGAAACTTATCTCTGCGATCGGCTTATTTTACATCACAACTAAACAATTTTTTCTTCTTTTATACACCTGAATACGCCATAAATCCTCCGTCAGCAGGAATAACCGTTCCAATAAAATTCAAGTTGAAAACAAATTCAAAGCCCTTTGTTTCAAGATCAAAGAAAGTCACAACGTTTTCATCTTTATTCTCCAAATCAGCTATCTCCAAAATTTCTTTGGCTGTTGTACCATCTAGATGATTACCACCAGCACCATTAATGAGTATATTGTAGTCTCCAAAAGTTTCTGAAACAATTTTTTCTGCTTCAATTACGCTATCTTTGTTTAGAACGTCGCAAGCCACTCCAATGGCTTGACCGCCGTTATCTTTTATCTTGTTTGCAACAGCATCTGCTGCTTCCTTTCTTGAATCCAGTATAGCAACCTTCACACCGTTTCTTGTAAGTTCTTCTGCAAAAACACCATAAAGGACGCCCCCCTCCTCCAGTTACAACTGCAACTTTTCCTTTTTATCTTTCATTCATATTTATCATCCTTTCTATTCGTAAAATTTTAGAATCACCTTTTGATTTTCAATATTCTTATCTTCAATTAATTCAATCGCTTTATGGATGTCTGTAAAGTGAAACACATGGGAAATCATATCTTTAGCAACAATCTCTCTATTGTTAAACCATGCTGTTACTTGAGGAAACTTATTATTATGAAGCCTTGAGCCTCTTACATCTAACTCTTTTACCATGATGTGCATCTGCGCAATTTGTGAAGGCTTTTTATTAAGTCCTAACACAACAATTCTTCCTGCAGAAGCAACATAGTTAAAAGCGTCTTCAAATGATTTTGTTGTGCATACCGCATCAATAACTACCGGCACCCCTTCATTGTTAGTCTCTTTCATAATGATATCTTTAACATTCTCTGTTCCTACATTAATGGTCCTGTCTGCACCTAATACTTTTGCTTTCTCCAATCTTGATTCAATTAAATCTGAAATAATACATTTAGCTTTTATTTTTTTTGCCACTTGCAAAATACTTTGTCCAACCGGTCCTGCTCCCATAATAAATACTGTATCTTCCTTTTTTATATTACCTCGAGAACATACCTGAGCTGCTATCGTAAAAGGTTCAATCATAACAGCCTCTTCCCAAGAAAGGTCCTTTGAAAGAATGTGCAAAGAACTTTCCGGAACTACCATATATTCTCTATATCCTCCATCTTCATGGACACCTCTAACTTTCAACGAGTTACAAACATTTTGTCTACCTGACTTACAAGCATAACACTGTCCACAATTGATAACAGGATCAATAATGACATGATCACCTAATTTTACTTTGGAAACACCTTCTCTAATCTCTTCTACAACACCCACTACCTCATGTCCAATAATTCTTGGATATGTTGCAACTGGTGAAGTACCATGATAGATATGCATGTCAGAACCGCATATCCCTGCAGCCTTAACTTTTACCAGTACTTCTTGATCATTTTTAATCTCAGGTTTCTCCATCTCGCATATTTTAATATTTAATGGAGAAACTACTTGAATTGCTTTCATTTTATTCACCTCAACTAGCATATTAATTATTGTAAAAATTTATTTTGCTAATAAACTTAGTAAAAATAAACTAATGTTAAAAAATAATTCTCTATATGGATGTCTACATAAATAAAGATTTGACACTTGAAATATAATTGAACTCAGTAGGGATGATACATAGTACAATCATCCATGTTTGTTAACTTCTTCATCAATAGAATGTGGTTGTTTAGTTACTACTACTAATATTAACAAGGCATTTTGATTTTACCAACAGGTATATATTACCGTTGATTTTTGCTAAAAAATTTTATGCAACACTACTGAATTAAATTTATAAAACTAAATTAAACAAAATTGTATAATGCTAACTCCTAAAATTTATACTAGTATACTAGTATGTTAACATTTTTTTTAACTTTTTGCAATATTTTTTAGATTTAATCTACTATAGGAAGTTGTAAATGTCTTTAACCATAAGTTAGGAAATTCTAGGTATGTTACTTTGAGTATAGAAAAGTAAGACAATCGCCTTCTGCGAATTAATGTGCCTATCGGCACAAAAGATTAAGGTAGATTGTCTTGATATTACACTTCGCTTCATAATCAAAACCAGAAATGATGTAATTGAATGCTTAATCAATGTGCATTTAAAGCAACATCTGATGTCCCTAAAGAAATACTTTTTGACAACATGACAAGTGTTTTGGATATAGAAAGAAATAGAAGAAAAATTAATACTAAGCTGAAAACCTTTACTAACGATTTTGGTTTTAAAATAAGGCTGTGTAAACCTCGACACTCTTATAAATAATAAAAACCAACTAATTCATTTATTAAACCTTAATTTATTTCCTTGTATCTCAGCCTTTGTATTTAACTGTTGAGATAAATCCTTCAAATATTCCATAATATGCTCAGCGTCCTGTCCTTTTGCAAATACAGTTTGCTTTTTTGCAACGATTTGTAAAGGTATTACCTCAAGACGGACTACTTCACCATTAACAAAATCTACGTCTACTATCATAGATTCATTATTGTCCTTATGATTCTGGTCAAATATAAAGTTACCCATACTATATACAATTGGTTTACCTTTATAGATTTCTATACCTTGCAGCTCATGTGGATGATGTCCAAGAATGATATCCACTCCGTCATCCATAATTTTATGTGCTAATTCTCTTTGCTCAGGAGGAACATGGTGTGAATCTTCCACTCCCCAATGCAATGAAACAGCTAATAAATCAACTTGGTTACGCAGCTTCTGAATATCCTGTTTAATATATTCATACTTTAGCGGTGCAATGCCTCCCTTATCACTTTTTGCTTCAAAATATCGCAATTCTTTTTTACCAGGTATTCCGAATCCATACTGATACATGTCACTATAAGCAAGAAACCCAACGCGGACTCCTTGAACCTCTATAATCGACGGTTTTCTTGCATCATCAATGTTTTTTCCCGCTCCTATATGTCTAATATTATTTTGCTCTAAAACTTCTATTGTTTCGAGCATAGCTGGATCGTTATAATCTAAGATATGATTATTTGCGATATTTACAATGTCAATGTCTGCATATTTAAGTCCCTCTACTGCTTTTGGCTCTGCCCTCAGCCATATACCTTTGTTTATAAGTTTCTCACCTTTTGTAGAAAGAGTACATTCAAGATTTGCAAAGGTAATATCCGCATCTTTTAAAAACTCAGCTGTTTCCTTAAAAGGCAAAAGATAATCTCCTTTAGTATGATAAGCAACTCCTCGAGCTAACATGATATCTCCAATTGCTTTAATCCTAATCTTTTTCTTTTGCACATCTTGATGCAACTGCTTTTGTTCCATGTTCTGCAACTCATCTGCAGATTTTGAATAACTTTTTGTATTAGCGGACTTATTTAATTTGCTCTCATTCTGATCTTGTTGCTGTGTCATTACAGGTATATTGTCTGCTGCTTTATCATTATCACACCCGCTAAGCATTAAAAAACTTAAAACACTTATTATTGTGATAAGCACCATTTTAAACTTGCTCATAAATTTCCTCCAACGTTTTTCAAATTACAAACTTATTTTATACTATTACCAATAAATGTACAAGCACAAATACTTTGACTTTTCAAGCATAAAGAATCAGCAAATTTGCGCTTCTTTACGCTTCCAATCCATTATTTTGGATAACCTTTTTATACCAATATCCACTTTTTTTCAGTATACGTCGCTGGGTCTTATAATCAACATATGTAATACCAAAGCGTTTATTATATCCTTCAGCCCACTCAAAATTATCCAGCAGTGACCATACATAGTAGCCGCTAACATTCACACCACTTTGTATAGCACGATATGCTTGAACAATATGCTGATACAGATAATCCAACCGATTATCATCCTCGACCTTTCCTTCTCGATTAATAATATCATTAAATGCTGCTCCATTTTCTGTAATGAGTATTTTTATCCCATTATACTCTTGATGCAAACGAGTAAGTAAATCATATAAACCTTCAGGATAGATCTCCCATCCCATTGCAGTTTTACCTCCATCTGCTGTTACAACTTTTAAATTTAACGGCCATTCATTTTTATCTTCCTTGATGATTTCTCTAAAATAATAATTAACGCCAAGAAAATCAATTGGACTTGATATTATTTCTAAATCACTTTCTTTAACTTCCGGCATAACTACCTTATCCAAATACCAATCTAACATATCTGAAGGGTATTTGCCCTTAAATATAGGATCTATAAACCATCTATTTTGAAATCCATCCTTTCGCCATGCCGCTTCTATATCTTCTTTATTTTGAGAAGCAGGATACATCGGCGACATGGCCATTGTGATACCGATTTCTCCTTTTAATCCCATTTCTCTAAATGCCCTTACCGCTTTACTATGAGCCAGTAATAAATGATGAGAAACCTGTAAAGCAGTGGAAAAGTCGGTAAGTCCCGGGGCATGAACTCCTTTCCAATTACCTAAAAAAGAAAAAACCCACGGTTCATTATGAGTAATCCATATCGGTACCAGATCACCCAGTTCTTTAAATACATATCTTGCATATTGTTCAAAATATGCTGTAATTTTCCGGTTCGCCCACCCTCCAATATTCTGAAGTTTTTGCGGTAAATCCCAATGATAGAGTGTTACTGCCGGCTTAATATTATTTTGAACTAATAAGTGTATTAACTCTTTATAGAACGTCATTCCTTTTTCATTAGGTTTTCCTTTCCCTTCAGGAAAAATCCTAGGCCATGAAATAGAAAATCTGTAGGTGTTTACCCCTATTTCTTTTAAAAGCTTTACATCTTGAGGGTATAGATGATAGTGGTCACAGGCTACATTCCCAGTATCCCCATTTACAACCTTTCCCGGTATATGGCTGAAACGATCCCATATGGATTCGCCTCTGCCATCTTCTTTATATGCACCTTCAATCTGATAGGAAGCGGTCGCAACTCCCCATAAAAAATTCTTTGGGAAGGTGAATTGAACCATGATATTCCTCCTCCTTTTAACACCCTAAGGCATTCTTTCTTTTACTATACCATATTTTAACATTAAAAATGGCACGCTGTGAATATCACAGTGTGCCATTTTTAATCCCATCAGCTTAATCCCATTCCTTTTCTTTTACTCATAATGTGTGCTTCAATGTTACTTGCAACTTCTTTCGGATCATCACCTAATGCAATTTTACCTCCCGTTAAGCCTTCTACATCTTCAGTGAGGAGCTTTACAAGCTGAGGTGCTCCGGTGACAAACGGTGTTGGAGACAAATGTGTATAAGCGCCATATGCTACAGCAAATACACCATCGATGGTAGCTTTTTGTTCCATCCATTCCGGCGCTGTTACTGCAATCGGAAGATCAGGTACATCTACGTTAAGATGGTCTGCCAGAGCTGTAACCAACATGGATATTCTACCTGTATCTGTACAAGTTCCAAAACTTAATATTGGTGGAATTTTCAGCATGTTGCATACTTCCTGCAAACCTGGTCCGGCCTGCTGTATAGCGTCAAGGTTACACATGCCTGCTACTTCAAGGGCATGATTACCGCAGCCACCGCTTACTACCAGAATATCTTTTTTAATTAATTCTTTTACAAGATTAACCGTATTCCAATCCTGAGGCCCATTTCTTAAAGTAGAGCAGTTGGCTAACGCTACCACCCCTTTTATTTTTCCTGCTGCAATAACATCTACTAAAGGATCGAGTTTATTACCAAGTGCTTGTAATACTGCTTCAGTAGAAAAACCAGCAATTGCTTTTTGGGTGATCTGAGGGACTTTAGGAATAATTTTGCCTTTTCTCTTTCTAAAGTTTTCAATTGCAAGATCAATTAGCCCATCAGCCATTGCATTTACTTCCTGCGGATTATACGGAATCTCATGATCTAATCCGGGGATGCCTATAATTGTACTTACACTCACTAAAGTTACCTGGTATTTTTCCGCATATTGATCTATCGCTGGTGGCGAGCAGTTTTCTTCCATTGCAATTACATCTACCGTACCAGTAGCTAAAAGCGGTTCAATGCTCAGCCAGTTGCCCATTAATCCTACAAACACATCATCTACTTCAAATCTTTGCAATAATTCCTGCCCGGTTTCAATAGAACCTACTATCCTGAGACCTTTCGCCCCGGCTGCTTTCGCCTTTTGCTGTACTTCGGGTGTTCTCGCTTTTAATAAGGTAGCCACTCCTCCCCAAGGCTGATGTCCATTAAATACAATGTTGACATAGTCAGGGTCCATGATGCCTAAATCCGTATTTACTTCATGCGGCTTAGGTGTGCCAAATAAGATGTCCTGTACCATTTCAAGACCGATTTGTGCCGTGTATATTGTTGCCAATCCTAAACGGAGTGCCTTTTTCGCTAGAGATGCATGATCACCGTCAACATTTGTCAAACAGCTTGCTACAGCATTTTGTTCTTCATGCACGACACCCGCAGGATAAATGCCTAATGCTTTCCACACCTTTTTTCTCTTATTAGGTGCAAAAGCCTGAACCATCATACTTGGGTCTTCAGGATCTTTACCCATCTCTGCTTCTAAAAAATCGGCTAGCTCTACGGCCATTTGATTGATATCCTGATTTGTGCTAATACCTACCTTTTCACACATCCATTTTAACTTATCAACATCAGTAATCTTAAACGGAGTTTTTCCTTGTGCTGTAGCTCTAAGTGTTCTAAATGCTTCATAGGCATGGTGACTGTATGTACCTGCTCCCATAATATTGCGAAGCAATAGATTTCTCATTGCCATTGCATCAGGGCCAATGCCACAAACGCCTTTGTCCTGTCCACCCTTTTCACTAATTCTACAAGGCCCTTGAGAACACAATTGACAGCTTAACCCTTGAAGACAGAACTTACATCTAATCTTCTCCTGAAGTGCCCATCGGTCAAATACATTTGACATACCATCTTTCCGTATTCGTTTTAACATTTCCTCTACAGAGTCGTGATAACTTACGCGTCCCTCTGTTCTTTCCAATATCGTTTCACTCATATACGTTCCTCCTTTTTTAATCTTATATTTCAATCGTTAATGTCCAACTTCAAACCCAGCTCTACTGTTATAAAAGAAATTCCAATTTTTCTTTGAATATTCAATGATAAAATGTTCCTGGTTCACAATTAACAGTTTACAGTAAATGATAAAGATCTGTGAACTGTTAACATATTCTTTCTTTGGCAATTTGATTTTTCATTAAATACAGTGAATGTGTTTACAGTTGGACATTTGTAAAATGTACTATTCATATAAAGTTTTTGATAAAACAGGTATAAATATGCATAAAAAATACCTAGTAAATTTACTAGGTTAGGTTTTTTGCCGCAGTCGCTATAAAAATATTTAAACTTTCTACGGTCTTTTCAATTGTTCCAATTCTTTATCTGTTAATTCCCTACATTCCCCTAATGCCAAGGATTCGTCTAGTGCCACTAGACCCATTTTAATTCGTTTAAGGTACCTTACCTTTTTTCCTACCGCTTCAAACATTCTTTTTACCTGATGAAATTTACCTTCTACAATGGTAAGTTCTATCTCCGATACATCATCGGTTTTTAAAATTTTTAGTTCGGCAGGCATTGTTTTGTATCCATCATCCAATATAACACCATTTTGAAAGGCAGTACCGTCATCTTCAGTCACTTTCCCTTCTATTGCTGCATAGTAGGTCTTAGGCACATGTTTCTTAGGAGAGAGCAATTTATGGGCTAATTGTCCATCATTTGTCAAAAGCAGTAAACCTTCGGTATCTCGGTCCAGACGTCCTACCGGAAACACTTCAAAGTGCCTGTATTGTTCCGGCACAAGGTCTACTACCGTTTTATACTTACCGTCCCATGTTGCTGATACTACCCCAGCCGGTTTATTCATCATTAGATATACAAACGCTTTGTACGCTAATTTCTGTCCACCAACCATAATCTCGTCTTTGTAAGGATTAACATGTATACTGCTGTTTTTTACAACCCTACCGTCAACAATCACTTGTCCCGACCTTACCATTTTTTTTATTTCTTTTCGGGTTCCAAATCCACTATTCGCCAATATTTTGTCTAATCTCTGTATATCTCCCATTCCAATGATTAGCTCCTTTCTCTATTTATCCCATCTTCCGCCAGGCTTTAGGATAACCGTTTTTTAACATACCGTTATGCTGCTTTCCCCATCCTAAGGTGTAACCATCCACACCCACTGCCGTCCACCCTTTTGGACCTTCTACCATTAATGTCTCTCCTTTAAGATACCTGTTTACCTCTTCCGATTGCCCATCTAAATCCAAAGTATTTTTAAACTGCTCCATCGGTAGCGCCATCACAAGCGCCTGCGAAGGCTCAAAACGTTTTTTTTCTACACTTCCCAATTGCAAGCCGGTCCTAACCACATTTAACCCTGTCATATCGGGCAAATGTTCAGGGATCAGATGTATATTACTGCCATAAATCTGAACAATACCTTCCGGCATTTTTGTAAGATTCTCACCGGCAAATACTTCCCATAATGCTATGGCTTTTTTATCCACCGCCTGTATGTTGTAAAGATTGGAAACTGTTTTTGCCGTTTCTTTTTTCTGTAATAATGCGATAAAATGTCCTTCTCCTTTCGCCTTGTGGGGCCAAAACCGTACACATTTGTTCAAATCTTCTCTTGCATTTGCCCACTGTGGTTGACCTTTATCCATTCCTTCAACTTTTTGTATATCTAGTACTGCATAATTCGGAAATTCACCCAAAAACCATTCAATAGTACCTTCATTCTCTTCCGGTGCAAATGTACAGGTAGAATAGCACAGTATCCCTTCTGTCTTAAGCATCTTATCTGCATAAAATAATATATCTCTCTGCATGGCACAGCAGGTCTGCACATCAAACTTTCCCCAGCTTTTTACCGCATTTTCATCCTTTCTCATCATACCTTCTCCTGAACAGGGTGCATCTACCAGAATTTTATCAAAATACCCAGTAAACTTATCAGCCAGGTGTTGAGGCTTTTCATTAGTAACCACCGCATTTCTTATGCCGTACAACTCGATATTTTTTACCAAAGCCTTTACTCTGCCTGGATGAATATCATTAGTTACCAACACACCTTGTCCGTTTAGTCCCGCTGCGACTTGTACCGTCTTTCCCCCTGGCGCGGCACACAAATCAAGCACCTTTTCTCCTGGCCGGACACCAAGCACTGCTGCCGGTGCCATTGCACTAGGCTCTTGAATATAATAAAGTCCAGCGTGATAATACGGATGCTTTCCCGGCATATCTTTTTCCTCATAATAAAAGCCATCTTTCGTCCAAGGTACTGCTTCTATTTTAAAAGGGGAAATCTTTTTAAATGCTTCTACACTAATTTTTAAAGTGTTAACTCTTAACCCATAGTATCTCTGTTCATCATAGGACTTTAAAAAGTCTTCATACTTGTCTTGTAGTAATTCTTTCATCCTATTTAAAAATTTTTCCGGCAATCTCATATAAATTTCACCTATTTCATCCTTTGTGTTTACTATAAACTTTGTCCTATACGTTAATGTATTATACCACATTCACTTTCAAGAAAATATTGAAATTTCACTGATAATACAAAAACCTATACCCCGTTATCGGACATAGGTTTTTTTGATCTATATTGTATCTTTTATTGACCAAGTGAATTACTCTTTATAAATCAATGAATGCATAAATCCATCAATCGCTGTCGTCATAATATCCCCTGCAATCACTTCATCTTTATAAATTAAAATATTGGCCCTTACTTCTTCATCAATGCAGGAAGGATAATTAAGCACTCTATAAGTATATTTTTTTACTCTTTTGCCTTTATGCCTTTCCAGATCCAGTCCAATCTCTTTTTGAATTTCATTGTAATTCTCATATACTAAATCTAATTCTTCCGGAATGTGTACCTCCATAATTTCAAGCGGTTTCTCTTCTACTTCCCATCCAAACTGTTTTAAAAATTCAATTCTGTCTTCATTGGTTTTGATATTGGTAAAATTATAAATAACCTCTTGTTTTAAGGTATTAAATATATTTAAGTCTTTTGATTTTATAAATGCCGAAGCTCCTAATATAAGTACCATCAAAATAATGAGTATAGCAATGAGTATTTTTTTACGATTTAGTTTAAACGTAACAATAAACATAAGGTACACTTCCTTATAAATATTCTTATTAAATCATATTTTTGAAAAAGGTAAAATATTCATGAAATTTAGGAAATCATGCAAGCACAATATTCTGCACCAACATCAAAAGGTTGTTGATGAACTTCATCAACAACCTTTCTAACAATAAATCCTAATTATTCTTCTTTATTTTTAGCTTCTTCAATGACTTTCTGACTTACATTGGCAGGCGCTTCTTCATATCGCTCAAATTTTGCCGTGAAGCTTCCTCTGCCTTGAGTCATTGAACGCAAGTCAGTAGCATATTTAAATATTTCTGCCATGGGTACTTCAGCTACCACCTGCTGTAGTCCGCCGGGCTGCGGATTCATCCCTAAGATTCTTCCTCTTCTCTTGTTCAGGTCACCAATAATATCTCCCATATACTCATCAGGAACAACAACCTCTAGATGTGCTACTGGTTCCAATAGCACAGGACTTGCTTGTTCCAAACCTTTCTTATACGCCAGTGAAGCAGCTACTTTGAAAGCCATTTCAGAAGAATCTACCGGGTGATATGAACCATCTACCAGCGTCGCTTTCAAGTTAACAACAGGATAACCTGCAAGTACACCATGCTGCATACTTTCCCTTAATCCTTTTTCAACTGCCGGAATATAGTTTTTAGGTACAGCGCCTCCAAATATCTTTTCATTAAACTCAAGGTCTTCCGTCTCTCCCGGCTCAAATTCAATCCAAACATGACCATATTGACCATGTCCGCCCGATTGTTTCTTGTGCTTGCCTTCAACCTTAACTTTCTTTTTAATGGTTTCCCTATAAGGTACCTTGGGTTCTACCAATTCTATTTCTACTCCAAACTTAGACTTCAACTTACTCATTACAATATCCAAGTGCTGCTCACCAATACCTGAAAGAAGTAACTGATGTGTTTCATGATTCATTTCTACTCTTAATGTCGGATCTTCTTCTACAAGCCGGTGAAGCCCTGTACTAATCTTTTCTTCATCTCCCTTTGCTTTAGGAATAGCTGCAAGTGAAATGGCTGGTTCCGGAAATTTAATCCCCTCCAGTATAATTGGATTGGCAGGGTCACACAGCGTATCTCCCGTATTGGTATTCACTAACTTTGTAACTGCACCTATATCTCCGGCAGTAATTTTATCCACTTCAATTTGCTTTTTACCTCTTAATACATAGATATGACCTATCTTTTCAGTTGTATCTGTCGTTGGATTATACACAGTAGAGTCGGACGTAAGCGTTCCAGAAAATACTTTAAACATAGAAATTTTACCTACATAGGGGTCGGCAATCGTTTTAAATACCAGTGCTGCTAAAGGTTCTTTTTCATCTGGTTTTCTTTCAATGATATCTTCCGATCCCGGTTTAGTACCTACTACATTGCCCATTTCTTCAGGACACGGGAAATACTCAGCTATTGCATCCATCAAAACCTGTACGCCGGTATTGGTTAATGCAGACCCACACAGCACCGGAACAATATTTCCTTCTTCTACACCTACCCTTAAAGCATGATGAATTTCTTCAACCGTAAATTCTTCATCGGCAAAATATTTTTCCATTAGTTCTTCACTAGATTCTGCCACTGATTCCAAAATCATCTGCCTTACAGGTTCAACTTTATCTTCCATTCCTTCAGGAATAGGAATATCCACTACTTTTTGCCCATCAAATTTTCTTGCCTTCATATCCACTACATTTACAAAACCAATAAAATGTTCTCTCTCTTTTATTGGCACCTGGAAAGGGGCAATGGCTTTGCCAAATTTCTCTCTTAATTGATCAAGTACCGCATAAAAATTTGCATTGTCTTCGTCCATCTTATTAATAAAAACTATTTTGGGGATTTTTCTATCCTGAGCATACTGGTATGCTTTTTCAGTACCTACCGCAACACCAGATTTTCCACTAACTACAATCACTGCACCATCAGCCACTCTTACACCCTGCATGACTTCTCCAACAAAATCAAAATAGCCCGGTGTATCTATGATATTTAGTTTATAACCTTTCCAATCACAAGGAGCCATCGCAGTACAAATAGAAATCTTCCTCTTGATTTCTTCAGGATCATAATCAGTAGTGGTGTTACCATCAGTCACCTTACCAAACCTATCCAATACGCCTGTATTATATAATATGGCTTCAGCCAGTGTTGTCTTACCTGCTCCACCATGAGACATTAGGCATACATTTCTAATTTTAGATATTGGATATTGCTTCATATGCTTTTCCCCCTTATAACTGTAATTTAAAATAGAATTTGAGGTTATACGTAGAATTGGCAAAATCTTTTCTCACAGTCCTAATATTTGATACATCCAACCCCTTAACTCTCTCTTATTAATATTATTCGATATCGTTTCCATTTTTCCTTTTTTTATTTAAGGAATTTCATAAAAATTTTAATTTTTTATATATATTTTATATAAAATATAATCATAATATGATTTTTATTTAGTGCTAAATTCACTAATTTTATGTAATTTTATTTAAATTATTGTATTATTATACATGGTAATTTATTTGTGCTTTTTTATTTTTATATGCCAATATATTTTCTTTTGCTTCATAATACTGTATAATGTTATGAAAATAGTTTTAGGATATGGCTCATAAGGACAAATTTCAATGAGTTTGTCAACTTTCGTATCCTAAACGTCTAACTATTGCATTGGAGTGATTCTTTTGTCAGTACAAATGAGAGATGCTTTAAACAGTATTGCACCTTATGTTCCCGGAAAACCTATAGAAGAAGTCAAAAGAGAACTAGGTTTGAAAAAAGTAATAAAATTGGCTTCTAATGAAAATCCTCTAGGCTGTTCCCCTAAAGCGAGAGAAGCAATCATAAAAACCTTGGAAACACCTGCGCTCTATCCCGATGGTAATTGCACCGACCTTCGCAATGCATTGGCTAAAAAGTTTGGGCTGAAACCTACACAATTTTTCTTTGGAGCAGGCTCTGACGGTATCATAGAAATGATTCCCAAAGCCTTTATGAACCCTGGGGATGAATCTATCATGGCATTTCCGTCTTTTCCTCTTTATGAAACGAACATAAAACTTGCAGACGGCATATGTGTACAGGTCCCATTGGATAAAAATTACTGTTTCGATTTAGCGGCTATGGCAGAAAAATTAAGCCAAAAAACAAAAATCATTTGGCTTTGTAATCCCAACAATCCAACCGGAACAATGTATACCAAAGACCAGCAGGACGAATTTTTACAAAAAATACCAGAAGACGTACTGGTGGTATTGGATGAAGCCTATTATGAATATGTCACGCGTAAAGATTATCCTGAATCAGTGGAGTTACTTAACAAATATACCAATGTTATTATTCTAAGAACCTTTTCTAAAATTTACGGTCTAGCTTCCGCGCGAATAGGCTACGCCATATCCAATGAAAAGATCATTGGTGCTTTAGAAAAAGTGAGAAGCCCGTTTAATGTAAATACCTATGCACAGGTTGCGGCAACAGCCAGTTTAGATGATGAAGCATTTAAAATGCTAAGTTATACTACCAATAAACAAAACAAGGAATTCCTTTATCAAGCTTTTGAAGCAATGGGACTGCCCTATCTGCCATCCGAAACGAATTTTATCATGGTAGATGTAAAGAAAAACAGTAAAGAAGTTTTTCAGTCTTTATTACGCAAAGGCATTATTGTAAGACCGGGAAATATATTTGGAATGGATACCTGGCTTAGAGTAACAATCGGCACAAAAGAAGAATGTGAAATATTTGTAGAAGCACTAAAAGAAGTACTGTAAACAATGCAGAGTTGACGTTTATATTCAAATTAAGGTTATAATTAACCAACTTTAAAACTAAATATTATGATTTAAAGTTGGTTAATTTCATCGATAACTACATTCATTTATTTTAAATTTAGAAATTGGTTATCAAGATGATTATTGTAATGAAACCTAATTCAAAAGAAGAACAAACCAAAGAAGTATGCAATGTTCTGGAGTCATTAGGCTTGGGAGTACACATTTCAAAAGGTAAACAAGTTACAATTATAGGTGTCATCGGAGATAAGACAGTGCTGAACGATGTGCCTATTGAGCTTATGCCCGGAGTAGAAAAGCTGGTTCCTATTATAGAATCCTATAAACTAGCCAGCAAAACTTTTAAGCCCGAATCATCAGTGGTAGATGTTGACGGAGTGAAAATTGGAGGAAAAGAAATTATTGTAATGGCGGGGCCCTGTGCAATTGAAAGCAAAGAACAATTATTTGAAGCCGCCGAAGCCGTAAAAAAAGCTGGCGCACAGTTTTTGAGAGGCGGTGCATATAAACCAAGAACATCCCCATACTCTTTTCAAGGTTTGGAAGAAGAAGGTTTAAAATACATGGCTGAAGCAAAAGCACGAACAGGCTTAAAAATTGTCACAGAAGTCATTAGCCACAAATCTATAGAAGTTGCAGAAAAATATGTGGATATGTTTCAAATTGGTGCCAGAAATATGCAAAATTTCTATTTGTTAAGAGAAGTTGGTAAAAGTAAAAAACCGGTTCTCCTTAAGCGCGGTCTTTCGGCAACGATTGAAGAATGGTTAAATGCGGCAGAATATATTATGAGTGAAGGCAACTATAACGTGGTATTATGCGAAAGAGGCATTCGTACTTTTGAAACCGCTACACGAAACACCTTGGATATTAGCGCTATTCCGGTTATCAAAAGCAAAACCCATCTTCCTGTAATTGCAGACCCCAGCCATGCTACCGGCAAATGGGAATTTGTATTACCATTAAGCCGAGCAGCTATTGCAGCAGGAGCAGACGGACTGATGATAGAAGTTCATCCTAACCCTCGATGCGCACTATCGGACGGTCCACAATCTCTTACACCTGAAAAATTTAATGAGCTCTGCAATAGTATAAACCAGATTGCTGCTTTATTAGACCGAGAGTATAAGATTCATAAGCATTAATTTTATCCGACTGTAAATTATGAACATAACTTAAGTTAAGACGTTGTGCTAATTCAAAAATATTGTGACAGAAGCATAGTGGAAAAGTGTTAGAAATTCTCCGCTTTGGGGCTTCAGCGACTAGAATAATATTTTGACTAGCACAACGAGCTAAATTATATACATCAGGAGGCATATTGTGAATATAAAACATGTAACTGTAATCGGTCTTGGCCTAATAGGTGGCTCCATTGCCAAAGCATTAAAAGATAGATGTGGTATAAAAACAATTATTGGTATAGATTGCAATACAGCCACATTAAATCAGGCATTAAACGAAAGGGTTATCTCTGTGGGTGCTACAGAGATAACTCCGGACATTCATCAATCGGATATGGTGTTTATCTGCACCCCTGTCAGTAAAACACCCGAATGGATTAAAAAAATCATTCCAGCAGTAAAACCGGATTGTATTATTACAGACGTTGGAAGCACCAAGTCTCAATTAATCAGCCATATTGAACAAATGTCCGATTCCTTTCATTTTGTAGGCGGACATCCTATGGCCGGATCAGAAAAATCAGGTTATACAGCCAGTAAAAGCCACTTATTTGAAAATGCTTATTATATTCTTACGCCCTGTGCGAAATCAACGCATGATGATATTAAAGCGTTGAAGCATATAGCACGCAGCTTTGGCAGTCTTCCTATTGAACTATCCGCCCAGCTTCATGATAAGGTTACAGGTGCAATTAGTCACGTACCCCATATTATATCCGCATGTCTGGTGAATACTGTAAAAAATTTGGATACCCCTGAACAATACATGCAAAAGCTTGCAGCTGGGGGATTTAAAGATATTACCCGTATTTCATCTTCTAATCCAGAAATGTGGCATAATATTTGTTTTAGTAATAAAGATGCTGTTATAAACATACTGGATACTTATATAAGTATATTGGAAGAATTTAAAACATATATTTACTCTGAAGATAATGAAGCAGTTTATGATTTTTTTAATGGTGCAAAAAAATTTCGGGACGCTATTACCTCACAAATTACCGGACTTATCCCCGATACTTATGAATTAATCTTGGATGTTGTTGATAAACCGGGAATCATTGGAGAAGTAGCAACAATTCTAGGAAAAAATAATATTAATATCAAAAATATTAATATTACGAATAATAGAGAATTTGAAGGCGGGGTACTTATTATCAGTCTTCCCGATAACCAAAGCTTAGAAAAAGCACATCAAATACTAACCGATCATGGTTATACAGTGATATATAAAAAGTGAGGTGTATCATAATGATTATTCATCCATCAAAATTCTTAAAGGGAGAAATAACTGTTCCCGGAGATAAGTCCATTTCTCATAGAGCGGTCATATTCGGCGCTATTGCAAATGGGCTTACCGAAGTTGACGGTTTCTTAATGGGGGAAGACTGTTTAAGCACCATTGAATGCTTTCGTAAATTAGGCATCTCAATAGAGGTTCGGCCAGATAACAAGGTATATGTTTACGGAAAAGGGCTCTATGGCTTGAAAGCACCTGATGACATTTTATATACAGGAAATTCCGGTACCACTACACGATTACTACTTGGCTTAATGGCAGGACAAAGTTTTGCCTCTATTATTGACGGCGATGCATCTATCAGAAAACGGCCTATGAAAAGAGTGATTACACCGCTGAAACGAATGGGTGCCGATATCAGCGGTCAGGACCATGATAATCTTGCACCCTTAACCGTTAAAGGTCAATTGCTGCAGGGAATAAACTACAAGCTTCCTATTGCCAGTGCACAAGTAAAGTCGGCACTGCTTCTGGCCAGTTTATATGCTGATGGAGATACATTATTAACTGAACCGGAAAAATCCCGCGACCATTCTGAATTAATGTTAAACTGTTTTGGCGCAAATATCCGGGTAAATAACCTTGATATACACAGCAGCCCTGTATCGGAACTTTATCCGCAGCATATAACCGTTCCGGGAGATATTTCTTCCGCTGCTTACTTTATAGTAGCAGGCCTAATTGTACCAAATTCTGAAATTACTATTAAAAACGTAGGCATTAACCCAACACGAACCGGTATTATCGATGTTCTGACTTCCATGGGCGGAAAAATTAATGTGTCAAACATCCGCGTTTTAAATAATGAGCCGGTTGCAGATATTACAGTAACCTCTTCCTCTTTGACAGGCACTACTATTGAAGGTGCAATAATCCCTCGATTAATAGATGAAATACCTGTTATTGCTGTGGCTGCGGCTGCAGCAAGTGGCACTACCGTTATTAAGGATGCACAGGAGCTAAAAGTAAAGGAATCCAATCGGATACAGACTGTTGTAATGGAATTATCCAAAGCAGGAGTAGATATACAGGAAACAGATGATGGAATGATTATTAAAGGAGGCAAGCCCATTACAGGCGCACATTTTGAATCATATAACGATCATCGCATCGCAATGTCCACGGCAATTATTGCATTGATGGCCGGGTCAAATTCAACCATCAACGGTATTGACGCTGTAAACATTTCTTTCCCCGGTTTTTTTGAAACATTAAAAAGCTTACATAAATAATCATGTAAGCTTTTACTCATACCTTTAAAAATTGGCCCTGAAATATCTCCAGGACCAAATAATAGGAAGTAGAATTGACAAAATACTTAAAATCTATCTTTGAACTCTTCCAGACCCGTCACCTTTCATAAGACTCTTGACTTCATCCACTGTTACAAGGTTGACGTCACCTTCAATGGTATGCTTTAAGCATGAAGCTGCTGCGGCAAAATCTATACTATCCTGCATACTATATTCATTCAATAATGCATAAATCAAACCGGCGCCAAAGGAATCTCCACCACCAACTCTGTCTACAATGGTAATGCTGTACTTCTTGGACTTATAAAAATCTTTGCCGTCATACAAAAGTCCCGACCAGTTATTTACTGACGCCGACAAACTTTCTCTCAATGTAATCGCAACTTTTTTAAAGCCAAATCTATCTACAAGCTGTTTACAAACATCTTTGTATCCTTCATCGCTCAGCTGTCCCGAAGTAATATCCGTTTCCTTCGCTTTAATGCCAAATACCTTTTCAGCATCTTCTTCATTGGCAATTGCTATATCTACATACTCCATCAGCCCTGACATCACTTTGTTTGCCTTTTCGGAAGTCCAGAGCTTCTTCCTAAAATTTAAGTCACAGCTAACGGTTACACCAGCTGCTTTAGCCGCTTTGCAAGCTTCAAGGGCAAGTTGGGCGCCGTTATCACTGATTGCAGGAGTAATACCTGTAAAATGGAACCATTCCGCTTCTTTGAAGATTGCTTTCCAATCGAAATCCTCCGGTTTTGCTGTGGCAATTGCAGAATTTGCTCTGTCATATACCACTTTAGAAGGTCTTTGAGATGCACCTTTTTCTACAAAATATATACCCAATCTTTCTCCGCCTCTAGCGATATACTGCGTATCCACGCCGTGTTTTCTCAATTCACTAAGACAGGCATCTCCAATTGGATTTTTAGGCAATTTGGTCACAAATGCGGCATGTAGTCCATAATTTGCAAGAGAAACCGCAACATTTGCTTCTCCACCACCATATACTGCGTCGAAACTTTGTGCCTGTATAAAACGCTGGTAGTTTGGGGTTTGTAGCCTTAGCATGATTTCACCTAGCGTAACAACTTTCTTACTCACTCACAACCATCCTTTCGTTTTGCTCAATCTGATTTCTAATCTAAATCTTTCATACGCCTCTTGCTTCTTTTATTTTAGCAACAAATTCTTTACCTATTCTTGTAATAGATGCATAGTCACCGGTTTTTGCTCCGCTAGTTAATGCACCACCTGCCCCAACAGCAACTGCACCGGCTTTAATCCACTCTCCAACATTATCTACACTTACACCACCCGTCGGCATCAATTTAGCATATGGAATAGGTCCTTTAATGGCTTTTATAATCTTTGGTCCAAAAGCTTCTCCAGGGAACAATTTAATAATATCTGCTCCTGCTTCCATAGCCTCAACCACTTCTTTGATGGTCATTGCTCCAGGCATACACGGAATTCTATATCTATTGCACAATCTAACTGTTTCTGCATTAAAATATGGACTCACTACATATTGTGCTCCAGAAAGAATAGCAATTCTTGCGGTTTCTGAATCCATTACAGTTCCTGCTCCAAGAATGATTTCCCCTTTGGTATAGGTTTTTGCCAAATCTTCGATAACTTTATGCGCTCCCGGCACAGTAAAAGTCATCTCAATGGCCGCCACTCCTCCTTCAATACAAGCGTCAGCAATTTTAAGCGCTTGTTCACTGCTTTCAGCCCTAACTACTGCTACAATGCCTGCATCACAAATTTTAGTAATGACTTTTTCCTTATCAATCATTTAAAATACCTCCTTGATTTATTAATGAAAATTTAAATTGCCAATGAAAGAACTTGTTAACTGTGAACACTTTATCCTCGTCCACAATTGTTTCATTATATAAAACACCGTTTTGAAATTATGTGAAATTTAATACCCTTATTCAGGGTAATGTATTGCTTTTTCTACATTTTCAATGCCATTGTATCCCATTCTCTTGGATATTTTTTGAGCCGCTTCTACTACATATTCACTTATCTCACTATCTCTTGTTTTCGAAATGATATTCTTAGATCCTGAGGTGCTTACTGCTGCTATAACCTTACCGCGATAATCATAAATAGGTGCAGCAATACATCGGATCCCTTCTTCATGTTCTTCATCGTCAACTGCCCAACCTCTTTGTTTTGCTTCTTTTACCTGTTTCAATATTTCCTCTATACTTTTTAAAGTATTAGAAGTAAATTGTCTTAAATCATATTTCTTTAAAATATCTTCAATTTCATTATCCGATAAACCGGTTAAAAGTGCTTTACCAACAGCTGTACAGTGCACCGGAACGCGTTTTCCTATTTGTGAATACATACGGATAGTGTTAAAAGTTTCAACTTTTTCAATATATGTAACCTCACCATCTACAAAAGTCGCAAGATGTACAGGTTGTGTGCTCTTAGATGCAAGTTTTCTAAGATAAGGTGCAGCCTCTGTCTTCAATTCAATACTGTTAAGATGAATGCTGCTAATTTCAACTACTTTCAGACCTAATTGATAAGTTCCAAAATCAATATTTTTTTCTACATATCCTCTTTCCCCGAGGGCATTCAGCAATCTATGAACCGTACTCTTATGCAAACCTAAAAGATTGGCAATTTGGGTAACACCCATACCTGTTCTTTGTATTGCAAGTAGTTCTAGTATATCCAATGCTCTATCTAATGTTTGTACTC
The DNA here is from genome assembly GCA_030156665.1 of Clostridiales bacterium. Classification (GTDB taxonomy): domain Bacteria; phylum Bacillota; class Clostridia; order SK-Y3; family SK-Y3; genus JASGMB01. The sequence continues at coordinate 20,913 of JASGMB010000044.1, forward strand.
CTTTTTCTGCCATCTCACCACGTCCCAACATACGAAACATCGTTTCATTAATATTCTATCATATAAATCTTGAAAGTGCAACAGCTATATGGCAACAATATACAAATTCATTCATCGTTCTTACTTAAATTGTTCATGGTTCACAGTTTACGGTTTACAGATTTTAACCTTGTTTTGTATTCCTGTAAGCTGTTAACTGTGAACTATGAATTTTTCTTTCATCCATTTATTACACCGCTTATTATTAACTTTGATGGTATTTATAAACGATGTTACCATCAATCACTACATATTTTGCTGTTGTCCTGAAATCAAGAGGGTGTCCGTTAAAAACTGCAATATCCGCATCTTTACCTATCTTTAATGAACCAATTCTATCCCCTAACCCACAATTGTTGGCTGCATTAATGGTAATGGCTTTTAATGCTTCGTATTGGTCCATTCCTTCTCTTACTGCAAGTGCAGCACACAGAGGTAAATATTGTATAGGTGTTACCGGGTGATCTGTAATAATTGCTACACTTAAACCGGCTTTAGCAAGTATACCGGGTGTTTGAAAAGTAAGGTTTTTGAGTTCTATTTTTGATCGATCCGACAATGAGGGGCCAACCATGACCGGCACAGCTTCTTCTTTAAGATAGTCTACAATCAGATGACCTTCTGTACAATGTTCAATTGTCAGATCTATTCCAAATTCTTTCTTAATTCTAAGCGCTGTAAAAATATCGTCGGCTCTGTGCGCATGAGCTTTTACGGGAATTTCCTTATTCAATACCTTTACTAAACTTTCCATCTTGAGATCAAAATCCGGTTTGTCATTTTCCTCAGGGTCAGCGTGGTATTTATCTAGTGCCCTTTTGTATTCCCGTGCTTTCATCAAACTTTCTCTAAGTATAGCTGCTGTTGCCATACGTGTAACCGGTGACTGATTCTTCTGATGATAAACCGTTTTCGGATTTTCTCCAAATGCAGCTTTCATTGCAACAGGCTCTTTTAAAATCATTTCATCTATTCTTCTTCCATAGGTTTTAATTGCTGCAAATTGTCCACCTACTACATTCGCACTGCCCGGACCAGTTACAACAGTAGTAATACCTGCCCGTCTTGCTTCATCAAATGCCCTATCGTTAGGATTTATTGCATCAATTGCCCTAAGATGGGGAGTTACAGGATCGGTATCTTCATTCCCATCATCCCCTTCAAATCCCATAGCATCTTCCCACATTCCTACATGGCAGTGGGCATCGATAAATCCCGGAAGTATATATCCACCTTCAGTATCTATTATTTCTTCAACCTTTAATCCGCTTTCATCCAATGTATCCATACTGCCAACATCAATAATTTTTCTATCCTCTATTAATACATAACCATTATCATAATCGGCCCCATCCATCGTCAAAACTTTTCCGTTTTTGATTAATAACAATAATACTCCCCCCAAAGTTTGAATTGAGAATTGGTTTTATTCCTCCCATTTATTTTCACTGATATATCTTTCTGCAGCATAAGCAGCAATTGCACCGTCTGCAGCAGCTGTAACAATCTGACGCAAAGTTTTTTCTCGTACATCGCCTACGGCATACACACCAAATTTATTGGTTAACATACCTTCATCGGTAATGATATAGCCATTATTATTTATTTCTATCTTTCCTTTTACAATATCACTATTGGGCACAACCCCTACCGCAATAAAAAGCCCTTCTACTGCCAAATCCTTTACTTCATTTGTCTTTTTATTTTTTACTCTTATGCCCTCTACTTTATCTTCTCCTAATATCTCTTCTACCGTTGTATCCCATATAATTTCTATTTTTTCATTCTGGAAAGCCGCTTCCTGTAAAACTTTTACTGCCCGTAATTGATCTCTTCGATGGATAAGATATACTTTCGGACAGAATTTGCTTAAAAATAGTGCATCCTCAACAGCGGTATCTCCCCCACCTACTACAGCAACTATTTTATCACGATAAAAAGCACCGTCACAGGTAGCACAATAAGAAACACCTGCCCCTCTGAGCTGTCTTTCTTTGGATAAACCTAATTCTCTAGGATTGGCTCCCATAGCAAGAATAAGTGCTTTAGCCTCATACACACTGTTGTTCGTTTTAACTTTCTTGATTTTTTCGTCTACTTCTATATCTGTAACATCTTCATATATAATTTCAGCATTAAATTTTTTTGCCTGGGCTTCCATTTTCATCATTAAATCAGGACCACTAATTGTTTCATTAAAGCCCGGATAATTATCCACTTCATATGTAGTAGCAGCTTGCCCACCGGTAAACGCTTTTTCAATAATTAAAGTCTTCAAGCCACCTCTTCCCGCATATATTCCTGCTGTGAGCCCTCCGGCTCCTCCACCGACAATAATAATGTCATACATAAATTTAATCTCCTTTCCATTTACATAATTTCTTTTCTAGCACATCAACAATACCATATAATATAAGACCAATAAAACTTAAGCCTATAATACCTGCAACCATTTCGTCATAGACAATTCGTGTCCATGCATCGATAATAAAAAAGCCTACACCGTAACTGGTTGCAAAAGTTTCAGAAAAGAACAAAACAGCTATAGCAGTGCCAATGCTTAGGCGAAGTATAGTAAATATTGCAGGCATTGCTGCTGGAATAATTACATGGCGATAAATTTGCAATTCACTGGCTCCCATGGCAATCAACGAGTAATATAGTTGTCTGTCAATATTCTTCCCCGCATCTCTAGCTGTTATTAATATCAAAAAGAAAACAATAAGCGCTACAGTCAATATTTTTGCAATATCACCTAATCCAAATAATAGCATAATGATAGGAAGAAATGCAATCTTGGGTACGGGGTGCAGTAAATAAATAATAGGAGAAATAAACCTATCCATTTCCCTGTTCCGGCCAATAAACAAACCGAAAGGTAATCCTATCATTAATGCAATCCCGATGCCGCTTACTACCCGATATAAACTAACCAGCATGTGAACCCATAATTGTGTTGGAAAGATTATAAAAAACTGTATTATCGCTTTATGTGGAACAGGCAGCATGGGTTTATTCACAAAAAGCGCTCCTACCCACCAAAGAATATATACCACCAGTACCGGTACTATAAACCGTTTAATAGCTTTCATATGATCCTCCCACCAATTTAAGATTTAGATTGAGAGTATATTATAGCTTGCTAGATCTACTTCTGACATTTAACAACAAATTTGCTTCCCTTTCATTTTTTTAAATGCTGACGAATTCGAGCACATAGTTGATAGAAAATCGGATGAGATCTGATGTGCATTTTCCCTTGGTGCGGGTTTAATATTTCATAAGAAATTTTGCCCGGGGAAGGTGACATCACTACAATTTTATTACCTAAGTATACGGCCTCTTCAATATTATGGGTAACCAGCACAACGGTCATATTCGATCTCTTCCATAGGTCTAAAAATATTTCTTGTGCCTCTTCCCTCGTCATAGCATCTAATGCTGAAAAGGGTTCATCCATTAATAAAACATTGACATTCATACTAAGTGCCCGTGCAATAGCAACCCTTTGTTTTTGTCCCCCACTCAATTGTGACGGATACAAATGTTTTAAATGTGCTAAACCTACTTTTTGAAGTGCCTTCTCTCCCCGTTCTTCTTGTTCCTTCTTACTCACTTTTTTGATTTCTAACCCAAGCACTACATTTTGCCATACTGTTTTCCAGGGCAAAAGACCGTAATCCTGTAAAATCAATCCTACAGTACCTCCAAGACTGTCTGGCGATAAGTTATGGATAGATACTTTACCTTCATATTCTTTAATAATACCGGCGAGGATATATAACAGTGTTGTTTTGCCACAGCCTGAAGGGCCAATAATAGAACAAATTTCACCTTTACTAACGGTAAGATTCAATCCATCTAGTGCAGTTAACCTGATACCGTTATTTATATATTGCTTTGTTAAATTTGTAATTTTAATCATCAGAAAAGACCCTTTTCAACCATATCATTGTATTTAAATTGCCGCTTTAATAAACCTTTCTTTTCCATCCAGTTTAATACCTCATTTACATCTTCTTGTTTCGGCAGTTCCGCTTTTTTATACTGCGGTAGTTGGACAGCATCCCTAATTTCCGGAGGGAATTTTGCTTTTTGTACAATCAAATCCATAAAAGAAGAGGGGTTATCATTAATCAACTGTACCGCTTGATTGTAAGCCTCATATATTTTTTTTATTGCTTGTTTTTTTTGTTTAATTATATCACTATTAAAAACCATTACACTAGGGGCTAGTCCTTGTTTACTGCTGGTAGCAATCACTTTTGCCCCTTTCTCTTCTGCAAGCGTGGCTAACGGTTGGGGCAAACAGGCCCCATAAATTTTTCCATTTTCCAGCATTTCTAATCGTATAGGAATTTTGGGAATCGGCATCCTTTTAATCTCTTCTTCTTTTAAGCCATTCTTTGTGAGTATAGTGTCTGTTACATATTCAATAATAGTATTAGTGGATAATCCTATCTCAACATTTTTAAGATCCCGAATGTTATCTATATTTGAATGTTTAGATGCCAATAATACATAATCTCCATCAGTTACAGAAGTCATCTTTACATCAAATCCTCCCTGTCGAGCAAAAACAACAGCCAATATGTCTGATACACATCCGTCTATTTTCCCGGCTTGCAGTGCCGCATCTCTTTCTACAGCACTCATAAATAATTGTGTCTCGACATTTAATCCCTGTTCTTTAAACAACCCCTTCTCTGCTGCTATAATAAAAGGTACCGAGTTTACATCCGGCATTAATCCAATTGTTATTTTCTCATTTAATTGTGAATTACAACCAGTAAAAATCAATAATAAAAAACTACATAAAACAATCAATATCATTTTCTTCATCGATAAATACACCTCTTTGCAATATTTTAGCTTGGCGTTAAGCGTCCGAAAAATTTTACAAACAATTTTTCCACATTCTCAATGCTGCATTTTTTCATAGTATGGTGTATAAAGATCATGCTCAATATCCAGTTGATCCAGAACCTTACCTATCACAAAATCCACTACATCCATTATGGTAGAGGGATTGGTATAAAAAGCCGGTACAGGAGGAATAATCACAGCACCTGTCTGGGCAACGTGCAGCATATTTTTTAAATGAATGGTACTCAAAGGGGCTTCTCTTGGTACCAATATCAATTTTCTCTTTTCTTTAATGATAACATCTGCTGCTCTATGTAAAAGATTGGATGATATACCATTTGCAATACTGCCTAATGTTCCCATACTACAGGGAACAATGATCATTCCGTGGGTTTTTACCGACCCGCTGGCAATAGAAGCGCCAATATT
>JASGMB010000045.1 GCA_030156665.1 Clostridiales bacterium
CGTAACTGCAGTATGAGAAGGTTGAGATAGAATGTTAAGTAATTGTGAGAAAACAGAAGATATTAGGCAAAAATGTCCAAAATGAAGGGGTTAATCCGCTAATTGTTGCATATGCTTTCGTGCTAACGTATAAAAATGGTCCACAATTAAGCGTAATTCTCGCTCATAGCTATAGAAGCATTTATAAATATTATCACGATAAGCCTTAGTTTCATTTTCAGTCTTTTTTATAAGTTTTAAAGCATTCTTTTCTGCTTCAGTTTGAATGTCTTTTGCTATATCTTTAGCATTCATCTTGATGGATTCAGCAGTTTGTTCTGCAGTTACTAACGCTGCTCGTATAAACTGTTCTTGTTGTTCATAAGTTGCAACTTTTTCTTTTAAAGTTTTATTCTCGGCTTCTAGCTTGTGGCATAATTTTAATAACTCGTTTATAAAATAATTTACCTCTTGAACGTCATATCCCCGGAGTCCCTTATTAAACCGTATATTTTCAAAATCAGTTAAGTTCATTGCATTATCTATCCTCCTCCATCTTTTTTATTATTTTCACACCTATTTCTCCTGAATATGGCAATAGCTGAATTAGCCTATATTGTGCAACTTGTACTAATAATGAGTTTGAATTTGGGTTGTCTATAATTAATCTAAGAATACCAATAGCTTCTTTAATCATCCCCTGATTATATAAATTTATTGCATGGGAAAGCATCTTAGAAGGAGAAAGTCTCTCTAATTCTTCAGTTAATATCGTGTTTTTCTTTAATACATAAGCATTTTGGTATTTTGAATCAAAATACACTATTTCTGTCCAAGGATGAGATTGAGCATGACAATTAAATATTTCTGGATTAATATCTTGTAAATGTTTATCCATAGGTTGTCTACGTCGATGGAATAAAAAACATGCAATACTAACCAGGATACCCCAAACAATTAAGAGTAAAAATATTGTTAGGGTAAACTGGATACTATAAGGTAAATATAAACTCTTAAACCAAACCTGTGATAATAATACCCAAATAAGTGATGTTAAAATCCACAATGAAGATAATGTAAATATAATCCATACTAAGACTGTGAGTATGCCTAGGACTATCTCTATGATATTAATATCTATTTTTTTATCCTCTTTTTTTATTAATAAAGCTCTAAATATCATCTAAATCTCACCAATATACATAAATTATTTATTTGATAGTCCTATATAATATAAATATGCATATTTAATTAATTTAGTCCATGAAAATTTAGAAGATATGGTTGGAGGTAGCGGAGAGATTATCTAATGTTTAAAATAAATGATATAAATTAGATTTAATAAGTAGTATTATAAAATTCAAATTATTTCCTCAAATTTTGTTTTAGTATATAATATTTAAGAGAGGGAAAAATGGGAATGAAGTTTATTTCATGTACATATCGTTTGAGTAGAACTTATGGATGTGTAAAAATACAAAAATTTAAAAAGTTTTGTATTATAATCATATTTTGAGGTGATAGTCATGGAGGTAATTGAAGCTATAAAAACTAGGAGAAGTATAAGAAAGTATGATAGTAGGCGAGAAGTAGAGGACACAGTGATTCGAAAGATTATTGAATGTGCGGCTTGGGCACCGTCTGCCCATAATAAGCAGCCGTGGAAGTTCATTATTTTTAGGGATCAGGATAAGAAACAAAAAATTGCAGATCGGTCAAAATGGGCAAAATTTTTACCGGAAGCTCCTGTTGGAATTGTTGTTGTAGCGGACTTTAGCTATTCACGCCCAGTGAAAGAAGAAAAGGCACTAAGATATTATTGTATTCAAGATTCAGCAGCAGCCATTCATGTTTGCTATTCCACTAGGATTGAATGCAGTTGGTATCATTGCATTAGGATATCCTCATCCTGAATGGCGTAATCACCCTAGACCAAGAAAACCGGTTGAGGAAATCCTTTGTTTTGAGCGTTTTAAACCAGCAGAATAAGTAAAAAATATATGCCCATATAAGAAATTTTAATTGACACATTTAATAAATCATGTTACAATTTCGATAATTGAATACTGGTGCCTTTAATTCAGTCCTGAGAGGCTGACAAGGTAGGATAGTATCACTGTAGATATAGTATGTTCTATATCTAAGTCGTATATTATAAGCTTTTTGTCAGTCAAGATAAAAAGCTTTTTTTAATGGGTACCAGTTCATCAAAATATTGAGTTGATGGAGGTATTGCTATGAGCACAAATGTAAAAACACACGACCATGATTATGCGCTGCAGTCAGTGCCGCAAAACCAAAAAAGGGGATTTTGGTCAATGTTTGCAGTAATGATGGGTTTTACATTTTTTTCTGCGAGCATGTGGACTGGAGGTGAACTGGGTACCGGGCTTGATGTCAAGCAGTTTATAACTGTTGTGTTATTTGGAAACTTGATACTGGGAGCCTATACGGGTGCATTGGCATATATTGCGTCTAAGACCGGGTTATCTACCCATTTACTTGCCCGATACTCTTTCGGAGAAAAGGGTTCCTATGCAGTTTCATTTTTGCTGGGTGCAACGCAAGTTGGCTGGTTTGGTGTCGGGGTAGCCATGTTTGCTCTTCCCGTTCAAAAAGTAACAGGGATTAATGCGTATTTACTAATTGTGATTGCAGGAGTTTTAATGACATCCACTGCTTATTTTGGTATAAAAATGTTAACCATCCTAAGTTTCATTGCGGTTCCTTCGATTGCAGTGCTTGGAAGCTTTTCAGTATTTAAGGCAATCGATTCGGTTCAAGGATTGACAGGACTTTTAAGTATTAGCCCAACACAAACAATCGCCTTTGCAACAGCCCTCACCATGTGTGTAGGATCTTTTGCAAGCGGAGGTACGTTAACACCTGACTTTGCAAGATTTTCAAAAACAAGAAGAACAGGTGTTATTACGACAGTCATCGCATTCTTTCTAGGAAATTCACTGATGTTCCTATTCGGTGCCGTGGGAGCAGCAGTTACAGGGAAGTCAGATATTTCGGAAGTAATGTTTTTACAGGGGCTAATCTTACCTGCAATTATTATTTTGGGATTGAATATATGGACTACAAACGACAATGCATTATATGCATCCGGTCTGGGATTTTCCAACATTACAAAAATATCTAAAAATAAGTTGGTTATCTTTAACGGAATTGTCGGAACAGTTGGTGCGATGTGGCTGTATAACAACTTTGTAGGATGGCTTACTTTCCTTGGGTCTGCGATTCCACCGATAGGCGGTATTATCATTGCGGATTATTTTATTGTCAAAAAAGGGAAATATGCAGATTTTGAATCAATCCAATTCAAAGCTGTAAAATGGACTGCATTGATTGCATGGGCGTTAGGTGTTACAGCTGCGAAATTCCTTCCGGGCATACCACCTTTAAACGGTATCGTAGGTGCAGCAGTGTGCTATGTATTTATCTCAGTGTTGGAAGAAAGAATATTTGAGAAAACACCAGAAATCAGTAAGCAGGAAATCGCTTAAAGAAGGTGAAAAAATGATTGTTAAAAATGTAAGGCGGCAAGGCCAGGATGGATTATGGGAGATTTTAATAAGAGATCACAAGATAGTGCAAATTGCCAGGCAGGTAAGGCAGACAAATGATATAGAAAAAAATATTATTGATGCAGAGGGTGGAATTGCCCTTCCTCCCTTTATAGATCCTCATATACATCTGGATACCACACTTACAGCCGGTGAACCTCAATGGAATTTAACCGGCACCCTATTTGAGGGAATTGAACGCTGGGCTGAAAGAAAGAAAATGCTGTCTAAGGAAGATGTAAAAGAAAGAGCTAAAAAAGCATTAGAGTGGCAGATTGCCAATGGTGTTCAATATGTACGTACCCATGTGGATGTAACTGATCCTGCATTGACTGCACTAGAGGCAATGCTGGAAGTAAAAGAGGAGATATCCAAATGGATTACTTTACAGATTGTAGCATTTCCCCAAGAAGGGATCATCTCATACCCTAATGGTCTGGAACTTTTAGAGCAATCATTAAAAATGGGTGCAGACGCAGTAGGTGCAATTCCCCATTTCGAGTTTACAAGAGAATATGGCGTTAAATCGATTGAAAAGGTATTTGAACTAGCTGTTAAGTATGACAAGCTGATAGATATTCATTGTGATGAAATTGATGATGAGCAGTCACGGTTTGTTGAAGTGCTGGCCGCTAAAGCATATGAATATGAAATGGGCAGCCGTGTTACAGCAAGTCATACGACGGCAATGCATTCCTATAACAATGCTTATGCCTATAAGTTATTTAGAGTGCTTAAGCTTTCGGGAATCAATTTTGTTGCAAACCCGCTAGTGAATGTACATCTTCAAGGTAGATTTGATACTTACCCGAAAAGAAGAGGTGTAACAAGGGTAAAAGAGCTGTTGCAGGCAGGTATGAATGTGTGTTTTGGACATGATGATATTTTTGACCCATGGTATCCTCTTGGAACGGCTAATATGCTTCAGGTGCTGCACATGGGGCTTCATGCGTGCCAGATGATGGGTTATGAAGAAATTAAAAATGCTATCCATTTAATTACCGATAATAGTGCTCGAACTTTACACATTTTAGATGAGTATGGAATAGAGGAAGGCAAACCGGCAAACTTTATTATCCTTCCGGCAGAAGATGAATACGATGCAGTTCGCCGACAGGTGCCGGTGCGTTATTCAATTAGAAATGGTAGTATTATAGCGGAAACAAAGCCGAGTAAAACAACTATAAACTTAGACGGGCAGATAAAAAATATTAATTTTAAGAAGTAAAGCGTTTTGCGGATTGTCTGTTTCTTTAGGGCTGTAGTAAAATTATCGACAGAGATTACGGATTTGATGTAGTATAAAGGTTGAAGCAGTCTTTAAAAGCAATTGTTAACTAAAAATATAAATAGGTTGACAATTGCTTTTTTTTCGTTTATTCTATTAAAGAAATAATAATGATAATGAACATGAAAGTGGGGTCAATACAGTGAATCACAAGATCAAAGATATGACTTTGGTGGCATTATTTGCTGCACTGACAGCAGTGGGGGCTTTTATTAAGATTCCTATTCCGTTTGTTCCTTTTACGCTGCAGTTCTTTTTCTGTGCTTTTGCAGGTATTTTATTAGGTGCAAGATTGGGCATGTTATCTCAAATTGTATACGTAGTGGTGGGATTAAGTGGTGTCCCGGTATTTACTCAAGGTGGCGGACCTTCGTACATATTTCAGCCAAGCTTTGGATATCTTATCGGTTTTATTGCGGGAGCTTATGTAATAGGAAAGGTTTCAGAACGCTTTAAAGCGTTAAACTTAAAAAATGCACTTATCTCTATACTATCAGGACTTTTTGTGATCTACCTTCTAGGTGTCCCGTATTTGTACATGATATATAATTTTTATCTCAATGATACTAAAAGTTTATGGTGGGCAGTATATTGGGGATTTTTGACCTGTGTGGGCGGTGATATTGTATTAAGTGTAATTGTTTCTACAACGGCGTGCCGTATCATTCCTATTTTAAGAAAAACGGGGCTAATAAAAACAGTAAGTTAATTTGTTGTACTAATGAAAATATTGTTCTAGCGCAACAGATTAAGTTAACCCATTAAAATAGTACAATAGGTTCAATTAGAAAGGAAACAGCTATGAAAGATTTTATAAAAAAAGTTGAAAACAAAATCATGAGTGGACAATCCATTGTATTTGAAGAAGCTGTTCAGTTGTCCGAAACTGAAAATATAGAGCAGTTATTTACTGCTGCGAACAGGATTCGTGAAAAGTTTAAAGGAAACAAAGTAGACCTGTGCACCATTATGAATGCAAAATCGGGCAAATGCTCAGAAAATTGTAAATATTGTGCTCAATCGGCACATTATCATACAGGTGTGCAAGAGTACCCTTTGATCAGTGTAGAAGAGGCTTTGGAGAGAGCCAGAGAAAATGAAAAGTGCGGAGCGCACCGCTTTTCTCTGGTTACCAGTGGAAAAAGCCTTTCGGAAGAAGATTTTGAAAAGGTAATTGAGATTTACAAAGTTTTGAGAAAAGAGACCGGAATGAAATTATGTGCTTCACATGGGATCATTTCCTATGAACAAGCTGTCAGACTAAAAAATGTGGGGGTGACCATGTATCATCATAATATTGAGACAAGCCGAGAGTATTTTGACAAGATATGTGATACCCACTCTTATCAGGATAGGATAAATACCATTAAAAATGTAATGGCTGCAGGACTTGATATATGCTGTGGCGGAATCATAGGGATGGGTGAGAGTATGGAAGATAGAATAAAGATGGCGTTTGAAATAAAGGAATTGGGTATTAAATCAATCCCTGTAAATGTATTGAATCCTATTAAAGGTACACCTATGGAAAATATAGAGCCCTTAAGTCCGGAGGAAATATTAAAAATCATGTCTTTATTCCGATTTATCATTCCTGATGGGTTTATCCGGTATGCTGGAGGTAGAAATGCTTTAGGGGAACTTCAAAATTTAGGATTTAAAGCTGGGGTAAATGCGGCTTTAGTCGGCAACTACCTAACGACGGTGGGGAATAGCATCTCCCAAGATATTGAGATGATTCAAAAGGAAGGATTAGAGGTGTAGATTGTGGCAAAGGGTATATTTATAGTAGGTACAGATACCGATGTGGGGAAAACTGTTGTCAGTGGAGGATTGATGTACCTGCTGCTCACACAAGGATATAATGCCTGTTATTTCAAACCGGTATTAAGCGGCGCAAGCATTGAGAAAGGACAGCTTATTCCGGGGGATACCCGATTTGTAAAATGGATTTCAGGGTTGGAGGAAGAAACCCACCATATTACCCCTTACAGCTTCCAAACACCTGTATCGCCCCATCTGGCTGCCAGAATTGAAAATAGATCTATAGATATTAACGCTATTCAAGAAAAATTTGAATATTTAAAAAGTCAATATGACTATATTGTGGCAGAAGGTAGTGGGGGTTTTGCTGTTCCTTTGAATGATAAAGGATATATGTTGTATCATCTCATTCAAGCATTGAATATAGGGATAATTGTGGTAGCCAGGGCAGGACTGGGAACGATAAATCATACTATCCTCACTGTCATGGCTGCCCAAAATATGAAAATACCTGTAAAAGGTATTATGATAAACGGTTATGATGCATCGGCCTTATGTGACAATGATAATATAAAGACCATCAAAAGGGTGACTGGGCTTCCGGTGCTTGGTGTAATCCCTAAACTGGAAAATGTTTATGTAGAAAAATTACAGACAGGGAACTTGAAAGATGTATTCAGAAAAGAAATTGATATTTCATCTATTGTTGAGCTAATGACTGATTTATAACCACTGTGGAAGAAATCCTGACCCCTTATGGGGCAGGATAAATGCCGCATAAAGTTTCAAGAGAATCTACCTTATGAAATACCTCGGGCTTTATATCCGGAGCTTAGAATTTCTCCGCTTTGGAATTTTTAGCGATTAGAACAATATTTTGACCAGTACATCAGATTAATTTAAGCTATTGTAAACTAGAAAAAGGTGATAAATATGGAATGGTTACAACAAAAAGATTTAAAATATATCTGGCATCCCTGTTCCCAAATGAAAGACTATGAAGACTTCCCGCCTATTGTGATTGACAGGGGAGAGGGAGCGTATTTATATGACGTAAACGGTAAATCTTACTTGGATGCGGTATCTTCTTGGTGGGTCAATCTTTTTGGACATAGTAATAAAAGAATAAATAGGGCAATTCAAAAGCAGTTGGAAAAGTTAGAGCATGTAATATTCGCAAACTTTTCCCACAGACCGGCGATAGAACTTGCTGAAAGAATGGTGGAGATTACTCCTAAAGGTCTCAGTAAAGTTTTCTTTGCCGATAACGGTTCGGCCGCAGTGGAAGTGGCCCTTAAGCTTAGCTTTCAGTACCACCAGCAGAAAGGAAAAACGAAAAAAACGAAATTTGTAGCTATTACTGATGCTTATCATGGAGAGACACTGGGCGCTCTTTCGGTGGGAGACCTAGATTTGTATAGTAAAATATATAAACCTGTTATGCTAAATACTTATAAAGCAAAAGGACCTGATTGCTACCGCTGTTCCTACGATAAATGTCGAGAGAATTGTAACGCAGAATGCTTTCACCATATGGAAAGTTTGATTAATGAAAAACACCAAGAAATATGTGCTGTGATTATTGAGCCTCTTATTCAAGGAGCAGCAGGAATGAAGATGTATCCACCGGTTTACCTGAAGAAGTTAAAAGCATTATGTAAGCAATATGATATTCACTTTATTGCTGATGAGATTGCAGTAGGTTTTGGAAGAACAGGAAAAATGTTTGCCTGTGAACATGCAAATGTAAGTCCAGATATTATGTGCCTGTCCAAAGGCATTACTGCCGGATATATGCCTTTATCCCTTGTCCTTGTGACCGATGAAATATATGATGCTTTTTACAGTGATTATACAGAATTAAAAGCTTTTATGCATAGCCATAGTTATACGGGAAATACAATGGCCTGTGCAGTGGCATGTGAAGTATTAAATATTTTTGAACAGGAGAATATACTGGAGGATAACCGGCAGAAATCGAAGCTGCTGAATGATATGATCAAAGCAGCAGCAGACGACCATCCTTACATCGGAGAGTTCCGCCAATTAGGTATGGTAGGAGCATTGGAATTGGTCGAAGATAAAAAGTCAAAAAAAGGTTTTGAATGGCAAAAAAGAGTAGGATATAACATTTATAAGATAGCGTTAGAGAAAGGCGTGCTGCTTCGTCCTTTAGGAAATGTTATCTATTTTATGCCTCCTTATATTGTAGAAGAAAAAGATATAGCACTAATGGTGAACGCAGCTTTTGAATCTATTAATGAATACTTTGGTATATAGAAAGTGAGGAGAAATAAATGAAAATAACAACAAAAGATATGATATTTGCAGCTTTATTTGCTGCACTAACTGCAGTGGGCGGATTTATTAATATTAAAGCGTTTTCGGTTCCACTTACACTTCAATTATTTTTCTGTTCTTTTGCGGGTGTTTTATTGGGGGCAAGGCTAGGAATGATATCTCAACTGATATATGTATTAGTAGGCTTGATGGGTATTCCTGTATTTGTGTATGGCGGCGGACCGTCATATGTATTCAATCCGACTTTTGGCTATTTAATAGGATTCATTGTCGCTGCATATGTTATGGGTAAAATGGTGGAGAGCTTTGGGCAGTTAAGCCTTAAAAGTATATTTATCGCGGTAACAGCTGGCCTTGTGGTAGCTTACGTGATAGGAATTCCCTATTTTTATATCATCAGTAAGTTTTATTTAGGAAAATCTCTAACTTTTATAAATAGTATTATGATAATGATACCGTATATGATAAAAGATTTGATATTGGATGTTGTGGTAGCAGTGACTGCGTGGAAAGTTCTGCCTATACTCCGAAGTGCCGGGATTTTATCGGTATCAGTAAAAACAAGAAATTAGTTTAAAAATAGTATACATAAAAACGGTAGCCAAATGACTGCCGTTTTTATTTACGTTTAATTCCAAAGATTTAATTTTATTGTATCATTTCTTTGCCAGTATCTTAACTGTTTCATCAAATAGGGCATGATGTAGTGGTCTAATCCGAAAGCTCTTCCTGCACCGCCTAACATAGGGATGTGAGCAAGTAATAAATATAATTGTCCTGTTCCTGAGAGAAAAAAGTTTATATTCATGCCAATTGCAGCGGCAGCACCGAAAAAAGTAAATGCGCCACTGATCAAGGTAACTGCAATAAACAATTCGGTTAGTGTAATGATAGTTTGAAAGAATAATGGATATGAATAAATGATATTTTCAACAAACCATGCATAAAAAGCTGGTGTATTAGGGCCAATAAGCTGTAATGAGGCACCGGATACCAATTTATCTCCGGCTGTCAACCAACCGTGCGATATTTTGTCGACGGCAGAAAACAGCCATACAAAGCCTAAGGCTATTCTTGCGATAGCTAGCCAGTAAGACCTTGAGCGTGCATTAAAATGGTCAATTAACATTTCCAAAAAGGCGGGTTTATGTCTCGCACGGGACAAGAAATGGTGTTGCAAATATGTTATGCAGGTTTCAATTCCGCCTATTTCAAATAGATAGTGCAAGTTTACTAGGTGTTTCATTGCAGTCGCAAGCAGCCAAGACATTCCGATGCCCATAATATCGGCAACAGCATAAACACTACCTACCGACACCATAAATCCATGAAATTTTGGTTTGAATATTTTCTTTTCTTTAATACCCTTTATCTCATTTGCAATGTTTTGAGCAGCAACTGTAGCTGTTTGTAAAGCTGCCTCCACAAAAGGCGGGACGCTATTACCTTTTTCATCGGTAGAAAAAGCGTTATCTCCAATTGCATATATATTTGCATGATCTACAGCCTGTAAATATTTATTTACCTCGATTCTGTTTCTTTTTGCTAATTTTAAACCGGTTTCTTTTACAAAGCTATTTGCCTGTATGCCAGAAGTCCATATTACCAATCGGGTGTTAATGGTTTGTCCGTTTTTAAGAAAAACGGCATTAGGAGATACTTCGGTAATTGCAGCGTTGGTGATGATTTCTACACCATTTTTAATCAAATAATCACTTACTTTTTTTGCAAGCTTTTCATTTAATGTGTGGCATATCTCTGGTAAAGCTTCTACGATGATAAGTTTTACTTCTTTAGGATTGATTTTATATTCTCTTGCAAGGTACTTTGTCCACTGCATAAGTTCGCCCATCATTTCTATTCCGGTAAAGCCACCGCCTCCTACTACAAGGCTAAGCAGTTCTTTTCTTTTTTCAGGATTTTTCTCTTTTTGTGCCATTTCAAAAAGTTTAATAATTTGTTTTTTTATTTTTACCGCATCATCGACTGACCAAAGCGTATATGCGTGCTCTTCGATTCCGGGGATGCCAAAAGATGTCGGCTCACTTCCAGCAGCGACGATGAGGTAGTCATATTGTAGTTCGCCGTTTTCTAAAAATACTTTTTGTACCTCCGGGTTAATGCTTATAACTTTATCATTGATGAATTTGGTTTTGGTATATTGAAGAATGTGTTTTAAAGGAACTTTTACGCTATCTTCTTCAACTCTATATCCTGCAACCTCATGCAGTTCGGTAATTAATCCGTGAAATGGATTTTGATCTACCAGGGTGATAGAGACATTAGGAATTTTTCTAAGCTGCTTATGTAGTTTTTTGGCTGCTTCAATTCCTGCATAGCCTCCGCCTAGGATCACTATATTGGTGTTATCCATATAAAAACCTCCTTGATTATCCCACCTGCTCATTAATAATAGTTATTTCCATTCATGATAATTCTATAATTTAAATATGCAGTATTAATCATAATATTTTTAAACTGTATTATTTTTCTAATAAAATATTTTGAAAGGAGATATTTAAATTTAAGTTTTGTTTTCTATATTGGGATTCATTTTGTAGCAGTGAATATAAAATTGTAAAAGGGTAAATACTTATTCTATGACGAAATCTTCATGATTCACTTGCAAACTTAATCTGTTAATAGTTGTAAAAAAAGGGAGTGTAAGTATGAAGAGAAAATTCATATTATGTATGTTACTGATTAGTAGTGTAGCAATAGGTTGTGCCGGTGTGCGAACAGAGCCAACACCGTCGCCATACAATTCATAGAAGTTCAGGATGCTTCAAAAGTAGATAAAATTTCCGGTGCAACCGGCACATATGAAGCGTTTCAGGAAATTATAAGTAAAATCAGGCAGGAAGCGTCACAATAAATAATGGCATATAAATATATTGATATATTTATAACAGGGATAATGAATAACAAGCGTTATTTTAAGATATATCCCTGTTATATTTTTTATAACACATAGGAAATTATATCGATAACTACATTCATTTATTTTAAATTTAGATATTGGTTATCGATATTAAGACTTTAAATAAACTTTTTTATGTGCTATTATTTAAAAGGGCAGTTTATTGATAAGTATAAGTAGTTTTCTAGTTGTTGTGCTATTTGAGATTTATATACTTTATAACATGAATAAATTAAAATATTGGGGGAAGCATATTTGAAGTTTATTGTAAGACATTTAAAATTGGTATTAACAATTCTATTGATTGCTATTATTTTTTCGGGTTTTACTTTACTAAATCCTTTGGAAGAAAAATCAACCGTGAAAACAAATTTCTTGCTATCTACAATGGTCAGTATTAAAGCTTATGGGAATGATGCAGATCAGGCCGTTCAGGCAGCAATGGACAGAATTCAGGAAATAGAAAATACCATGAGTGCCTATATAGAGGGCAGTGATATATGGAATGTAAACCATGATGCATTTGACCAAGCGGTTCAAGTGAGACCGGATACATTTAACGTAGTGCAGAGAGGTTTATACTATTCTCGACTGACCAACGGAAATTTTGATATTACTGTTAAACCGTTGGTTGACTTATGGGGGATTAATTCAGAAAACCCTAAAGTACCAGACCCACAGCAAATTGATGAGGTAATAGATAAAATCGGATATCAAAAAGTACAGATGGATGAAAAACAAAATACGGTACGACTTTTACAAAAAGGGACAGGCATTGATCTTGGAGGAATTGCCAAGGGATATGCGGCGGATGAAGCCATAAGAGTGCTAAAAGAATATGGCATAAAGAGAGCTTATGCTGATTTAGGTGGCAATGTCATTGTTTTAGGAAAGAAAAAGATTGGTTTAACAGAATATTTTTCTTCTCTCATGCGCGGTAAAAAGGTGCCTATGCAACAAGACTGGAAAATTGGCATTCAGGACCCGTTTAAAGGCAGAGGAATATATATGGCTATTGTAGAGGTTTCCGATAAGGCAGTTGTAACTTCCGGTCCATATGAAAGAAACTTTGAAGAGAAGGGAAAAGTATATCATCATATTTTAGATCCTTTTACAGGTTATCCTGTTGAAAGTGGACTTGTAAGTGCCACCATTATTGCTGATAATTCCATGGATGCCGATGCATTATCTACCAGCCTTTTCTTATTAGGGGAAGAAAAGGGGTTGCAGCTTGTTGAATCGCAACCGGGTATTGAGGCTATTATGATTAATAAAAATAAAGAGGTACGTGTTACAAAAGGTTTAGTAGGAAAAATTAAGATTGTAGATAAAGAATATATATTAAAATAGCTTTAGATGTAGGTGAATTATGAATATATTATCTAACTATCCGCAAATAACAGAAGAAATGAATATAGTAGAGGCTACGCTGCTTCGCAGTATCAAATCAAAACAACCTTTGGTTACAGAAGTTACCGATCAATTGGTTAGGTCGGGAGGGAAAAGATTAAGGCCGTTGCTTACCGTACTTTCAGCAATGGTAGGTGAATATGATAGAAAAAAAATTGTACCTTTGGCTGCGGCCATCGAGATTTTGCATATGGCAACGTTGATACATGATGATATTATTGATAATGCGCATTTGCGCAGAAATAGTCCAACTGTACAATCTAAATGGGGAAAGGATATTGCGGTATTTACAGGGGATTATTTGTTTTGTAAAGCATTTTTACTTGTCTCGGAATTTAAAGATATAGAAAATACCAAGAAGTTGGCCCGAGCGATTAGAGTAGTATGTGAAGGTGAGATACAGCAGTATCACCATAGGTATAGAACAGATATAAGCACTATTGGCTATCTTAAGCGAATTGCTGCAAAGACAGCAATTTTATTCAGTGTAAGCTGCTATGTTGGAGCATGCGAGGGCAATTGCAGTAAGTCGATGAAGAATGCTTTAGCGAATTTTGGTATGAACATGGGGATGGCCTTTCAAATTACTGACGACATACTGGATTTTACAGGAGAAAAAGCTTTGGCGGGCAAACCGGTGAGTAGTGATTTTATTCAGGGGATTTACACACTGCCCATTATATATGCGTTGCGTAGTAAAGACTATGGAGAAAGAATGAAAGCATATCTTTCAAAAACGCAGTATACGCATGACGATATTGCGCAAATTTTAAAATTCGCCTTTGATTCTGGAGGAGTAGCGTATGCCCGGACATTGGCGGAAAAATATTTGGCTAAAGCACAGCGGAATTTAAATGCATTACCCGAAGGACCAAGTCGGGAGATTATGCAGGATATATTGGACAAGCTTATTGGAAGAAAAGTTTAGAAATAGTGGGCAGTGAATAGTGAGTAGTGGGTGGAATAAAAGTACACGACCCACCACCTGCTACTTACCATCCACTCATTACGGAGGGGTATCCATGTCATATAAGGATCTTCAGCAATTTATTGAAATGCTTGAAAAGAAGGGATTATTGAAAAGGATAAAAACAGAGGTTGACGCTGAATTAGAAATTACAGAAATTACTGATAGAGTATGTAAAAAGGGTGGACCGGCATTATTATTTGAAAATGTAAAAGGCTCTCATTATCCTGTGCTAATGAATGCAATGGGATCTTATGAAAGAATGAATCTGGCTTTAGGGGTTGATCATCTTGATGATATCGCACAGGAAATTCGAGACCTGATGAAGCCTTCCAACTATATAGGACTCATCAATAAAGTTAAAGCTGCTCCTAAATTATTACAACTCGCCAACATATTTCCTAAAAAAGTAAATCATGCGCCTTGTCAGGAAGTGATTGAAGAACCTGATTTAGATACTTTGCCTATTCTAAAATGTTGGCCAAAAGATGGAGGACGCTTCATTACATTACCTCTTGTGATTACCAAAGACCCAGTTACCGGAAATACCAACATGGGCATGTATAGAATGCAGGTATATGATAAAACAACTACCGGAATGCATTGGCATATGCATAAAGATGGACGGGAGAATTTTAACCGTTTTAAAGAACAAGGCAACAGAATGCCGGTGTCAGTAGCGATAGGTGCGGACCCTGCCACCATATATTCTGCTACCGCTCCGCTGCCCAAGGAAATTAGCGAGTATCTTTTTGCGGGATTTTTAAGAAAAAAACCGGTAGAAGTGGTCAAATGTATTACAAATGACCTTGAAGTACCTGCTCATGCGGAATTTGTGCTCGAAGGGTATATAGATTTAGATGAATTTAGGGTAGAAGGTCCTTTCGGGGACCATACGGGATATTACTCTTTGGAAGATAAATATCCGGTTTTTCATGTGACATGTATTACCCGTAAAAAAAAGCCGATATACCCTGCTACCATTGTAGGAAAGCCGCCAATGGAAGATTGTTACATAGCTAAGGCGACAGAACGGATTTTTCTTCCTCTTTTACAGATGCAAAATCCCGAAATTATAGATATTAATATGCCTTTAGAAGGGGTTTTCCATAATTGTATTATTATTGCCATTAAAAAAAGTTATCCGGGACATGCGAAAAAAATTATGAATACTGTTTGGGGAATGGGGCAAATGATGTTCACTAAAATGGTGATTGTGGTAGACCATCATGTAAATCCTCATGATTTATCTACAGTGGCATGGAAGGTGTTCAATAATATTGATGCCAAAAGAGATATATTAATTGTAGACGGTCCCCTCGATGCGCTGGACCATTCATCACCTTTACCGCATTATGGACATAAGATAGGGATCGATGCAACTAAAAAATGGCCGGAAGAAGGGCATAACCGAAAATGGCCTGATGACATAGAGATGAGTGAAGAAATAAAGAATTTAGTGAGCAAAAAATGGAAAGAATATGGAATAGACTAACTGCATTGAAGATGGAGAAGGCAGAATAAAATGAGGAGATAGAAAAGTGGAGCTATTTCAGCAAAGTGTAAAAGCAGCTGCAAAAGTTAAACAGTTGAGCGATATGGTAATTTTTCGTCATACCCGCTATTGGGGGCAAGAAATGGGGCTAATGCTTTAAATCGTTTGGTAGACAGTGATATAGATGCCCGTAATCCCAGAACAGCAGGGCGCCATATTCCAAAAGGAATTCTTAAAAAATGGGAACCGTTATTTTTATTTATCATCTATTCTTTTACAAAAAGATTTACGTGGCTCTGCCACTTTGTATTGGGAGCAGCGGTAGGAGGAGCTCCTATGGGAGGATGGCTTGCAATTAAAGGAGAATTGATCTTTCCTGATATAATTGTACCATTTATATTTTGGGGTATAGTTGCATTATGGGTAGCGGGATTTGATATTATTTACGGGACATTGGATTATGAATTTGATATTCAAAATGATATTCATTCAGTTCCTGCCCGCTTCGGCATAGAAAACGCTCTGAAAATTTCTGCACTATGTCATTTTACTACAGTAGCTCTATTATACTTAATACCTGTATTTTATCCGATGGGATGGGCTTACTATACGGCAGTGACGATAGTAGCAGGCATGCTTATTTATGAACATAAGATTGTTTCGCCAACAAACCTTACCAATGTCAAGATAGCATCTTATAATGTGAATGAATTAGTGGGAATAGTGGTTTTAATAGGCGTGTTGGTGGATGTCATTGTTGTTTGATTAGCAAGGAATATAGGAAAAGGCAAGAGAATATATTTGCCATCGATGCAGAATAAATTTTACAAAAAATAAATTTTAAGGGTATATTTTTATTGCTTTATGCGTAATATTATGATATATTAAACTTGAAGAATCTTTTTAAAGTAAAAGTCAGTATACATTCATATCTCCTTTTCTTGGAGTCATAATGAAACCATACTATTTTACAATAAAGATTCCAAGTATCAAAAAAGGAGGTATATGGAATGCCAGATATTAATATCACTTGTAGAGATTGTGGTAGCGAGTTTGTTTTTACAGAAGGAGAACAGCAGTTTTATGCTGAGAAAGGTTTTGAAAATCAACCTACTAGATGTAAAGATTGTAGAGCTGCTAAAAAAGCTCAAAACAGAAGACCTTTCAATCGCAACAGCAATGGTAGCGGCGTTTTTAACAGACCGAAAGTAGTTAGATACTAAAATAAGAGAATTCCGTTAATTGTAGTTTTACAATCAACGGAATTTTTTTTAGCGAAAAACTAAAAAATAATAAAGATTTAAGTTAACGCATTGTCTTAGTTCAAATAAGCATTATCTATTTTGAAATGTCTTTTAACTGAAGTTTTCTTTGTTTCCTAAAATTATCAAAATTTTGTGAGGGATACCGAATGATAAAAATTACTGCTATCGCTCCGTATGAAGATTTTGCCAATTTGTTTGTTGAAATTTTTGAAAAACATAATCAGAATATTTATAAGCCGGAATATGAAAATGAAGACTATGAGCTGGAAATTATTATGGCGCCAGGGTCGATTGAATTGAAAAATATGAAGTTTAATTCGGATGTCATTGTAGCAAGAGGTGGCATTGCTTATCATTTAAGACAACGGGAAAATTTCGTACCGGTGGTAGAACTGCCGGTAGCGGGGAATGACCTTATTCATGCTCTTTATGAAAGTAAACAACGCTTTGGGTGTAAAGAAGTTGCTATTATTGGTCCAACCAATATGATTATGGGCGCAGAAGGATTATCCCATATAGTGGGGATGGATATTAAAACTTTTATGTTAGCAAATGAAAGCGATATTGAGGAAATCGTTAGTAGAGTTGTAGCGCAGGGTATTCATACCATTATAGGAGGAGTCAAAACGTGCGCATATGGCAGTGCATTGGGGGCAAACACCGTATTCATTAAATCGGGCAGTGAGTCAATCTGGCAAGCGATTACTGAAGCGAAAAGGGTTGCTTACATCAGCAGAAGGGAACAAGAAAAAGCGCAGCGCTATAAAACAATCATTGATTACGCTTATGAAGGTGTTATAGCGATAGATAATCAAAATAGAATTTCGGTGTTTAATGCTGCCGCTCAAAAAACTTTAAGTATTAATGCCGAAAATGCTGTCGGTAAAAATATAGAGAATATAATACCAAATTCCAAATTTAGGGATTTGTTAAGTTCAGACCGCAAACATTTAGATGAGATTATACAATATAACGATATTCAATTAGCCATTAATAAAGTACCTATTATTTTGAAAGGTGAGAATGTGGGAGATGTACTTACTTTTCAAGATATTACAAGAATACAGGAAATGGAAGGGAAAATAAGGGAGAAGATATATACGCGTGGACATATTGCGAAACATACTTTTAAAGACATTATAGGAGAAAGTCAAAAAATTAAGATGGCAATACAAACGGCTAAAAAATTTAGTCAGGTAGATTCCAATATTTTAATCGTCGGTGAAACCGGAACGGGTAAAGAACTTTTTGCTCAAAGTATTCATAATTACAGTCCGAGAAAGCGGGGACCTTTTGTAGCAGTTAATTGTGCAGCGCTTCCGGAAAATTTGTTAGAAAGTGAATTGTTTGGATATGTAGAAGGCGCTTTTACTGGTGCGGTAAAAGGTGGAAAACCTGGATTTTTTGAGCTTGCACATAAGGGAACAATTTTTCTAGATGAAATTTCTGAAATATCTCCGAAGTTACAAGGTCGTTTATTAAGGGTGTTGCAGGAAAAAGAGATAAGGCGTATTGGCCACGATAGGGTTATTCCGGTGGATGTTAGAGTGATATCGGCTACCAATAAAGATTTGAATATGCTGGTACAAATGGGAAAATTCCGGGAAGACTTATATTATAGGTTGGATGTATTAAAAATTAGTTTACCGCCTCTAAGGGAAAGAAAAGAGGATATATCTTTTATAGTGCATTCGTTTATAAAGAAACACCAACAGTATTTTGGCAAAGAAGATATACATATTACCAATGAAGCAGTAGAAGCGTTGCGAAGTTATGATTGGCCGGGGAATATAAGACAATTAAACAATATATGTGAACGACTGGTGGTGTTGAGCCAGTCCGATATAATAGACAAGAAAAATGTAGAAGATGTTTTGTCCAATAATAATAGTAATACAGAGTTATTTATTAGCAGTAGTGCATCGGACTTTTCAAGTGATTCCAATTACTCATATATAAAAGAGTTAAAGGAGATAGAGAGAAATAAAATAAAAGATGCTCTTGAAAAAGCAGGATATAATAAATCCAGGGCGGCAAAAAGATTAGGTATTAACCGCACAACACTGTGGCGACGTATGAAAGAGTTGAATATTGAGGATCTAAGATAGGAGAGTATTCTTTATTATTGAAAGTTAATAAGGTATGGGTGTATATTTTTTATTTAAATAATATTCTTCAAACAAATGAAATGCACCCATAAGGTATGTTTCAAATTTAGGTGTTCATATTAGAACAATAATGTTCAAATATGAACACTTTTTTATAATTTTCATTTTTCTTCTAGGCAGTACGATGCGGTTAAAATCGTTATAACAACCTTAGAAACAGATTGTATTATAAGATTTCTCAAAAATGGCATATGTTTTGCTTGATTATATCGATAACCAATATCTAAATTTAAAATAAACGAATGTAGTTATCAATGAAATTAACCAACTTTAAATCATAATATTTAGTTTTAAAGTTGGTTAATTATAACAAATGTAAATAAATTTTAGAGGGGGAATTTTGTGTGAAAAGGTTTTTAAAAAGTATTGCATTGTTAGTTGCAATGTTAATGATGGTTTCTGTATTTACTGTTGCATGTTCCCAAAAGGCGGAAGAGGCAAAAACTTCTTCAGAGTCTAAAAAAGAAGAGGTAAAGCAAGAAGAGCCCAAAAAGGAAGAAAGTAAAAAAGAAGAGGCAAATAAAGGCCTAGATTGGCCTAAAAAAACTATTCAAATTATAGTACCTTTTAATCCGGGAGGAGATACCGATTTCAATGCAAGAACTTATGCAAAGTATCTTGAGAAAGAACTTGGACAGTCTCTTGTAGTAGTAAATGTATCGGGTAATGGTGGAACAGTTGGTAGCAGGAAAGTAAAAGATGCTAAGCCGGATGGCTACACTGTATTGTTCTACCATACAGCGATGCAGGTAAATGAAGCAAGCGGAATGGTTGACTATGGATTTAAAGACTTTGAAATTGCCGGTATCGCAGCTAAAAATCCTGGTGATATCATCACGGTAAGTAAGGATTCGCCATATAAAACTTTAAAAGACCTGGTAGAAGCATCGAAGAAAAACCCCGGACAGATTAAGATTGCCGGGAATACAGGTGCAACTACATATCTAACTGGTACCATGCTTAATGCATCAGGCGCTCAGCTTAATATCGTTGATTCTGGTGGAGCAACCGATCGGATTGCAGCTCTAAAAGGTGGGCATATTGATGCAATTCCCAATCCTTATGGAACGGTCAAACCTTATCTAGAGAGTGGAGATTTTAGAGCTTTAGCAGTTATTACAGAAGAAAGAAATCCAAAATTTCCTGATATTCCAACAGCTAAGGAACAGGGATATGACGTAGTATTACCGATAGCATATTTCTTCGCTTTTCCGAAAGGAACACCGGAAGAAATTGTAGATAAATTTAGTAAGGCAGTAGAAAAAATTGCAACAACAAATAAAGAATATGCAGAAGCGATTGACAAAGCATATCATCAAGCACCATTCTACTTAAACAGGGAAGAAGGGTATAAATGGCTTGATGAACAAAGAAATAGAATTATGGCACTTCAAGATAAGCTGATTCTTAAGAAATAAAATTCTAATAACATTGAACTCCTCTATTCGGCAAGGTATATTGTACAATATACCTTGCTGAAACTTTATGAATAGGATTTAGTTTTAATAAATAAGGGTAGAATTGCTATGCAGTTCTACCCTTATTTTCTATTTGTAGTATTATCATATTGTTTGACCTTTTTTTATATAATAATTATTTACTATATTCGGGTAATGCTTGGTTTTTTATCAAGCAGATTCATCATTAAGGGCATATATTTTTACTTGAAGAATATACACCCCCACCATTGAATAGTACTGGCAATTTATATAAAATTGATGTATGATTAATAAATGAATAATATACATAGTAAAATATCTGGGGCTTTATGCCCATGGTTTAGAGTGGAAGATTCTTTTA